>JBCCNK010000296.1:0-4466 GCA_039025875.1 Pseudomonadota bacterium
ACGAAAGCTTTGGAAACGCGTGCTGGTTTCGCTTTGGCACAGAATTGGATAGGGATGGCAATTCGCTCGTTTGGAGGCTTCATGCTGCGCTTCTTCGCTCCCATCCTGCTCGCTGCGGCGGGAATCACCGTTTCGGCCTGCTCGAACGAAGAGTATTCCTGTGACGATACCGGTTGCTTTTACTGCGACGGGCTAGGCTGCCGTCGCGTTCAGCCGGAATCACGAACGGCTTGCTTTGGAGATGTAGAATGCGCTTCTTCAGAGCGATGCACCGACGTCGGCTGCGTTCCGATCTGCGCTGAAGACCGGGACTGCCCGGACGGTACGGTCTGCCGTGGCGATCTCTGCCTGGAGCCGACCGAGCCCGACCCGATCGCCACCCCAGGCAGCTGCGAGCGGAGCGACGAGTGCCCCGAAGGCGCTCTGTGTTTGAACGGACTCTGTGCGGCCAGCAACCAATCCTGCGGGCAGGGCCCCTGCAGCTGTGCAGATTCTGAAGTGTGCGCCGCCGGATTTGTCTGCAGCGAGCAGGAGTGCCGGCCCGAATCGGATGCGTGTCAGTTCGATGTGGAGTGCGGACAAGACGCTTCGGGCGGGGGCCGGTTTTGCATCGACGGCGCGTGTCACGACGGCTGTGGCGGGGCCGGGCAAACCTGTCTTGCCGGGCAAGCCTGTATCGAGAGCGTATGCCGTGACGAAGATGCGGCCGCGGGTCAGTGCCAACTGGACGTCGACTGCCAGCAAAACCTGGTCTGTCTCGATTCCTCTTGCGTCGAGGGATGTTCGGCCGATTCCGACTGCAGCTCCGGCTACTACTGCCTCAATCGGCAGTGCCGGGTCGATGACCGTCCTCAACCGTTTTGTTCGAGCGACGCGATGTGCGTTGCGGGTCGCCGATGCGTAGACGGGGTCTGCCGAACGCCCTGCGCGACGAGTCAGGAGTGCTTGCGCTTCGACGTTCAGTTTGTAC
Source organism: Pseudomonadota bacterium (assembly GCA_039025875.1). GTDB lineage: Bacteria > Pseudomonadota > Gammaproteobacteria > Pseudomonadales > Halieaceae > Congregibacter. The sequence goes on from JBCCNK010000296.1 coordinate 971, forward strand.
TTTGCAGCGATGAAGGCTTTTGCCTCACCAGCAACGAGGCCGGCAGTGATTGCGCCACCAGCGTAGACTGCACTGCCGATCGAGAGTGCCGTGACGGCATCTGCCTCTGAGGCTCTCGTCCCAAGCAATGCGCTGATATTGCCTGCTGGGTGCCCTCGCCTAAGATTGTGAAGGACGTATGGGCAGACGGCAAAGACGGCAAAGACGGCGAAGGCTGGAGCAACCGACACCCCCGGTTCCGATGAGGCATGTCAGAGCCCGTCTTGGCGAAGATCCTCCAGCTTCTGCAGCACCGCCGGTACCGCCTGCAAGATTCGTTATGCCGCCACCAGTACCGACTATGCCACTAGTACCGGCTTTGCCACCAGCTCCGCCGCTTGGGCGCCTCAGTCAACCTCAAGGATTTCCAGCCCCAACTTATAGTCCCGGCAGTAACGCTAACAACAACATATTCCCAAACCAAGATCGCGAGCACGCCTTAGCAATGTGGAATCAACTAGCCAGTGTTCGCTCGGGACTACCAAAGCTATCGGTAGACTCCATTCGCAAACCAATCTCTAGACTGCATGTCCTGATGCAACATCTTACTCCAGCGCTAAGTTTGGCAGAGGTCGAGCGTCTAATCGATTACGCAGACTCAATTCGTAACCGACGAGGTCCACCGAGCGCCCACCCAGAGGTGTGTAACGTTTATGGACAGCTCAATCGAAGCTTCATATCCCATGTGGCAAGGACACTGGGGATAGGCTGCGTAGAAGACAGCAAAATCTCCCTACAATTGGACATGGCTCTTTGCGCACTATTTGATACGAAACCATTCAGTGGCTGGGACCGCAACTTCAAGCACGACCCCGGTAACGTTGCGATGTTTGCTGTACGCCTGCGATTGATGACCTATTTCACGAGCATGGATGAGGTTGACTCGGGAGACTACCTGCCTCTACTTTACGCCGACGGATTGTTCGTGCCTGGTTTTGTCCGCTTCTGTGGCAATAAACCAACCTCGTGGAGCCGGTCTAATTTTGTATACTACTGTAAAAAACACTTCAAAAATCAGATCAAAGACAAGCCTCTCCCGATCGCAGATTGAGAAACTTAAATTTCAAGCAAAACACTGGCAAGAGCTGTTGAATCAATTCCTTCGCTCAAGCTATTCAAGCTATTGTCCATAGCCGATTCAAAACGAGGCTAAACACGTAAAGCGACGGCGAGTCACCTCGCCTCTAAAGACGATGTCCGCAAAGCCACAGTCGTTGAGGCGAGAGGTTTGGTCCGGTCGACTGATAAGGTAAAAACCAGATGCGGCAGTCATATCTGACTGCAAGCTTAGGGCAATGTCACTGCGAGCTTGGGGCAACGTGACCGCCCTGAGAGAGCTTGATGCCCTCCCCCCGGCAGACCGCGCTATCGATCGAGGCTGCCTCAAGGGCATCTACCGCCCGCAATCCTGAGTAATCCAATGACATTGACGATAGCGACCCGTACCTCGAGCTTGTAAGACGAATTATGTCCAATAGAAAGCGACCGCCGGACTATCCTCTGACTGGTCGACCGTCTGAGCGTCTATGCTTGAGAGCGGGTGGAGCCGAAAGCTCCGTTAGAGGCGGGCCCCCACCGGTAAGCCAGGGTCCTTCCACGCCGCGCCCTCTGGTTTTTCCATATCCGCATGCGTCACGAGGAGCGCCAGCCCCGCCTTTACCGCCAGCCGTTCCGCCAGGGCATGTGGCTAATCGAGAACGCATATCGGACGAGGAGGCGTCAGGTTTCCTGCATTTCGTTCGAAGCGCCGAACGTCTACGTAATCTGAAACAAGCTCTCACAGAAATTCGTGGAAAAGGCCGCACCGTGCTGCCAGGGTTGGTTGGCAAAGATGCAACTGAGTTGCTTAGAGACGTATCACCTTATGCTGAGAAACTAACTCCTCCGCTATTTCCCGACGACATCGCGAAGTTAGACTTTCGATTGAAAAACGGACAGCCTTTTGGAATCGGTCTATTGAACTGTTACTATCGTTTGCATCAAAAAAAATCGCGTCAAGAGAGGGACAAGCGTACTGCAGATGAGATCTTATATCATCTCGGCGATCTACACACGCATCGTCAAATCGCTACAGCACTTTATGCATTGGCACAAAAAGGCATGTTTGAAAGGTTTGGTTACCACCAGACGAAGAAACGATACCGACTTGTTGCTCACTTGAGGGTCATCGAATGGTTACATTTTTTTACGAAAGCAAATATTCACTTAGACGAAAAGAGAATTAATCCATCTTATATTTTTTCATTGCTCATGGCAGATGGGCTTATCGACCGGGATCTTATAACTTATTGGGTGAACAATTATAAGTCTAGCTGGTGTATGACTCTTGGAACGTGGAAGGACCATCACGCCGTGAATTACGCAAAGTTTCCAGGCCCTTTTGATGCTCGAGATCCTCTGTATCACGTTGGAACTGCTGTGACGTGATAGCCGCTCTAAACGCAACTACGACAATGATATGGTCAGATGCACTTTGAAATCCTAGTAATTTAATCAGTCAAGGGTGCAGCGACGGCGTCTGAGTCCTATCGTTCCAGGCAATGCGCTGATATTGACGGCCAGGTCCTGTAGCCTAGGCTTGCGCGACACGTATGGGGAAATCACGAAACACGAGCTGTCGTCGCGGAGTTTGGGCAACCCCGGTTGATGACCTCGCCAGGAATCCGCAGGTTCTGGTCAGACCCGCTGCTCAAGCAGGTCAGTACAGAGTACCAGTAACACGCTTCCATCCCGAGCAAGACATCAGTCCTCTTGTTCAGACACGTCCACCATTCTGCCACCCGCGGCAGGGAGCGTTGGATTAGCGCACCCCCCGCATTCACGGTTCGAGATGCCGCCACCGGCAGACCCAGTCGGGCCTCCGCAGGCGCCTGTCTTGCCACCACCGGCACCGGCGTTATCACCATCACCAGCCCCGCCTTTACCGCCAGCCGTTCCGCCAGGGCATGTACCTAGTGCAGATCCCAGATTGCCCCAGGGTGGGTCAGATTTCCTGTACCAGACTCGAACCTCCAACTGCATAAAGAGTAAACTAGAGGAAGGATTCAAAACAATTAGCGAAGCAAAAGTACCCAGGCTGCCAAAGTTTCCTGGGAATGATATGGAAAATAAAGTAAAGAATTGGCGCGAAGACATATCGCCTTGTGTTGGAAAACTAACTCCTCCGCTACTTCCCAGCCACATCGAGACGCTAGCCACTTTATTAAAAACAGAAAGTTCTCGCGACCTCGATCTGTTATCATATTATTACAATTTATACGAAAACCCATCACCTCAAGCGAATGATATGCATCTCGCGTATTCGATCTGGCGTGAGCTCGGCGAGCTGCATACACATCGTCAGATAGCCACGGCCCTTTGTGCACTGAGAACAAAGGGCGTATTTGCAAGACTCAGTTACGATCAGGAGTACAAGTGGTGCCTGCTTGCTACTCACTTACGGGTCATCGAGTGGTTA
>JBCCNK010000297.1:0-4444 GCA_039025875.1 Pseudomonadota bacterium
CGCAAATTGAAGTTGACTTTATCAACGCGGGTTCTATCGAGACGGATGGAATCGATTTAAAAGTTGGAAAGGTATTTTCCCTTGACGACCTGGGAACGCTGGATCTAGAACTTTCAGGAACACTCATCACCACCTTCGATGTTCAGGAGACGCCAAACTCGCCAACCATTGATCGGCTTGATTCGAGAAACATCACCAGCTTCACCCGATCGACACCTGATTTGCGTGCGAACTTGCGCGCCAGCTGGAACATGGGCAGACATCAAGTAACTGCTTTTGTCCGCCACATCGACGATTACACCGACGACCTCAATAACGACCGGCGAATCAATAGCTATACATCACTGGATTTACAGTATGCATACGTTTTCGGGGAAGGCGGGACTGGACTAACGGATGGATTGCGGCTGCAGGCTGGTGCACTTAACCTAACTGATGAGCAACCTCCTTTTGTCAATGATCGTGGAGGTTTTGATGCGCTGGTCCATGACCCACGCGGTCGCCTCATTTACGTCGGATTGACTAAGCAGTTTTAAGCACTTGCACATCAAGCAAGCAGGGCTTGCTTTAAGGAAGTCCCGTTCGGCGGGGCGCTCTGCCTTAGTTCTTGCTGACACCATACAGAGCGACGACCCGGTGATCGTTTAGCTAGGATGGAGCCAAGCAGCCTTCTCATCAGAACGGAGCCAAGCACCAGCAAAGCAACGCCTCGGACTGTTTGAGGGCATCGACAAGAGCGCAACTGATTTTGTTAGGACTAAGCGGCCTCGTACGCTCGCACCTGAGTCTGTGCAAATCCACCACCGCACACCAATTCAAGTACCTTCCTGCACCGCAAATCGTGTACGATCTCGCGTACTCTGAAGCTAGTAAGGAAACGTTCTCAACATGAGGCACCGCGATCCGGCAACACTGGAAAGTCTAATGCGAGCGGCAATGGATGCGTTTTCAGTCGACGGTTACCATGGCGTTAAGATCAATCGAATTTGCGAATCGGCCGGTGTCGCAAACGGAACCTTTTACTTGTACTTCAAAAGCAAGGAAGACATCTACGAAGCGGTTTTTAAACGAGCTGCGAAAGAATACTTAGCGGTGCTCAAATCGCACGAAGACGACGACCTACCTCCTGCTCTGGCGGATTTGAGAGATGTCGAAACAATCGTCGAATATGCTGTGCGGACGCCAGCACTTCATAGAACTGTATTAGAGGATAGAAAATCGACGGTGAACGGCGTCCAAGTCTTTCGTGAGGAACTGCTCGAGCAGCGTACTAACTCAATAAAGCGCGGCATGAAAGCCGGTGTCTTTCGTTCGGACATAGACCCGCGCCTGGCAGCGCTGGCTGACATAGCGGTAACCGGTGAACTGATAAGCGCTTGGCTCAACAATCCGAGAAGGATCAGTCGAGAGCATCTGATTGAACAATTGTGGCAGTTTCGCATGCGCCTCAGCTATGAGCCCAAACACTGGCAAGGTAGCGCATCGAAGGAACTAAAGAGAAGCAAAACAAGCGCACAGGTTGGCCGATAACTATTCCGCACGATGACAACGCGCATTGGGGTTATTTAAACTTTGATTGAGTAGCGTAGGCTTGCTCCGTCCAAGGAGCACGATCTTCCTGACCTCCGAAGCGATCCACGTCATCAATAGCGTCCTGCAAAGGGATCGCGATACTGTCACCCATGGGAAAAGATTCTATAGCGGCCGTCAGTGCACTTACGAGTTCGGTGCTCTCATTGGCGATATCTGTCGTCTCCAGAGGATCGTCCTGAAGGTTAAATAAGTGGGTTGCGCTGCCGCTCTGGATAAGTTTGTAAGGGTAGCGATAGATTGCGGTTGATTCCCCTAGCACGGTCACTTTGGTCAGGTAGTCAGCTGGTCTTGGCGGTGCGTTCGCTATGAGCGCAGAGGTGAGATCTCGACCATCGAAGTTATTCACAGTTTTCACGCCGGCGATCGTCATCAGGGTAGGAGTCACATCTTCAACAGTAGTCATGTAGTTATAGGCGTATTCTCCGAGCTGTCCGGGCCAGTAAACAAATGATGGAACCCGCACACCGCCTTCATAGAGAGAGCCCTTGCCCTTCTTGAAGGGTCGGTTATCCGAGCCGCCCTCCGTCAGATTCTGGCGCGTGAACTCAATCATTCGATCGTTTGTTTTCACGTTCAGTCGAGATTCAATCAGCTTTGCGAGCAGAAAATCAGGGAAAAAGCGAGCGGGGCTTTCGGCGATCAAGCCGCCGTTATCGCTCATGAACCAAATCAACGTTTGCTGTTCGATGCCTTCTTTGACAATCGCTGTGTAAATCTCACCAATGGCAGAATCTAATTCAGAGACCATCGCTGCATGAACCCTTCGATTATGCTGTTTGATCGATGAATATTGATTGATTGTGGTTGCGGGTGCTTCATTCGGAAGATGGGGAGCACCAAAGGCCGTGTACATGAAAAACGGGCGCGAGGGATCTCGCTCTGCAATCAGCCGCACAGCCTCTTTTGCGATCAGGTGTGTTGTGTAACCGTCTTCACGAACCGTTTCCCCGTTTCGCTGCCAGTCATATCCACCGCCGTGCGTCTTGTCGTAGTACCCAATACCACCAGTCACGTGTCCATAAAAGTGATCAAAGCCACGGGCATTTGGGTGATAAGCGAGGTCGCGTGCTCCAAGGTGCCACTTACCTATGAGCGCGGTCTGATACCCGACTTTGCGAAGATAATCTGCGGTTGTAGCTTCATTCAGAGGCAGGCCCGTAGGGTTGTTCTTTGTGAGTGGTCCGGTTATCCCCATTCGCAGCGGAGAGCGGCCGGTCAGAAGAGCTGCTCGTGTAGGGCTGCAGGTTGGTTGTACATAAAACCGGTTAAGTGTGACACCACCGCGAGCGAGACGATCGATCACCGGCGTCGTGATTTCACCCTGGTTGTATCCTACGTCTCTCCATCCTAGATCGTCAGCAAGAATGATAAGGATATTTGGTGGCTCGGCGAATTCGTGTTCTTGATTGAGATCGGGAACGGCCGGAAGCTGGGTGTTCGTTTTCATCGCCAAGACCGCTTGCTTAGCCGGTCTGAGCTCTACGCTGTCCAGAGCCCACTGAATGCCAAAGTAGCTGATAAACCCTGCTGCGAGCGTAATGAAAACGGCTGTTCTCTTGTGCATCGGCAACTTTACTTTTCCTTGAGCAAGCTCTAGAGTCCTGCATGGCTAATTCGTTGAATTATTTCGGCGCTTTTTCGCGCCTGGCGGCGTTGCGGATCGTCGCCATAGCTACGGCTATGACTCCTCACCGCGCCTTGCCAGACACAAAAAATCACTCGAAATTTATTCAACGGATTAACCATGCAGGACACTAGGTAGCCTCTGAACAAGTCCAGGTTCCCTAGTTTTTCTGCAGCAGATCAACCACCTGCGCCGCGACATCGAAACTAGAACCATAACTTCTTAGCGTCTCGGACCTTCGCCATAACGGTCGCGATAATTCTCAATCGTATCCATTTCGGCGAATATCTCGATGTTGTGGTAGTCAGGGTCATAAATATAGACCGCGAAGTTGCCGCCGGTTTCGCCATCTCCCCAGGGTGGTTCATTGTTGTGTTTTGCGGGACCGTAGTGCAGTTTAAAGCCCTTATCCTTCAACTGTTCAGCGTAGGCGAGGATGTCGCTTTTCGTATCGCCCTCAATTTGAAACGCCGTATGGAACATCGACATTGCTGTCGGTTTGACGAGTTCACCTTGAGAGTCTGTCTGACGTATCAAAACCAAGCACTCTGGGTGATCACTCGCTGACATATAGCAGCACTCGATGTTCACACCTTGCTGTGTAGGATGCGTCTCGCTGGGCGTAGAACGGGCATGTGTCATACCTAGCGCTTCTTCATAGAAGCGTCGACTAATCGAAAGATCGCTGACATAAAGGCCAACCGAAGCAAGACGATTGGCTAGAGACGGCCGAAAAACACCATAGTCTTCGGTTTTATTGGTGCGCCTGGCGCCGGTGAGCGTGGGTCGAAGCAGGATGAGCTCTCGAAACCATTTAAGGCGCAACAGGCCGCTGAAACGTTGCAGCCATTCCGGTGTTACGTTCACGGGGAGAGTGCTACTCGTCATCAGTCGCCTCCTCTAATTGGCCGGGGCCAAGAACTTCTATCCACTGTCCGTCCGGATCCGGTAGACAGAACGACAACCTTGATTGGTTAGCGGCGGAAGAAAGCAACCTGCCTTCTCTGAATGAATTCGTTGCAAGGTCCTGCGCGCGGGACTTGACCTCTAAGAACGCATTCATTGAATCGATTTCAACTGAGAAAAAAAGTACAGATCCCGTATCGCATTCGTGATCCCACATTTTGACCAGGCACACGTCATGGTGATAGAAACCGAACGAATAGAATTGCATCTCCTGACGCGAAAGGCGCATTGCCGCAGAGCTGTCTGGATGGTTAAGAGCAG
>JBCCNK010000298.1:0-4397 GCA_039025875.1 Pseudomonadota bacterium
CCCAAGGTTTGGTCGGATTTAGGGCATCTCAGAAAGCAACAAACCCTGTCTACAAGGTTATCTTCCAGAATGGAAACCAGGTGGTAGAACTTTTCGCGCGGCAGATTTACCAAAGCGACATGTGGGGTTTTATCGAAGTCGAGGAGTTTCTCTTTGGTGAGCGGTCACAAATTCTGGTGGACCCCGGTGAGGAGAAGCTGAAGAGTGAATTCAACGGCGTGCAGCGGAGTTACATACCACTCCAGTCTGTCATCAGGATCGATGAAGTGGCGAAAGAAGGCGTCGGCAAGATATCCGAGGCAAAAGGCGGCGAATCGACCAACGTGGCTTCCTTTCCCATGCCAAACGCACCCGTCTCGCCTCGAGGTGCGGATGAGTAGAGCGATGCGTGTGTTCATACGAAGACTCGTCCCCGTCACAGAGGGCTAGCGCATTCAAGCGCCGCAAAGCTTGCTTCGATGCGTGTTTGGCCGACTTAGCTTCCCCAGTTTGAGTCCCGCGTCTGCTCCTTCGTTGTTTGAGAAACGCTTGAGAAGTACCTGAGAAGTACCTGAAAAGTACCTGAAAAGTACGTGAGAAGTGCATGCAGGAGGTTGCGTCTCGTCTCTTTATAGGCCTCTCCACAGACCAATCCTCATGGTCACCATAGTAACCTTGACGGGACTGGTTATTCTGAGTGTTTGGTCCAGCTCATGCGTTGAATTTGCGATCTCAGGCCCCACCTCCTGCTGACCATAAAAGGAATGCCGCATGAGCAACCAGAAGACCCGAAAAGGTCGAACGCGTGCCCCAAACCCCGTCGAACAGGAAGAGGAAAAAAAACTGGACGACGAGCACCAAGGTGGGATTGAGAGCTCAGAAAACAGCAGTGCAGCTCAGGGAGATTCTGAAGCGACAGAGGTATCCGAATCCTCGACTTCAGCTCCTGCAGTAGCCGACGATGTTCTGCCTGACTCACTTTTTGTCATACCGGTGCCGCAGCGTCCGTTTTTTCCTGGGCAGGTGCAGCCGGTCGCGATGAACCTCGAAGAGTGGGGCGGCACGCTCCAGGCGGTCACCGAGACAGCCAACGGCCTGCTGGGGCTGGCCTATGTTGATCAAACGCGGCATTCCGGCAGTGATCCGCTGCCGCGACACTTCCCTGAGATAGGCTGCGTGGTGCGGCTCCACAAACCGCCCATGGTTGCCGACAGTCCAAGTCAGTTTATTGCCCAGGGTATTCGCCGGTTTCGAGTCGTCCGTTGGTTAAGCGACTCTCCACCCTATCGCGTTCAGGTTGAGTATCCGCGCAGCCAGGGCGACAGAGACAGCGACGACGTCAAAGCATACACCATGGCGGTTTTGCAGGCCGTGAAAGAGCTGCTTCCGCTGAATCCTCTGTACAGTGAGGAGCTGCGTCACTACATCGCGAATTTCAACCCGAACCAACCGAGCTTGCTCGCAGATTTCTCGGCGGCGCTTACTACCGCAAAGGGCGATCAGCTGCAGGAAATCCTAGATACGCTGCCGCTTCAATCCCGTATGCAGAAGGTTCTGGCACTGCTCGGTAAAGAGCGAGAAGTGGCGGAGTTGCGGGGCAAGATTACTGAGCAGGTCAACGAGAAGGTATCTGATCAACAGCGAGAGTTCTTTCTACGAGAGCAAATGAAGGTAATACAGAAGGAACTGGGAATTTCCAAGGATGACCGAACCTCAGACGCAGAGAAGTTCCGAGACAGACTAGCGAAGCTAACGTTGCCGGAGCAGGCCCAGACGCGCATTGAAGACGAGCTTGAGAAACTCTCGGTTCTGGAGCCCGGCTCGCCCGAGTACTCGGTCACTCGCAACTATCTAGACTGGGCGACCCAGGTACCCTGGGGACTTCTGTCTGATGACAATTTGAATCTCCGCCATGCGAGTCGCGTTTTGAACCAGGACCATGATGGTCTGATCGATGTGAAAGATCGCATCCTTGAGTTTCTCGCGGTCGGTAGCTTCAAGGGCGAAATCGCGGGCTCAATCTTACTCCTGGTCGGACCACCGGGTGTCGGCAAGACCAGCATCGGAAAATCTGTGGCGTCTGCACTGGGGCGGGAGTTTTATCGATTCAGCCTTGGGGGAATGCGGGACGAAGCTGAAATTAAAGGGCACCGGCGGACTTACATTGGGGCCATGCCCGGCAAGTTTGTTCAGGCATTGAAGGAAGTCCAGGTATCGAACCCGGTGATCATGCTTGACGAAATTGACAAGGTAGGCGCATCTTATCGCGGAGATCCAGCATCAGCGCTCCTTGAGGTGCTGGACCCCGAGCAGAATGCTGAGTTCCTCGATCATTATCTGGATCTGCGTATCGATCTTTCGCAGGTCCTCTTTATTTGTACTGCGAATCAGCTCGACACAATCCCTGGGCCGCTCCTTGACCGAATGGAAACGCTCAGATTGTCCGGATACGTGGCCGAAGAGAAGCTTGCTATCGCTCGCAATCATCTCTGGCCGAAGCAACTGGAACGACACGGCCTGGCAGATGCGCAGCTGAAAATCAACGATCCGGCGCTTAAGTATGTCATCGAATCCTATTGTCGCGAGGCTGGCGTACGGAACCTGGAGAAGCAGCTCGCACGGATTATGCGCAAAGCAATCGTAGGATTTGTAAAAGGTAAAGAAGACCGACGACGCATCGGGAAAAAGGATATCGAGCAGCTTCTTGGCAAGCCGCTGTTCCAGGCCGAGAAACCCCAGCGGGGAGTAGGGGTCGCTATGGGCCTCGCCTGGACCGCGATGGGCGGCGCGACACTCCCCATCGAATCCTCTCGTATTCACACGCTCAATCGTGGTTTCAAACTTACCGGTCGCTTAGGCGATGTCATGCGGGAATCCGCCGATATTGCCTACAGCTACGTTGTGGCGCATCTAAAGGACTTTCAGGCAGACCGGAGTTTTTTTGATACCAGCATGGTGCATCTGCACGTGCCGGAAGGCGCAACACCAAAAGATGGTCCTAGTGCAGGAATCACCATTGCGACAGCGCTATTATCGCTGGCGCGTAAAGAGCGCATGAAACGCTCACTGGCGATGACCGGCGAGCTAACACTCACTGGGCAGGTGCTACCCGTCGGCGGAGTTAGAGAGAAGGTGATAGCTGCCCGGCGGGCCAAAATTCACGAGTTGATTCTTCCCCATGCAAACCGCAGAGACTTTGAAGAACTCCCTGCATACTTACGCAAGGGTCTAACCGTACACTTTCCGCGAAGCTATCGAGAGGTGTTTGAGACCGTCTTCGAGCAGCCTCAAAAAAACAAGTCCCTACACTGATACGTTTGCCTGAGCGTCTGTTCACAAATTACGGTGCAGTGGCTAAAAAAATCGCTCTCCGTGGTGCTGGGTACCCCTCGATGGTCAATGTGTGATCGGCTGGGTCGAGGAATTCTTGCAAAGAGTGGAATCGCATCCATTCGGTGCTGCGCTGTTCTTCAGTGCTTGTGGGAGTTTCATCGACGAGCCTTGGCTCTCGCCAACCAAGCTTTTTCAACCAGATGAGAAGCATGTCACTTGTGGGGATAAACCATACGTTTCCCATGCGCGCGTAGCGACTTTCCGGAACCAGACACTGGTCCTTGTCACCAGAAATTACCAGTGTCTCCAGAATGAGCTCGCCGCTCTTACGCAGGCTCTTCTTTAACCGTTGAAGATGCGCGATAGGGTCTTGTCGGTGGTACAGAACGCCCATCGAGAACACCGTGTCGAAGGCGCGCAAATCAGCGGGCATCTGTTCAAAGCTGCTGGGCAAGACGCATACCATGTCATCGCGGACGTACTGCTGTACGGCGTAAAACTGAGTTACAAACAGTGGGCTGGGATCAATACCGATCACCTCGGCGGCGCCAGCCCCGCGCATTCTCCAGCAGTGATAACCGTTGCCGCAGCCAACATCCAATACGCGCCGTCCATGCAGTGGTTCGATGAGTTTTGAGAGCCTCTGCCACTTCCAGTCAGATCGCCATTCCGTGTTCACGAACGTACCAAAAAAGTCGAACGGCCCCTTCCGCCACGGATGTAAGCCCTGCAGCGCCGCTTGCAGCTTGGCGCTCGCATCGGTGTCTAAATTCCTCGGGCAAGCCAGAGTCACTGTGTCCTGATCCAGCAACGAACTCACATCCGGTACTTCCGGCATGGATTTCAGAGCATTTTTCCATCTTGGGAGGTCGCCGTAGCGCTTCTCACACAATCCCGCCTCGACCTGGGCCGGGAGCAAATCCGCCCAGGATGCAAGCTCGTTGTCGATCCAGCGCTGCCTTAACGCTTCGACCGGGATCACTTGATCGCAATCATTGAGGCGAAGTTAAAGCACTGGAACCACACATCGCAGCTACTGAACCCTACCTGGCTGAGTCGCTTGCGGTGAGTAGCCAACGTCTCGG
>JBCCNK010000299.1:0-4373 GCA_039025875.1 Pseudomonadota bacterium
CGCCACTTGGGCATCTTGTGTATGGTGCACTTACTGTTCCAGCCGTTTCTTATATTCCATTGGCAGCCGTACTTCCCCCGGCTGTATCTCCATGCGTGTTTTATAACCGCCGCCGTCACGCAATAACGGACCACCGTCCTTGCGCTTTCTTTCTTGCGCATAACAGCGGGAGCGAGTCTAAAGACCGCACTCCGAGCAACGATCCGGGACTCGTACTTTAGAGCTACAGGTCTCGCCGTTAACAGTGCTTCAACGTCCGCCGTGATTCTCTACAAGGTCGCTGTCGTTTTTGGCATCCGACGAATCCGACTCGCCACCCTGGTCTTCCTGCTCAACTTCCTTGTCATTTGCCTGGCCCTCCTGGCACTCCTCATCTATAGCAATCGCGCCAGGCTTGACGACAGTGCGCGCCGCGACGACAGTCTGCGTAATGCCACTGATATCGGTCTCGATGACCGGAGAACTCTCTAGCGGATCGAGCACTCTGTCTCCATCACTCTCATCGAAGAACTGCTGGAGATCGTCAGCCATCGCATTGAAGGCCACAAAGAGATCACCGAATTCATCTGTACTCGCTTTTGAAATTCGCACCTCATGATGCTTGCGCGCAAAGAGACGCAGCGCTTCAGTCACTAAATACAAATTTCGCGACGTAAGTTTGTTGAAAATGAACACCGCAATTGACACGGTGACCACCATTGCCAGCGCCAAAATAATCAGCATGCGCGACGTCGTCGCGAGTGCTTCGGAAATGCTCTCAGTCGCCAGGCCCACATCGACACTGCCTACGGGCGTCTGGTTAAACAGTACCGGCACGCTGAAGTTGTAGAGCGATTCACCGACATCACTGACGACTATGTCCTCTTGCCGGAAAACCTCTTCGGCGTCGGGCAAAGAGGGCCGGGGTTTGCCCAGCAGCTCGGGATCAGTGGCGCTTCGAACGACGCCTGTATGATCGGAAACAACAAGGTAGCTGAAGGTGTCGCGTGCGGCCGCGTCCTGCACCAAAGCTTCGAGCGAAATCCAATCTTCACCCAGTACTGGGATCGCTGACTGCACTGAAATGAACTTGGTTAGAGCGATTCCCGAGTCGACCAGCTGCTTCGATAGCATGCTCCTTTGTGCCTTGATCACAAAATAGGACGACGCGGCCATAGCCACCGCAACCACTACCGCCATGATCGCTGTCCATTTGATTTGCAGCGGCAGATAGCCTGCGGATTCCTCGTTGGCGTCGCGTAGTGCCCCAAGCTCACGAAGAACCGCTGTTTTAAGTTCTGCACCTGTCTGAAAACGCCTTTCTGGCTTCTTTTGGAGGAGCTTTTTTACGATCTTTTCGAAGCCCACCGGTGCATCGGCTACGGTCTGACGAATGGGCACCGGATCCTTCTGTACGATCTGGAGTATCAATGTAGTCATCGAGTCCGCATCAAACGCTTTGCGACCGGTGATGATCTCGTACATGATCACCCCTATCGCAAACAGATCGGATCGTCCGTCTACCCTGTCTCCGGTTGCCTGCTCTGGTGACATGTAGCGCGGCGTACCGAGCATCATCCCGGCCTGCGTGCTGTCGTTGACTTCACTCTGAGCGAGTCGCGCGATTCCGAAATCGGCGATTTTTACGACCCCGCTTTCTAGGTCCATGATTATGTTGTCAGGCTTCATGTCCCGGTGAACGACCTGTCGCTTATGCGCATAGTCCAGGGCATCAGCTAGCTGAGCAACACACTCTAGAGTTTGCTCCGGAGTGAGTCGCTCACCGTCTTGCAAAAGCTCACCGAGGGTAGTCCCTTCCAGGAGTTCCATCATGATGTAGGGAGCGTCGTCGATGGTGCCTACATCGTAAATGGTCACGATGTTGGGATGAGTCAGAGCTCCTGCTGCTCGACCTTCCTTGATAAATCTGTTTTTGTACTCGTCTGTCTGGCAGTGCTCTTCCTTGAGGATTTTCAGAGCAACCGATCTGTTGATCTCGGGATCGAACGCTTTGTAAACACGCGCCATGCCGCCTTCGCCGATAAGTTCGACAATGTCGTAACGACCTAGTTTTCGCCCTACAAAGTCCATACGGAAATCAGCTCAATAGCGTTATCGCGACTAGCACGACAATCAGTAACGGTAACCACAGCTTCAAAAAGGGATGACCACTACGCGAGACCGCTGTCGGAATGGGGTCACGAATATCCTGTGTAACATCCAAGTCGAGCTGATCACCGATGGCAATCCGCTTGTCGGGGGGATCTCCGATCACGATGACCGTCAGGTTGTCACTGCCGCCATGGGCAAGTGCCGATTGAATCAATGCTTCAACCTGATCGTCGGTGGTCTTCTTACTTCGGAGCTTTCTTTGTATCTGCTCGTCACTCAGTTCATCCGTTAGCCCATCGGAGCACAGCAGTAACTGCTGACCCTTACGCAGTTTTCCCGACACAGAGCTTGGTGTGCTCGTATTTAGATCGGAAACACCCAGCGAGCGGCTCAATGCGTGACGTTGCGGATGATCGGCGACCTTGTCAGGACTCAATACCCCCCGATCTAGTAACTCGCTGATAGCGCTGTGGTCCTTGGTAAGCTGCTTCAATTCGCCGTCGAATAAATAGGCGCGACTGTCGCCAACCCAAGAAATTGTGTATTTGCGACCATTGAACGCCACCGCCACGATGGTGGTACCCATGTTTGTATTGTTCTGGTCTGAACTATATCCGCGGGCTCGGATTTCTTCGAGAACGCGTTCGTGAGCTTGCCCAATGGATTGGGTCAGGTTGAGACCGCCGCGAACGCCTGCAACCAGGGCCTCACAGGCAAGCTTTGAAGCGACCTCGCCATTGGAATGCCCGCCGACCCCATCGGCCACGGCCCACAGGCTGATGTTGGGCTCCGCGACGTAATTGTCTTCGTTCTTATTACGCTTAAGTCCCGGGTGGGTGTCAGCGGCGTACGGGATCATAGCTGAGTGTTATTCCTTGTCCCGTTATCCGACCGTAGGGTGATTTTAGCTAACTGCTGCCTGCGAAGCACGGGAAAGAGAGTAGCTTGCCAAACAGCTGAGGTATCCATCACATATCGCCTGAACCGCGCAGCCACAACGTCGACCGCATTGAACCATTCTACTGATCAGTCCACATTGGTGTGATCATTTTTGCGTAGCCTATCGTCGAACCCGCTCGAATCAGCGTTACCTGCTGCGTCTTCGTTGAGGCATTCGGGTTGATCCGGAATATCGGCCGCCCTCGTGCTCGCAATCGCCATGGTGATAAGCCCAGTTGGCACAGCAAACACGCCCAGCCCTAACATGAGAATAAAAAAGGTGAACACCTTGCCACCGACCGTAACCGGATAGATATCGCCGTACCCGACTGTGGTGAGCGTAGCCAGCGCCCACCAAAACGAGTGAAACACCGACGCAAAGACCTCGGGTTGGGCATTGCGCTCAAAAAAGTATATGCCTACCGAGGAAAGATACAGAACGAAAAGTGCACCCACCCCAAACACCGCAAGGTCAACGCGCACCAAATGAAAAGCATCTCGAATACGGCGAGCAGCGTTCGCATAGCGTACTAGCTTGAACAGCCGAAAAACCCGAAATAGCCAAAGAACGCGAAGACTTCTTAGATCAACTGCAAACTGCAGATAAAACGGGAGTATCACGATCAGATCGATGATGCCATCAAAGCTTGTAATAAAGCGCAGACGGCGTTCGGCGACATAGAGTCTTCCCATGTATTCAACGGTAAAGATGGTTATGACAAACACTTCGAACTTCCGGAGGAGACTCCGTGCATACGGACTTAGGTTTGGAAGTGTCTCGACCGTGAAGGCAATTACCGAGAGGATAATCAGCAGTTGAATGGCCAACTGGAAAGCGCGCGCACTGGCCGACCCCTCTCCCTCCAAGAGCTGGCGGAGCCGGATTTTAAAAGTGCCGCTCGAGTCAGGCATGGTTCTGTACGGGCTTGCTCACGCCGGCGCTGAACCGGTTTGCAACAGCGGCTAGTTGAGCCCCATGCCGATCACTAGACCAACAGCGATCCCCAGACCCACGAAGATGGCGGCAACAACGATGCCAACAGCTCGGTTGTCGCGCCCTAGTTCCGCGTTGATATCCAGCGGGTTGACGATATCGAAAATCCAGTACCCCAGCATCATAAAAACCAACGTGAGCGTCGTACCTAAACCGGCATAAAGAAAATTGTGGCCGATAATGCTCCAGTCAATCATTGGATCGCTTCCTTGATTTTAAATATGCGCTCCACGTAGTTGATGGTTTCGGTGGAACGGTGTCCGGTAACTGCTGGCAACGAGGCTTTCATTGACTCCCATTGTCTCGGGTTCAGCCCCTGATTGATGGCTTGTCGCTGCGCCTTTCGTAG
>JBCCNK010000300.1:0-4326 GCA_039025875.1 Pseudomonadota bacterium
CTATCTTCCTGAGTATCGTGCTACCCGGGAACAAGCTGGTTCTTTCATGGACCTGTGCATGAATCCCGAGCTTGCGTGTGAGGTCACGCTCCAGCCTCTGCGGCGCTACGCGATGGATGCTGCGATCCTCTTCTCCGACATCCTAACGATTCCTGATGCGCTGGGACTGGGCTTGTATTTCGAGACAGGAGAAGGGCCCAGGTTTAAAAAAACCGTGCGCAGCGAGCAGGACCTGGCCAGCCTGAACTCGATACGTGCTGAGGATGACCTATCCTACGTAATGGATGCGGTGCGTACGATTCGGCGTGAGCTCGGCGGTTCGGTACCGCTCATCGGGTTTTCCGGGTCACCCTGGACTTTGGCGACTTATATGGTTGAGGGTGGATCGTCCAAGGACTTTGCCCGAGTTAAAGCTCTCGCTTATGACCAGCCGGAGCTCATGCACGCGTTGCTCAGTCTGCTGGCCGATGCCGTCGCCGACTACCTCTCGGCTCAGGTGGCAGCGGGAGCTCAGGCACTGCAGATCTTCGATACCTGGGGAGGCAGTCTGAGTGTTGCCGCTTACAACGAATATTCCCTAGCGTACATGAAGCGCATTGCTGAGAAATTGCCCAAAGAGGCCGAAGGCCGGCCTGTGCCGTTGATCGTGTTCACCAAAGGCGGTGGCCAGTGGCTCGATACGATTGCCGACTGCGGCGCGCATGCTGTAGGCATTGACTGGACGACGGATATCGGTCATGCACGAGCGCAAGTGGGTGACCGGGTAGCCCTGCAGGGGAACATGGACCCCATGATGCTGTTCGCTTCGCCAGAGCGAATACGCGAAGAGGTTGGGTCAATCCTGGCGGGCTTTGGCTCCGGCAGCGGCCACGTGTTCAATCTGGGTCACGGTATAACCCCCGGGGTGAATCCTGATCATGTGACCGCGTTTGTAGATGCCGTCGTCGAGCTATCACCCCAGTACCACTGATTCTCTATCGAGAATTACCAACAGCCTCGATGGTCGTCTGCGCCGCGTAGATCCACGCCGAACTAGCCGCAGTCTTCGTCACCACAGGGCCAGCAGTGGTCCATGTCGAGTGCCGGTTGGTCCGTCGCGGGGGTGCCGACAACTTTAGCAGGTACGCCGGCCACGGTTGTGTGCGGAGCGACCGATTCGAGTACCACGCTGCCGGCACCGACTTTTGCGCCTTCACCGATGCAGATGTTGCCGAGGATTTTCGCGCCTGCGCTGATCAGCACGCCGTCGCAGATTTTGGGATGTCGATCGCCCTCTTCCTTACCCGTACCGCCCAGGGTGACAGACTGCAGAATCGAGACATTGTTGCCAACGACGGCTGTCTCTCCGATCACCACTCCGGTCGCATGGTCCATCATGATGCCCTCGCCAAGACGCGCCGCCGGGTGAATGTCGACCCCAAACTTTGTGCTTGTACGATTCTGAAAAAACAGTGCGAGGGCCTGACGACCTTCATTCCAGAGCCAATGCGAGACTCGCTGAGCCTGTAGGGCATGAAACCCCTTGTAGTACAGAAAAGGAATGTACAGCTGGTTGGTTGCGGAATCGCGATCCAGCACCGCCAAAAGGTCCGCGCGAATTTTTGCCAGAATGCCCGGATCTGCCTCGAAGGCCTCGAGCATCACTTCGCGGAGCAGCAGGGACGATGCAGCAGGGCTATCCAGCTGATTGGCGAGGTGAAAACTCAGCGATCTCTCTATTTTGTCATGATTGAGTATCGTCGCATGCAGATAGCTTGCGAGAACCGGCTCGTCCTGCGCGTGCTGCCGAGTTTCCTCACAGATACGCTGCCAGATGGGGTCGTCTAGCTCGGGCAACATGTTGGGGTCCTCAGTTTTTTTAGTTGGATCACGATGTATTGGGTGCACTGCCTCGATTTTTCAAATCAAGCCGCAAGTTCTGATCGAGACACAGGCCTGCAGACAGTTGCCAGAGCTGTTGACCGCCGGATCGGTACTTTCGTTCAAATAAAGACATCGGCTCCAGCTGTTCTGGGAGCAAAGAGACCGCTGCGGGGATCTTAAGATGCATTAACGCCCGACCACAGTCTTCGATATACGGTTGCCAGTTGCTCCGCAGATCTAGCTGGCCACCCAGCTTTAACAGATCGAAGAACGCGGGATGGCCGTAGACCCGCCGGGAAAGGTGTTCAGTCTTGGGCCATGGATTGGGGTAGAGGATAAAGTGATGAGTTACTGTCACTTTTTCTCTCGCCAGGTGCCGCCAAACTTTCTCGCAACTCGCCCGCAGAAACAGCAGCTGCTCAGTCGCCGCCGGAGCTTTTGCAAGGCGATGCGCTGACTTGTCGATGCCAATCACCAGAGCGTCGGGGTGCGCCCTGGCGATCGATTCACTGCTTCGGCCCGTACCGCAGAATGAATCCAGAATCACCGGTCCCCTGTGTCGCTTCAACGCCGCGCTGAGTTCATCCAGCGCCGGCCTATCAGTGTCAGTGTCCGGTTTGCGCCAGACACTGGTCCGGTGTCTCTCGAGCTGCTTGAGCAGCTTGGGATGAATGCTTCGCTGCGCGCTGCTGACTGGTCTTGAGTTCGCCTTCATGTGCAGGGTTTTCAGCGTGCGGGCGCGGGATGATACGGTTCGGCCTCTCTCACAGCAATCGACCTTTCCATGCGGGATGATTTGAGACCCTACTGGGTCAAGCAAGCCTACCTTCGCTACCGGTCCTGGTACGTGGATTATTTTCTGCGGCCGGAGTGTGCGTCGCTCGGTCGTCATGCGACATTCATGAAACCCCGCTACGTGGTGATTTCCGGGCCCAACATTCACATTGGGGATTGTTTTACCGCTATCGCGGAGCCGATGCACCGCGTCGAACTTGGTGTCTGGGGTCGCGAGCCCGGCGCAGGTTCGCTACACATCGGCGACGCGGTCCTGATGAGCCCTGGATCTCGTATCAGCGCGAGCGATGAGATTCGCATCGGCAACGGCGTGATGCTTGCCAATGGCAGCTACGTGACTGACTCGGACTGGCATACGATCTATGATCGAACGAGTCGCAGCCCCGAGGTCACACCGGTATGCATCGGTGACAACGTCTGGTTAGGAGATCACGCCACTGTGCTAAAGGGCGTGACGATCGGCGAGAACAGCGTTGTCGCGGCTCGCGCAGTGGTAACCCACGACGTGCCCGCAAACGTCATTGTGGCCGGTAACCCCGCCAGGGTTGTAAAAGAGCTGAATCCAGAGCGCGAGCTAACGACTCGTATGGATTACTTCGCTAATCCCGAAGAACTCGCCGCGTTTTTCGACGCCGTCGACAAAGCGGTGCTAGGCGACAATCGGCTGCTGTTCTGGTTATCGTCGCTTATCTATCCGAAAGCACGGCAAAAGCGTAAGGGCTCCTTACCGGCCGACTCTGATGCTGCGCCCGACTCAAAGTAGGCGCAGGGGCGGTTCCTGCAGCTTGGCGAACTGTTCTCGAAGTTCCAGGATATGATCTGACCAATAGCGCGGGCCCGAAAACCAAGGGAAAGCGCGCGGAAACGCCGGATCATCCCAGCGTCTAGCAAGCCAGGCTGCGTAGCGTACGATTCGCAGTGTTCGAAGGGTTTCGACCCAGCGTAGCTCTCGCGGCCTGAACTCAAAAAACTCCTCATAGCCTGCGATGAGCTCTGCCAGCTGCAATTCCTGCTCTGACCGTTCGCCCGAGAGAAACATCCACAGATCCCAGATTGCCGGTGCCGTACAGCAATCGTCCAGATCGACAAAGTGGGCGGTGTCATCGCGCCACAGAATGTTTCCGCTGTGGCAGTCTCCGTGAACCCGCAGCAACTGTGCTTGAGAGATCTCTGCGAGAGAATCCCCACTGCAGTCTTCAATATCCGCGAGCAGTGTCAGGTAGGGATTTTTCAAATCGGGTGGCACGAAGTCGCTTGCCAGGACTTCCCGGCTTTCTTCGAAGATCTGCTTGCCATCGAGCGCCAGGCGATACTCGAAAGGTTTGGTGGCACCTACCGCGTGCATCCTCCCCAGCGTGCGACCTAGGATTAAGAGATTGTCGAGTCGGTCCAGTTCGGGCGCGTGGCCACCACGCCTCGGGAACACCGCATACAGCAGCCCTTCTATCGAGTGCACGGTGTCTCCGTCTTCATGCGTCAGTGGGGCGACAACCGGAAGTTCGGCGTCATTGAGCTCCTGCGTGAAATTATGCTCCTCTCGGATTTGCGCTTCGCTCCAACGATCTGGTCGATAGAACTTAACGACCACTGGCTCCGCATCTTCAACTCCCACCTGATAGACACGGTTTTCGTAGCTGTTGAGCGCCAACAGGCGGGCATCGCTGAGCA
>JBCCNK010000301.1:0-4292 GCA_039025875.1 Pseudomonadota bacterium
AGAAGGACCGCTTCTTCAGGCTGTGATGGAATAAACCCGCTACAACCAGACCCGCGCTGCTCAGATGCTGGGGCTCAATCGCGGCACTCTCCGGAAGAAGCTCAAGCAGCATGTCGTAGAGCGGCGCAGGCACCCACGGTGACCGCATGTGTTGTCAAACGGGCACTGCTTAGCGTATCCGATAAAACAGGCATCGTTGACTTCGCTCAAGAACTCCGGTGCCTGGGCGTTGAAATCCTCTCGACCGGGGGTACCTATCGCCTTCTACGCGATGCCCAAATCGAAGTGCTGGAGGTGGCAAGCTACACCGGGTTTCCCGAAATGATGGACGGCCGCGTGAAGACGCTGCACCCGAAAATCCACGGGGGCATACTGGCGCGCAGAGGGCAGGACGATATAGCACTTACGAGTCATGACATAGTCCCTATCGATCTGGTCGTCGTCAATCTGTATCCGTTCGAGAACACTATCGCGCAGGACAACTGCACGTTCGAAGCCGCGATTGAGAATATCGATATCGGTGGTCCCACATTGGTGCGTGCGGCAGCAAAGAACCAAGCCTATGTCGGCATCGTCACGCAGCCTTCTGATTACCAGCGTGTTCTGAATGCCCTGAAGGGCAACGGAGGAATGCTGTCTGATGAACTCAGGCGTGATCTTGCTACGAGGGCGTTTGAACACACGGCTGCCTACGACGGAGCCATTGCCACCTATCTCGGCCGACAGACAGCTGAACCATCTGCTGGGAGCAACGGTGAAACAGCCGGCGACAACACCTCTACCCAAGATGCCGCGGCCACTTTCAGCCGCACGATCAACCTCCAGATGTTAAAGGCGCAGGATCTGCGCTACGGGGAGAATCCGCACCAGCGCGCCGCGTTTTATCGAGAGCGCAATCCCGTGGCAGGCACGATTGCGGCCGCACAGCAGCTGCAAGGAAAGGAACTATCCTTCAACAATATCGCCGATACGGATGCGGCACTCCAGTGCGTACGCCAATTCAGCGAAACGGCCTGCGTCATCGTAAAACATGCAAACCCCTGTGGGGTTGCCGTGGGGACAGACTGCCTCAGTGCCTATGAAGATGCTTACTCTACGGACCCGGAATCGGCCTTTGGTGGAATCATCGCTTTTAACCAAAGGCTGGATGAGGCTACTGCCCGCGCCATCATCGAGCGGCAGTTTGTTGAGGTAGTCGTAGCCCCAGGCGTAGACGACGACGCAGAGGCTGCTTTGGCAAAGAAACCCAATGTGCGTGTTCTGGTGACAGGGCCCGCTGCTGAGGATTCCGCTGCCTGGGACTATAAGCGAGTCGCGGGAGGGCTTTTGGTCCAGGATGCAGACGTCGCCACGGTCGACGATGGAGACCTCAAAGTCGTGACAACGCGTCAGCCAACAGCCGCCGAGTTAACCGATCTTCGATTCGCCTGGCGGGTTGCCAAGTTTGTTAAATCAAACGCCATTGTCTATGCGGGCAAACGGCGGACCATCGGCGTGGGCGCGGGTCAGATGAGCCGGGTCAACTCCGCGCGTATCGCCGCTATTAAGGCCGAGCATGCGGGTCTTGAAGTAGCAGGGTCTGTGATGGCCTCGGATGCTTTTTTCCCGTTTCGAGACGGCATCGACAACGCGGCCGCGGTTGGCATACGGGCTGTTATCCAACCCGGTGGGTCTATGCGCGATGATGAAACAATCGCCGCAGCCAATGAACACGATATGGCGATGGTTTTCACAGGTATGCGCCACTTTCGACATTGATCCATTACGCTTCGTCGGGCTCTGAAAGGCTGTTTAGTGCCTCGTTGCTGAGTGAGCACCTTCGCGTGGCAGCTGGCCATCCCCGCGCCTTTCCTGCTTCTGGGGAATCGAATAGGACTGGCGACAGGGTCAGTGGTACAACGGCATAATTAACCGCACGGAATAGCTATGAATGTTCTCGTTGTTGGCGGCGGCGGGCGTGAGCACGCGCTCGCGTGGAAGCTCTCTCAAAGCCGTGGCGTTACGACTGTGTTTGTCGCTCCGGGCAATGCGGGCACGCAATGGGAGCCTGGCCTCGAAAATGTCCCCCTCGATCCGATGGATTTCGATGCTCTGGTTAGTTTCGCGTCCGAGAATGACGTCGGGTTCACAATGATCGGACCTGAGGCGCCGCTCGTCGAAGGGGTCGTCGACTACTTCGCGAGCCACGGGCTTCGTTGCTTTGGGCCCAGCGCAAAAGCAGCACGACTTGAAGGCTCCAAAGCTTTCAGTAAGGCATTCCTGGCGCGGCACGGGATCCCCACGGCGGAATACGCTGCCTTTAGTGAGCCGACCGAGGCTATAGCCTATGCGCGCGCGCGGGGAGCGCCGATCGTCGTCAAGGCAGATGGTTTGGCCGCAGGGAAAGGCGTGATCGTTGCTGAGTCTCTATGCCAGGCCGAGCAGGCAATTACCGACATGCTCAGCGGAAACGCTTTCGGTGATGCGGGCGCCCGGGTTGTGATCGAAGAATTTCTGGAAGGCGAAGAGGCGAGCTTTATCGTCGTCAGCGACGGTGAGCACGTGGTTCCCATGGCTACCAGCCAGGATCATAAACGAATAGGCGACGGAGATACGGGACCGAACACTGGGGGCATGGGTGCGTACTCACCGGCGCCGGTGGTGTCCAGTGAAGCCTATGAGCGCATCATGAAGGAAGTGATCGAGCCTACGATCCGGGGAATGCGCGAGGATGGGTATCGTTACGTTGGCTTTCTCTACGCTGGTCTGATGATCGACAAGAGCGGACAACCGAAGGTCATTGAATTCAACTGCCGCTTCGGTGACCCGGAGACCCAACCCATTATGCTCCGACTTAGAGGGGATTTTCTGGCGCTCTGTCAGGCCGCACTGGATGCGGAGCTGTACTCAATGTCAGTCGACTGGGATCCGCGCCCTGCCCTGGGCGTTGTTATGGCCTCGGGCGGCTACCCCGGAAGCTACGACAAAGGTCACGTGATACAAGGACTCAGCACAGCTAAAGGCAACCCAGACGCTGCAAAAGGTGAGGTGAAGGTCTTTCATGCAGGCACGGCGCCCAAGGACGAGGATACTGTAACCAGCGGTGGCCGTGTTTTATGCGTGGCCGCACTCGGCGATGACCTACGCGATGCGAAAGACCGCGCCTATGCTCGCGTGAAAGAAATCAGCTGGCAGGATGTCGTTTTCAGACATGACATCGGTTGGCGCGCCCTCGATCGCTAAAGGGCTGGCGGGCTGCCGAGTCAGCGGGCGAAATCATCCAACCACCAACCTATCCGTCTTGGGTCGGTCTAGATGCCTCCTCGATAGCGAAACTGTGGCTGACATCGACACCTGCAGCTTCGAGCATGATCGATGCGGAGCAGTATTTTTCTGCTGACAAGGCAACGGCCCTCGCAACGTGGCTTTCTTTCAAGGCAACGCCTGTCACCACGAAGTGCAGGTTTACTTTGGTGAACACAGCGGGCACCGCATCTGCTCGCTCGGCCTGAATCTCAACCCGGCAGTCCTGGACCACCTGACGCGACTTCTTGAGCATGCTCAACACGTCATAGATGGCACAGCCTCCCGTGCCAAGTAACAGCATCTCCATTGGCCTTGGGCCAAGATTGCGGCCGCCGAGATCCGGTGGCCCATCCATCACCACGGAATGACCGGATCCGGACTCACCCACGAATCGGGCGCCGTCTAGCCAATGCACCTTTACATCCATATCAGTTTTCATCGCTCCTTGCTGCCTTATCTCACCGCTATTGCCTACCATGCTTGTATAGAGGTTCCCTAGACCGAATCGGTGAGGTAAGGCGGCTAGCCGCTTACCAGTGTTGAAGGGTACACTTGCGCCGTCGAAAAAGGAGATTCGTCAATGCTCAGACCGCAGCTGCTGCAGGCCATACCAAACGTAGAGGAGTTTCTCCGCTACTGCGAGATGCGGGAGTTTCCCAATCGCACAACGATCCTAAGGGAAGGGGAACTCAGCGATAAGCTCTACCTGATTGTCGATGGCTCGGTGACGGTGATGGTAGAGGACGAACAGGATGGTGACCACAAGATGGTTGTGAGCTACCTAAACCTGGGAGACTTTTTTGGCGAAATGGGTCTGTTCGGCGAGGGTGGCGAATCGCGCAGCGCAGAGGTCATCACCAAGGAAGCAAGCAAAGTTGCTGAAATCAGCTACGAGCGCTTCATGAAGATCAAAGCGCAGTTCCCCGTTATTCTGTTTGCCATCGCTACGCAATTGGCCGTGCGGTTGCGTAAAACAACTTTCAAGCTCAAAAATTTATCGTTCTTCG
>JBCCNK010000302.1:0-4291 GCA_039025875.1 Pseudomonadota bacterium
CGGCAAGGAACTGGAGGATCTTGAGGAATGGTCCGAAGCCTTTACCGCCTTTGCCGAGGGAGCCGCCGCGCGCAGAACACTCATCGACTTCGATGAAGATAACGAGAAAGCAACGTACGCAGCATTCGAAGCAACATTTACCTGCGAATGGTTTGAGCAGAGCGATTTAGGTAATAGCTCTCCGGCACCAATTTTCGTAGTTGGACAACCAAGGTCGGGCACCACTCTCATAGAGCGCATTATCACCGCGCACAGCCAAGTGCACAGCGCCGGTGAATTGCGTCAGTTTGGTCAGTGTATACGCCGTCTCGGAAACTATCGTGAAGCTGCGCTTTACTCTCCTGAAGTTGCCAACATCGGGCGCACTATTAGTCCGCGAGCATTAGGCGATGCCTATCTTGAGACAACAAAAAAGTTCCAAGGCGAAACAAACCGCTTCGTCGATAAATTGCCGCCCAACTATCTCTACATTCCACTCATCTTGAAAGCGCTGCCAAACGCGAAAATCGTGCACCTTCGTCGCGGCCCCATGGATGCCTGTTTTGCCAGCTTTAAGCAGCTGTTTGCCGACGCCTACCCGCACTCCTATGACCAGGGAGAAATGGCGCGCCACCACGCCCGCTACTTCAAGCTCATGCAGATATGGCGAGATCGCTTCCCTGGGCGATTCTTTGATATCTCTTACGAAGATACCGCAGCAAACGTCGAGCCAAATGCCCGGGCGCTCGTCGACTATCTCGAGTTACCTTGGGAAGACGCTTGCCTAGACTTCTACAAGCAGGACACGGCTGTGACTACCGCCAGTGCGGTGCAGGTCCGTCAACCGGCGCACACTCGATCCGTAGGACGGTGGCGTCGCTATGAAACTCAACTAACACCTATGCGACAGACGTTAGAGGCTCAGGGCTTACCGCTTGATTTGTGATCGCGACGTTGAAAATAGTCGTTTTCAAACGCTTTCTTCAGTTCCTTTTCTCTTTAATCGATGGCCTGACCAACCGCGCGGTCCGGCGCTTCACATCTAAACACCCCAATAGGGTTTGTTCAGCCGGTAGGCACGGAAGCACCCAGAAAACGCGCAGTATTAATTACTTGACTACAAGCGTTTGAACGAATGTACTCAAAGCAACTCAGTCAATCTTGCAGAATCGGTAGGAGATAAACGATGAACGGACGGCGAAAAGTTCGGCCTGGCAGAGTGAGCACCGCACTGTTACGCAAATCCGGTAGCGTAAGCAAATCCGATAGTGCTGTCCGTCACGCGGGAGACTCATTCACTCCCCGCGCACTGGCCCAGGCCGTATCTCTAGCGGTGGTCGCCGGGACCTCTATACCAACCTTAAGCCAGGAGCTTGAAGAAGTATTGGTCACCGCGACCAAACGCTCCGAGTCAGTGCTAGACGTGTCCATAGCCATGACCGCGATGACCGGTGCCGAAACCAGGTTACTAAACCTTAATGATATGAAAGATCTGGTGTCTTTCACCCCGGGCTTCACTGGCAATTCGAAAGACTCGTTCTTGGACACAGTGGCGATTCGCGGGATCCGGACCAACCTCTTCGGTAACGGCGCGGAGCCTTCAATCGGTATGTACATCAATGGCACCTATCAGGGCCGTACCGGTTCAGGTGTGAGCAGCTTGTTTGACGTCGAGCGCACGGAAGTATTGCGCGGTCCGCAGGGCTTCCTTTTTGCCAGAGGCGCGGTATCCGGCGCCGTCAATGTCATCACCGCAAAAGCGAGCACCGAGGCTACTGAAGGCTATGCGGAACTGGACATAGGCGAACGGGGAGTATTCGTCGGTGAAGGAGCGGTCAATTTCCCGATTAATGAGAATTTCGCCGTTCGTCTTTCCGGCTTCCATACGGAGGAAGATGGCTACGTTGAGAACCTCAATGGCGGCCCGGATCTGATCTCCCATGATAACGACTCTCTAAGGGCGAGTTTCAGGTATGAAAACGACAAGCTAACCAGCGATTTGATTTTTCAGTACGATGATCGTGATCAGGCGGGATCAATCTATCGCGTAACCGGGGGCGGTCCCAACTTCAACGCTGGCATTACTAGATTCCTTAACGATGGGCAGCCCTTTGAGGTCGGTAACTCCCGCAATGTCAACATCGATGGGACAGACATAACCCGGGATTTGGCAGAGATATTCTCGACGACACTCCTCATTGAGTACGATATGGGCTTCGCTACCTTGTCGTCTCTCACTTCATACAAAGACCATGAGTATGAATATGGAGAAGATTTCGACGCCCTACCCATTCGCCTTGCTGAATACGAGCAGTTTCAGGAGGGTGACTATTTTGAGCAGGAACTTCGCCTTGCATCGAACGGTGACGGTCCTCTGAGCTGGTATGTAGGCGCCTCTTACTATCAGGAAGATATCGACACGACCTTCGGAAACATTCGAGATGAAGGTACATACTGTGACGCCTACTCTAATTACTACAACTACGCCGCATATGGTGTCACTGATCGAGGCTGCCAGACCGACTATTTCACATACAACTTCTACTACAACTACGGCTACGAATTCACTCCATCCACCACCGGATTGATCGCTGACTATAACGAGACGATCGGCGAGTATGAAGGCTATTCGGCCTATGTAGAGGTGGGGTATGACATTTCTGAACAGCTCGACATCACAGCAGGTATCCGTTACTCCTACGACGAAAGAACCTATTCGAATGAGCGATTACCTGATGCTGGTGGCTCATTTTATGCCGGGGGCGCATCTGGACAAGCATCCACGCCCGAAGGTGCGATATCTGATGATGGAGACTGGGATGCACTCACCTATCGCTTAGCGGCAAACTACAAACCTAACGACAACACCCTACTGTTCGGGTCGGTATCGACCGGCTACAAACCCGGTGGCTTCGATGTGTATGGGTTTACTTTTATTGAAACTGGGGCCGCGTCTGGGACGGCGGATGTAGTGCTGCCAGGAGAAGCTGTCCCAAGCAGTTTTGATGAAGAAACCGTGACCTCTTACGAAGTCGGATACAAGGGCCGTCTGTTCGATGGTCGAGCCCAGGTTTCTTGGACTGCTTTCTTCTATCAATATGAAGATCTCCAAACGTTCACCAGTATTGATAATCCCGCCGGTCCCGGTCAGATCACCGTCGCAGGTAATGCGGGGGAAGTTGATGGCTGGGGTAGCGAGCTGGAGGTTTACGCAGCGTTAACCGAAACGGTGAACCTGCGAGTGGGTGTATCTTGGATCGACAGCGATGGCAGCGATGTGCAGGATCAGTGTGGCGAGGCCGAAAATGTCGGCGGCGATATCAATAGCTGCGAAGGAAAAGCCATACCGCTAACCCCTGAGTACACCGCGTTCGCGGTCTTAAATGCCACATTCCCTATGGGTAGCGGCGAACTCTTTGGCAACATAGCTTGGTCTTGGGAAGATGACGCACGCGGCGATTGGATCCCGTCGAGCCTCAACCCGGGAAGTCGCGTGAACTTCTATAACAACACGGATATTGTCCTCGGGTACCAAACGGAGAACTGGACAGTCAGCGGTTATGTAGAAAATGTGTTCGATGGCACCTGGGACGACGGCACCTTCGACGAGAGTCTCTCTGGAGACAATCCCTTCATACAGTTTAGGTTCGGTCCAGCACGACCACGCACAGCGGGACTGCGTGCAAGCTATTACTTCTAGCCCTTGTTTTCTGCCCCTTAGCTTCAACGAGCTAAGAGCGGCAAACGAAAGCTAAAGTGGGTGCTGTAAAACATCACGCAAGTTGGGGATAAGTCCCCTCTTGCGTAGTGATGTAGCAACGTACTGGCAGTCGTTGGTCAGGTTGCGCAATGAGCTTCATACACCTTACCCCTTGTAGTACAACCACTTCCGCCTGTACGTCCTAAGAGTACCTTCCAAAAAAAAGGCGGGCTTTTTGTAAGTTTCGCTCCCTTTATTTCCTCTCTACAGGACATTTTAGTCAACAAAGAAGCGAGCGACAACGATGCCCAACCATGGGAACGTTCATCGGGTTCGCTTTCAAGGGTCATCAGCCGGCGACCGGTTATTGCGGCAGGAAATGCTGAAAATCCTCGCGTCATTGGCGCGGTAAGCGTTTACACTGCTTCGATTATTAAAGTCTCAGGTTGTGTTCATGAACGCACGCGAACAAATCCAGGCGTTGTATGGCCGAATGTGTGAATCAATCATCGGCCAAGAACGGGTCGTACAGCGAATCCTGATCGGCTTGCTCGCAAATGGAAATCTGCTCGTCGAAGGTTTGCCGGGATTAGCGAAGACCCGCGCAATAAA
>JBCCNK010000303.1:0-4239 GCA_039025875.1 Pseudomonadota bacterium
CGGCACCGGCTCGCGCAAAGCCTCCGCAAAGGCACCGGGCATCGAAGTGCAGGGCGTCGGCAATCTGCTCACGAATATGGCAGGGTGCTGTAAGCCGGTGCCCGGCGATTCGATCTCGGGGTTTATCACCCAGGGTAGGGGGGTCAGTATTCACCGCACCGATTGCGGCCGCTTTCTCCAGCTGTGTGAGCAGTTTCCTGAGAGAGTGATTGATGTGGACTGGGGTAGCACGCCGGAAGAGCGCTTCGAAGTCGATTTATTGATCGAGGCCTACGACCGCCAGGGACTGCTCCGGGATGTGACGCTGATGTTCGCTAATGCACGCATCAACGTTCTTGGCATCAACACCGAGACCAACCGGAAAACGCACTGTGCTGAGATGCGCCTAACTGTCGAAGTGGCGAATCTCGGTTCGCTCTCCAAACTCCTGGAGCGTCTAAACCGCCTGACGAATGTAACGTCGGCTCGACGAGTCACCACCGGTTAATGTGCAAGAGTCAGATGATCAGGAACTGCGGTAAATGTACTCACTAGATGACCTCCTGCGAATCATGGAACGGCTTCGCGATCCGCAACACGGCTGCCCCTGGGACGTGGAACAAACCTTCGCGACTATCATTCCTTCGACCATCGAGGAGTGCTACGAGCTGGCCGCAGCGATCCAAGACGGCGATTTTGACCACGTTGCGGATGAACTCGGCGATGTGCTGTTTCAGGTGATTTTTTACACGCAGCTTGGTAAAGAGCAGGAGCTGTTCGATTTTTCATCGGTGGTGAATGGGCTTTCGAAAAAGCTCATCCGGCGCCATCCACACGTGTTTGCCAACGGTGAAATTGAGGGGATCGTCGATGCCAGGCCGCAGCCAGGGGCCAGTAATGAGATCACGCCGATTGCCGACGCGGCTACCGTGAAGCGCCAGTGGGAGAAGATCAAAGCCGATGAACGCCGCGAGCGGGCACAGCAGGGCGCACTGGCTGATGTGCCCGTGGCGCTGCCGGCACTGCCGCGAGCGCAGAAGCTGCAAAAGCGGGCCGCTCGTGTCGGTTTCGACTGGGCCTC
The DNA here is from genome assembly GCA_039025875.1 of Pseudomonadota bacterium. GTDB lineage: Bacteria > Pseudomonadota > Gammaproteobacteria > Pseudomonadales > Halieaceae > Congregibacter. The sequence continues at coordinate 1,061 of JBCCNK010000303.1, forward strand.
AGTGGTTCCGGTGTTTGCCAAGCTGGATGAGGAGATCACCGAGCTCGTAGCGGCTTCGGAAAACGGATCACCAAGCGATGTGGAAGACGAGCTTGGCGACGTGTTGTTCACCGTGGTAAACCTCGCGCGCCATCTAGGTGTTAATGCAGAGCAAGCGATGCGGCGCGCCAACCAAAAGTTCGAGAGTCGATTTAAGCAGATGGAGGCACAGACAGCCGCCCGGGAGCAAGTTCTTTCAGATTTAAGCCCCACGGAGCTCGAGGCGCTATGGTCGGCGGCAAAGGATCGACTTGATCACTCGCGGGCAACCTAGGCCGCAGCGTCGCCAGATCGTAACCGCAACTCAGAGATCAACACGCATTCGTAACCCAGAGCCGATGTCGCCCCGGGAGAGGGCCCACCAATGGACTAAGCTCGGCACGCGCTATCGATCCATGCGCCCCTTGATCCTGGGGCCCCTAACGGAGCCATTTTTCGGTGATCCGTAAAGACCCAATCGTTGGATGGGCGAAAATAGCGCGCTTGAGTGCATCGAGCCTGATCGGTATGGTGGCGCAGCCGGCGGGGGGCCGGCGAACTCCTCGAACAATAACAACACTCTGCGACTTAGGTTGCGGCTTATGTTGCGGCTTATGTTGCGGCCTACGTTGCGGCTTGTGTTGCGATTAGGGTTGCGTTTTGGATTGCGACGTTGATTGCGACGAAAGTTATGACGAAAGTTACGACGTACGTTTCGACACGGGGCGGAAACCCGTGCTCATATTTGACCTATAGAAAAAGAATTAAGGACGTTCGCTATGCGTTTGATTTTGCTCGGTCCGCCGGGGGCTGGGAAGGGTACACAGGCTCAACACATTACGGAGGCGTTCTCCATTCCACAGATCTCGACCGGCGATATGCTTCGAGCTGCGGTCAAAGCAGGTACAGAAGTCGGTCTTCAGGCTAAAGCCATTATGGATGCGGGCGGTCTCGTGTCCGACGACATCATCATCGCGCTCGTGAAGGACCGAATTCAGGAACCTGACTGCGAAAACGGATTCCTGTTCGACGGCTTTCCGCGCACAATCCCTCAAGCGGAGGCGATGGTCGAAGCCCAGGTAGTCATTGACCATGTGGTCGAGATCAGCGTCGACCCGGAAGAAATCGTATCAAGGCTAGGCGGTCGACGGGTTCATCCCGGCTCCGGTCGCGTGTATCACGTCATCCACAATCCCCCCTCTGTGCCGGACATCGACGACGTCACCGGTGAGGCGCTAGTGCAGCGAGATGACGATCGCGAAGAAACCATTCGCAATCGGCTCGCGGTCTATGCCGATCAGACCGCCCCGTTGGTGGGTTTTTATAGGAATATGCCCGGTCCCGACGCTGCGCAGTATAGCCGCGTCGAAGGGGTCGGCGATGTGTCCGACATCAAGAACCGAATTCTGGAGGCCCTCGGCGGAATCAGCGCCTAGTTAGAGCATCCGTCCTACACTTAGTCCTGCGGTTCCACTGATACCCGCCCCAGGTGGCAAACCTCCTCGCTATCGACACGGCTACCGATACCTTGAGTCTCGCGCTCGAGGTGGACCGTGGAATCCGAGGTATCCACCGGGCGCTCGCACGTCAACATCAGCAGCAGCTGTTTCAATTGCTCGATGAGGTACTTGCCGGCGCCGATATTCGTGAGCTCGGTCTGGATGTCATCGCCTACGGTAGTGGCCCGGGGTCGTTTACCGGGCTGCGCATTGCCGTGAGCTTCGCCCAGGGGTTGGGGTACAGTCTTGGCGTTCCGGTGATCAAGGTGTCGTCGCTGGAAGTACAGGCACAGACCGCCCTGCGCCATCTTCAGGTGTTCGCTGATAGAGAAGCAACCGATCCTGATCTCGACGGCGTCGTAAACGCCAACTCCGTGCTGTTGAGCACGATCGATGCGCGCATGGGACAGGTTTATGCCCAGTGGTTCAAGGTCGCACCCAGCGACCACTCCGGGTTCTCGCTCCAGCCGGTAGCGGATGAATCGGCATTCGTCGTCGCGAGTGATCAGTTAGCGCCGCCCGCATGGTTGACGGCCGATGATCGCATCATTGTGCTCGGTTCTGGCGCGACATCAGTGGTTGAGCACGCTCAGGTCGACCAGACATCGGCCGAACACTTGCGCCGCGATCAAATCGTCTCCGGAGAGCTGTTAGAGAGCATCACGCCCGATGCTCTGGATCTTCTAAGTCTGGCGCGATCTCGTCTGGACAAAGAGGACACGCTGACCCCGCAGGATGCGCGACCCGATTATGTGCAGCCCAAGCTACCGTGGAAGAAGCTCGCTGATCAGGGAAAGCCTGCATGAACGATTGGTTCCAGGCGATCGGGCTGGCCTTTATTCAAGGGCTCACGGAGTTCTTGCCGATCTCAAGTTCCGCCCACCTGTTGTTTCCCACCTTATTGCTGGGTTGGGACGATCAGGGCGTGGCCTTCGACGTGGCCGTTCATTTTGGCACTCTGCTCGCCGTGCTCTGGTACTTTCGGACTGATCTGTGGCGCCTCACCGGGGGTCTCGGTGGATTTCTTCGCGGTCAAGTTGAGTCAAGCGAAAGCCGCGAGATTCTCTACCTCGCCATTGCAACGGTGCCGGCGGTCGTGGCCGGCTTTCTGCTGAACGACGCGGTAGATAAGCTGCGATCGTTACCCGTCATCGCAAGCTCCACCATCGTGTTTGCACTGGTGTTGGCCTGGGCTGATCGTCGGGGCGTTAGCTCTCGCCGAACGGAAGTCCCGGGAATGATGGCCGCACTTTTTATTGGGCTGGCGCAGGCGCTGGCGCTGATACCGGGCACGTCGCGTTCTGGCATTACGCTATCGGCGGCGCTGTTCCTTGGGCTATCTCGCCAGGCGGCGGCTCGATTTTCCTTTCTGCTGTCGATTCCCGTAATCTCCGGCGCCGCGTTGCTTAAGTCGGTGGAGCTAGTGGAGTCTGGGGTGTCTGTCGACTGGGGGATGCTGACATTGGCGGCGGGATTAGCTGGCGTGGTCGCCTACTTGACCATCGCGTGGTTTATCGCGCTGGTAAATCGCATTGGCATGATGCCTTTCGTGCTGTACCGATTGGTGTTGGGAGTAGCCCTGTTTGGTGTGTTGTACCTGTGATCGGTGGTGTAAGCAGATCCTGGTTGACTGCAGTGATCTGAACTCGCTGTGATCTGAAG
>JBCCNK010000304.1:0-4236 GCA_039025875.1 Pseudomonadota bacterium
GGATCGCATAGCTCGTTATGAAAGTGCGGACCCACAATGACCAGAACAGAAGCCAGCCCGCCAGGAGAAATGTGTCATCGAGAATAGAAGCAGGCGGCGTGAAAAGGCCCAGGTAGCCGATGCCTAGCGGCAGGATACTCGCCACGAGTAGAGGGAAGCGCCGACCGAAACGAGTCTTGAGTCGATCTGACCACGTCCCGACCAGAGGGTCGCTGATCGCATCCCAGGCGAGACCGCAGGCGATCACGGTACCGGTAAGCGCGCCGTTGAGACCCAAAACCTGCGTGTAATACAGCAGAATAAAGATATTGTAGGCCGCTTCTTTGGTGGCATACACGGCACCGCCTGCGCTGTAGTAGAGCCGATCGCGAAGAGGCGTCATCTGGCCCTACTAACCACGGTTACGTTTATTGTTCCGGTCAATCAATCTATTCAAAACCTTGTTCTAGAGCTCTTCGGATCCCTACTTCCGCTACAGTGAGTCCTCCCGCTTGACGTACTGCCTCTTCTAACAGGCATCAGCGACGGGCTAAAAGATACAGGAGCAGTGAACGCATGCCTGAGGGCCCGGAGATACGACGCGCCGCCGATAAGATCGCAAAGGTGGTCGTAGATCAACCGATTGACGAAGTGAAATTCGCGTTTCCGGCTCTGCGTCGCTTCAGCCCGATTCTCCGTGGGCAGCGCATCGTAGATATCGAGACGCGGGGCAAGGCCCTGTTGACGCACTTTGACTGTGACTACAGCATTTACTCTCACAACCAGCTGTACGGGGTCTGGAAAACCTGCAAACGCGGAAAGCTGCCAGCTACCCGGCGTTCACTACGCCTGGCAATTCACACCCCGACTCACAGCGCGTTACTCTATTCGGCATCTGACATCAGCGTCTGGCATCGAGATGAGCTTGGCTTGCATCCGTTTCTGGCAACGCTGGGGCCTGATCTTCTCTCCGCTGGACTTACCTGGCAAATGATAAGAGATCGGTTGATCGACGAGCGGTTTGCAGGTCGAGCTCTCGGTGGGCTGTATCTGGACCAGCATTTTCTGGCGGGCAGTGGCAACTATTTGCGTTCTGAGATTCTGTTCATTGCAGGCCTGCACCCCAAAGCACGGCCGAAAGACCTGACCCGCGCTGAACTCGGGCGACTGGCGCGCACCACCCTTGAGGTCACTCAACGAAGCTACGCCACCGGGGGCGTTACACTGACACCCCGACTTGCTGCGAAGCTCAAGAAGCAGGTTAAAGGGTTTGAGCGCCGGCGTTTCTTCGCGTTCGCGAGAGAGGGTAAGACCTGCTATCACTGCCCAGCACGAATCAAAAAGGGCAGTATCAGCAGCCGTCGCATATACTGGTGCCCGCAATGCCAGCCCGAACCTTAAATCAACATTTGACCAGGCTCCCGCTACCAACCCTGCGATGCTCACCTAAGAGCGTCTTTTGACGCCCAGGGACAAAGATCTTTGGTTTCTTCCTCTTGGGGGCGTGGGCGAGATCGGCATGAACATGGCGCTCTATGGGAACAGTGAGCGCTGGTTGATGGTCGACTGCGGCATGGGATTTGATCAGCAGGCCTCCGCGAGTCGTCCGAAACTGCTTGCTGCAGATCCACAGTTTATTGTCGAGCGTCGCTCCCAGTTAGCCGGCATAGTTCTCAGCCATGCTCACGAAGATCACCTGGGCGCTTTGCCGGCCCTGTGGTCCAAACTGGATGCGCCTGTATATGCATCACCCTTTACTGCTGAGGTACTTCGCCGCAAAGCCCTTGGCCGTGGTGGGGCGCTCCCGCGCACTATCGTGGAGTGTGAACCAGGGGGCACAACACAGATCGGGCCCTTTAGTTTGCATTGGATTCCGGTCACGCATTCGACCGCCGAATGCGCCGCGCTGCATATTAACTGCGTCGCAGGCAACGTACTCCACACAGCTGATTGGAAGATCGATCCCGAACCTCTGATCGGCACAAGTTTTGACGAAACTCCCTTTGTTCGTGCGGGCCTCGATAGCCTGGATGCTGTTGTATGCGACTCCACGAATGCCCCTGTGGCCGGACACTCAGTCAGTGAAGCCGAAGTTCTCCGGGGCGTGCGTCAGGTGGTGAATGCATCGGAAGGGCGCGTCGTCCTCGCTTGTTTCTCAAGCAATGTGGCGCGTATGCGCAGCGCGGCGATCGTCGCAAAGGAGACAGGCCGCTATTTTGGCCTTCTTGGCCGCTCTCTGGAGACGCTACAGAGTGCGGCACTCAGTACGGGTGTGCTCGAGCGTCATGAGCGAGCAATCCAGGCTTCTCATCTCGGTTTTTTGCCGCGCAAAGAAGTGCTTGCGATCGCTACCGGTTCGCAGGGAGAACCAGGCGCGGCGCTGCAAAAACTCGCGATGGGATCGCACCCTCATCTTGATCTCGAGCCTGGAGATACGCTTATCTACAGCGCACGCGTGATTCCAGGTAACGAAGAGTCCGTCAACCGGCTGCGCACGCGGCTCGAAGAACGCGGTGTTAAGGTAGTAGACAACAGTGAGGTCACGGTGCATGCATCCGGTCATCCCTGTGAAGATGAGTTGGTGTCTATGTACGGCTGGCTCAAACCAACACTTGCGATACCGGTTCACGGCGAGACGGAACATATCAAGGCGAACGCAGCTATCGCAAAGCGCAGCGGAGCGAAGATGGTTCTCACGGGCAACAATGGGGATCTGTTTTACATCGCTCCTGAGCCGGGCGTCCGACGCAAGGCAACAAGCGTCGGGCGCATTGAACTGGATGAAGATCGTCAGCTAAAGACCAAGGCCAGCTGAAGCAAAGTGCAAAATCTGCAGCGATTGCGCTACCGAGTCTTACCTTACCGCAGCGTCGTCGGTCGCATGGCTGCCAGGAAAAGATAAAGCTTCAGCACTATGACGCCCGACGGTGAATCGCCATCGAGAGACATCCAAGCAGCCATCAAGAGAGCTCAACATGATTATCGAATTCTACTTTGATTTTGGTAGCCCCACTGCTTACCTCGCGCACTGGCACCTTGGAAAACTGAAAAACAAGTATTCGATGGATTTGGTACATCGCCCGATGCTGCTCGGCGGCATCTTCAAAGCGACGGGAAATGCGCCGCCGGCGGCGGTTCCAGCGAAGGGCGTCTATATGACGCAGGATTTGGAGCGCTTCGCTCAACGCTATGGTGCGCCCCTTAAATTCAATCCGCATTTTCCCGTCAACACGCTTGGGCCCATGCGGGGCTTTTACGTTGCGCGCTCCTTAGAGCAGGAGTCTGTTTATCTGGATGCCATGTTCAATGCTATGTGGGTACAGGAAAAGAACATGGCCGACGCGGAAGTCTTCGCCAGTACCCTCAGCGATGCCGGGCTGGATGCTGCAGCTTTTGCTGAGAAGATCGGAACGCCTGACGTCAAGCAAGCGCTCATCGAAGACACAGAATCTGCTGTCGCTCGAGGGGTATTTGGCGCACCGACCTTCTTTATCGGTGAGGAGATGTTCTTCGGGCAGGACCGGCTGGATTTTATCGAGGAAAGGCTGATCGCAGCTATGCAGTGAGGAGGGAGTGAGGACGGAGTAACAGAGTAACGAGCCAGGTATGATAAATAAGTCAGTGCGATCCCGAAAATTAGCAGGTTACAAAGAGGTGCATTGTTCCTACACTGGCATCGGGTATTTCAGTGAACGCGCAAGGACTAATAAATGTTAGAAAAAGAATTAGCGCAAGCAACGCGGATGGCCGAGCAGGCCAGTAAGCGGGTAGAACAACTACGACAGAAGCTTCTGAAAGAAACGGAGCGAGCGCACTCAAAAGCGAAACGTGAGCTGGGTGCAGCGCGCAAAAAACACAAGGCCGCCAGCGAGCGGCTCAAGAAGGCTCGCCTCTCGCTCAGGAAAAACCGGAGCGGACAGAATCAGGAACGCGTCGACGCGCTGGTGAGCCAGGTGCAGGAGCTCGGCGAGACCGTGTCCGATATCGCTCGGGCCGCTTATGAGTATGCCGAGAAGCTGATGCCCATGCGTGCGGACTTAGCTCTGGAAGCCCGAAAAGCGCAAGCCGCCGAGCGCGCCGCCGCGATGGTAGAAAAAGCTGCTGCGCGTCGGGCGAAGGCCAAGGCAAAACGGGTTGGAAAAGCAAAGCCTGCATCGGCGAAGAGCAAGGCCGTAAGCAAAAACGTCCCCGCTAAGAAGGCGGCGACCAAAAAAGCGCCAGCCAAGAAGCAAGCTCCCAAGAAAGCATCTGCAAAAA
>JBCCNK010000305.1:0-4193 GCA_039025875.1 Pseudomonadota bacterium
AACGAAAGATGCGTTTGAGCTACTTCACTTCATTGCGAGTAAGCGGCTGGCACTTGGTCGCCTTGTTGTAGTTGATGCAACGAATGTTCAAGCAGAAGCGCGGCGTGGACTCCTCAAACTGGCGAAAGAACACCATGTGATCCCCATGGTTTTGGTCCTAAATCTCCCGGAAAGGGTTTGCCTTGATCGAAACCGTGATCGACCGAACCGAAACTTTGGACCCCACGTCGTCAGAAACCAATGTAGACAGCTACGGCAGTCGCTCAAAAAACTCAAACGCGAGGGCTTCCGACAAATTCACGTATTCACTTCGGAACAGGAGATTGCCAGTGTCACTATTGTTCGCCAACCGATGTGGACGGACAAGAGGTCTGAACACGGACCGTTCGACATCATTGGTGATGTGCATGGTTGCTTCGACGAGACCGTAGCCTTACTTGAGCTTCTGGGTTACACGGTAGAGAGGGAGTCAGACAGTGGTGAACATCGGTACCGCGTGACTCCCCCGCACGGTCGAACCGCATTCTTCGTCGGAGACTTAGTCGATCGGGGCCCCAACAGCCCTGAAGTATTGAGGCTCGTCATGGATATGGTCGACGACCGAGTGGCCATGTGCGTACCAGGCAACCACGATGTCAAACTCCTGAAGAAGCTCTCCGGTAAAAAAGTCAACATGGCACACGGCCTGGCGGAGACCATCGAACAATTGGATGCGCTGCCGGCGGAGTTTATTGAGCGCATCAAGTCATTCCTTTCTGACCTGATCAGTCACTTTGTGCTTGATGACGGCAAGCTCGTCATTGCCCATGCTGGCATGAAGGAGTCGTTTCAGGGTCGCGGCTCCGGAGCTGTGCGGTCGTTTGCGCTCTATGGAGAAACCACAGGAGAAACAGACGAGTACGGTCTGCCGATTCGATACAACTGGGCATCGGAATATCGTGGGCAGGCAATGGTCGTGTATGGCCATACCCCAATTGTTGAACCGCAATGGCTGAACAACACGCTCTGCATCGATACGGGATGCGTGTTCGGTGGTAAGTTAACGGCGCTCCGATACCCGGAAAAGGAGCTGATCCAAGTACCGGCGCGGGCGCAGTACTACGAGCCCGTCAAACCACTCAGGACTGAACCCACCGCCAGTCTCTCGGCACAGCATGAGCAGGACGACATGCTGGATATCGAAGACGTGCTTGGAAAACGGCACATCCACACTCAGCTGGGACGCACGGTGATCGTGCAGGAAGAAAAGGCTCTCGCCGCGCTAGAAGTGATGAGCCGATTTGCGGTTCATCCGAAGTGGATCAATTATCTACCGCCTACGATGTCACCCTCTGAGACCAGTCGTAGAGAGGATTTCCTTGAACATCCAGACGAGGCGTTTGCCTACTACGCCAAAGAAAGAGTCTCGGACGTGGTTTGCCAAGAAAAACACATGGGATCTCGCGCAATCGTACAAATCGCACGATCCCAGGACGCGGTAAAGGAAACGTTTGGTATTGATACGGGCGAAATTGGTATCTGCTATACCCGCACCGGTCGGCGCTTTTTTGAGAGTCCGGAACTGGAAGCCGCTATGCTGGACCGACTTCAGCACGCCATCGAAGAAGCCGGTTTGTGGGAACAGCTCCGAACGCAATGGATGACTCTAGACTGCGAGCTCATGCCCTGGTCGCTGAAGGCAAAAGAACTCATCGCGGACCAGTATGCAGCGGTAGGTTCTGCGGGCCTTAACTCGGTCAATGCCAGCGTAGCTCATCTCGAGAAGGCAGCTGATCGCGGTGTTGATGTTAAGCAGTTACTCGGCGCTCAGCATGAACGGCGCGCACTTCTTGCGCAGTATGAATCGGCGTACCGCAGCTATTGCTGGAACGTGTCGTCGCCGGATGATCTGCGATTGGCACCTTTTCACCTGCTCGCAACCGACGGACAGACCCACTTCGATAAGGACCATCGCTGGCATATGGAAACGTTGGCAAACATTGCGGCCGGCAATGACCCTATGTTCGTGGCCACCGCCCATCGATTCATTGATCTCGACAACCAGGCTCAACGCACCGCTGCCACCGATTGGTGGGAGTCACTGACATCGAATGGGAGTGAAGGCATGGTTGTGAAGCCACTGGCGTTCATCACAAAGGGAAGAAACGGTATAGCGCAGCCTGCGCTGAAGTGCCGTGGCGCAGAATATCTTCGGATAATCTACGGGCCGGAGTACACCCGCGCGTTCAATCTGCATCATCTGCGCGAGCGTCGACTTGGAACAAAGCGAAGGATGGCCATGCAGGAATTTTTACTTGGTATAGAAGGTCTTGAACGCTTTGTACAGCACCAGCCCACCAGACAAGTTCACGAGTGTGCGCTAGGCGTGCTCGCGCTCGAAAGCGAACCTGTCGATCCGAGACTGTAGCTATGCTGCTCACGATTACGACCACCCACAAACCGGCCACGGACCTTGGCTACCTTCTGCATAAGCATCCAGACAAGTTGCAGACGTTTCCGCTCTCGATAGGGCAAGCTCACGTGTACTACCCGGAGTCAAGTGATGACCGTTGTACCGTGGCGCTACAGCTTGAGATCGATTCGATCGAACTTGTGCGAAGCGCAAAACGCACGGGCCAGCCCAAGTTACTTCAACACTACGTGAACGATCGACCCTACGTCGCCTCTTCGTTTATGAGTGTTGCTCTGAATAAGGTGTTTCGATCTGCGTTTACTGGAGCCAGCCGTGAAAAGCAGGTTCTAGCAGACATGGAGATTCCCCTCGAGATGGCGATCTACTCGATCCCCTGCCAGGATGGAGAGTCGATGGTTCGACGCCTCTTCGAACCTTTAGGCTATGAGCTGGAAACCGAAGCTGTGAAGGTTGAGTTTTCTGCCAGCGACAAGGGTACGTCTGCAGATCGCCAATACCACAACGTTTTCCTTCGCGGCACCAAGCGGGTTCAGGATTTGCTCAGACACGCTTATGTATTGATTCCAGTTTTGGACCAGGAAAAGCACTACTGGGTGGGAGACGATGAGGTCTCCAAACTACTTCGTCACGGCGAGGACTGGTTGGTCGAACACCCAGAAAAGGAGCTGATTACAAGACGCTACCTGAAGTCGCAACGTAGTCTCACATCGCAGGCGCTTGCGCAGCTAAGTTGCGATCAGCCCTTCACAGGCACTGAATCTGCACACGAATCGATCCTCGAAGCACCTCTACGGCTAAACGATGAGCGCGTACGGGAAGTTAGCAGGATCGTCGAAGAGGCTGCGCCTGCGTCAGTGCTCGACCTTGGGTGTGGCGAAGGGAAACTGCTGAAAGAGCTGCTGAAGATCCGGCACATTAAGCGCCTCGTCGGTATCGACGTATCGAGCCGCGCGCTTGAGCTTGCTGAAAAGCGCCTGCGGATAGCTGAAATGCCCGAGCACCAGCGCTCTCGAATACGCCTTCTGAACAGCTCGTTGATCTACCGTGACAAACGCCTCGCTAACTTTGATTTGGCAATTGCCTCCGAAGTCATCGAGCACATTGAACCCGATCGATTGGACAGTTTTGAGCGATGTGTTTTTGAATTTGCCAAACCCAAGACAGTCATCATCACCACACCGAACGCAGAATACAACGCGCTATTCGAAAGTATGGACGCGGGTCAGTATCGTCACGAAGATCATAGGTTTGAGTGGAGTCGTGAGGAGTTTTGTAATTGGGTGAACTCTATCGAGAAACGGTTTGGCTACGTCGCAGACACGCTAGGGATCGGCCCGTACAACTCAATCGGGGGAAACCCAACGCAGATGGCAGTGCTGGTTCGAGAATAGAGGTGGTGAATCACACAGAGTATTCCCGCGGGAGATTTTCTTAAGCTCGGAATGCACCAGAGAAGCTGTATCAATCGCCGAGGGGTACGGATAACCAAGAAGACCAAGGACTCTCAATACCATCTGTTTCTAAAACCTACAAAAATCTTAAAGGATCAATGGCCGAGCGGTCCGGGTCATCCGCTAGGAGCTGGCGCAGTATCGCTGTGTGCCCCTGACCACCAATCACTACGACTCGCGAGGGTGAATCTCCTCCGACTTGAGCGTGATGTTGTACTCGCGTGTACATTCGGAAGTTTCGGTGCCACCAGCTCGCAGCGGCATCTGCACCAGCAAACCCGTTTCCGGCTTCAACCGAATTCGTCATGATATAAAACGATCTATTCAAC
>JBCCNK010000306.1:0-4193 GCA_039025875.1 Pseudomonadota bacterium
GGTGACTTCTTGGATCTCCAAGTCTTCTGCAATCTCTTTGTTTTGTTTGCCCTCGGAAACGCATTGCAAGACCTCAGGCAAGTTCGCCTTGCGATCCGCTTCTTTGTCTTTGATGCGTGGGTGCCACCAGGTGACTGTATAGCTCCCAGCCGGTGCGCTGATAGTGGCTCTTCCATCGTTATCACTGCGGCCATAGAACGGTGTATCGACCACGTAGACGTAGCCGAGCATCCAGTCATGCACGTTGCAGCCGAGCTCTACCTCTCCCACTTTGTCGAAGACGACCTTCTCGCTTTTCGAATCCTTGTACAGCTTGATTTCGAACGGCTTGGCCTTAGAGAAGGAGTACACGTGGTGTTTGATCGAGTCGGAGTTGGGGAAGCTCACCTCGGCCCCTTTTTGCACGACCAGGATGTGAGGCGCGAATTGCCGGTTTATCTGATCCATGACACCAGGATCCGGGGCGCTGAGCGGAGACTCAACCTTAGGCTTAAGGGCAATGACCGCCCCAGCCAAAGGCGTGCCGTCCGGTTGCGCGATGCTGATAGTGAAGTTTTCGGCAGACGTAGAGAGAGGTAGCGACAAAAGAACCGCGCAACTTAGTGCCAGTAATCCGCAAACGAAAGACGATTGTCCGCCGTCACGGAGCGAAGCCACGATGCCAGGTAGAGATTGATGATATTTCACTAATGCGACCCCGACGTCTCCGGATGACAGCTAGTCAGCTCTGCTTAGAGGTTGTTGGTTAGCGGTCAGTTCGCCGACGAACTGTGCACTTTGTCGCAGTTGTGTGGCTGTAGGGGTGGAAAAGAGGCCGCTGGACACGAGTCCAAGTGCTTTTGGCGGTTATTTACGCGCCCCATCTTCTCTGGCTTGGGGTGAAAACCCGGGTTGGCGGCCTGAAAGCGAGTGGAACTTGGCCCGGTCGACTAGGGATTAACGGCCTGGCTGCTCCACGCGCCTAGATTGTCCAGCGATGATATCCAACGGGTCTGCGGTTGACCCCGCAGGCTGAGGTGGTCAACTGAATGAACGTTGAGTATGAGAAGCAGAAAGTTCCCAGGCGGCTTGCCGAGGTCAGGTGATGCCCCGTCCTCTGACTGGTGCTCCAGCGGTTCGCCAGGCGCGGGCCAGAAAAACTGCTCTTTCGCAGCGTCAGATAATCCGTCCCAGATCTGCTCGCGATCCGGCGCAGCACTGGTCGCATCGATGTCTGGTTCAGGAGAAGACTCACGAAGATTTGCAGTCATACGACCGCTCGCTGGATCTCCTACGAGCAGCAGCGATCCACTGAATCGAAACTGCTCGCGAGTATTTGTGAAGTACCATGAGAGCTCACCATTGGCGTTGCGCTCGATTTCCTCTCGTTTTGCGCTGCGCGAGTCAGTGATCATGACCAGCTGAGAGGCGTCTTCCACAAACGAACGGAAGACCAACGTCCGGACGGCAGGGGAGTTATCAGCGCGTACGGTAGCGAGCTGCAAATAGCGGTTATGGGCATCGCGTCGGTTCTTTTTTATCGCCCGCTGCAGCGCCCGCCGCCATTCGTACGTACGCTCGCTCACCGCTTTTTTTTCTTCGCTTTCCACGTGCCTCCGTAGCGATAATTCGGGTTGTTCAGAGAGTACTTCTCCTGGCAGCTCGGGCAAACAAGATACCAGGTGTTGGAATCATCGAGCTGAATCCGATAACGCACCGAGACCAACTCAGAGCATTTTTCGCAGGGCTTATTCATAGGGCGGAGAGTATGACGCAGTAGCCACTCGGCAGTGGTGCGCTAATCGGGACAAACGGTCTACAAAGCGCCATCAGACGCAGGAGTACTAATCAAGCCAGCAAGAATTTACCCAACGCGGGCCTGGAATTGAACGCGTCGCTGCCGTCAATTCACCGTGCATGATTTAGTGCTCAGATTCTTCCAGTGAAGTAATCGGCCAGAGAAGGATGGTGCTCACTCCGGCACTACCCGAAGCGGAAAATAGCGCCCGGTAATTCTAAAAAAGGAGATTCCATACGTAACGGAACACGCCACTATAATGGTGCCAAGCGTTCCAAACCCGTACTCGAAACATACCGTCCAAAGGACCGCCAGAAGTACAGGGAAAGCCAGTGTAGGCATTGGCTGAACTTCGATATCGCGACCGCAAGCCAAACACTGCGCCCCGTGGCACAGCTCACCGAGTTTTACAGCCACTTGCCCACAGTTAGGACACCGCCGGAGAACCGACTTCTCCCTAATACCTTGCATCTTTGGTTTACCTATTTGCTCGTCACTCAGCGCATTACTCAGACATAACCCTAAGTGGGAAGTATCGAGCGGTAATTCGGTAGTACGAAATTCCATAGGTGACTACACCAGCTACCAGGACAGTTCCAACCGTCCCGTATCCATACTCGAACGCTAAATTCCAAAGGATTGTTAGAATCAGGGGAAAAACAATGGTCGGAACTAGTCGAACTTCAACAAAGCAACCACATTCAGAGCATCTGGCCCCGTGGCGTAGCTCAACTGGATTGATCGCGTTTCGTTGACACTTGGGACATTGTCTAAGCGACTGAGTTTCCCGCTTATCAGGCATTTTCGAGTGTCCTCAGACCCATACGAATTTTTGGTTCACATTCAGGGTATTCCGCCCAGTGACTGCCACGTGGCGAGAGCAGCATGTAAGACATGCTGCTCGGTTGATCTAATGCTTCGATGTTAAATACGAGTTTCGGCGTCTGGCACCACCGCCTCCGCCCGAACCACCATAGTGCACGGCAGCGCCGTAAACGCTGTAGATCGCCATACCTCGGCTAATGATCGCACCAGCGAAGGTTCGAACTGTAGCATTCATCGCGATACTGACTGCGGCTGCAACGACGGGAGCGACACCTCCAGATACTTCTTTTGTTTTGTTGCAAGATAGCTCCGATATCCCTAGGTGTTCTGGTTCTCTTGCCTCTCTAATAGTAACTTGCATGGTTAGTCCCTTATGCAAAACGACCCGATCTGATGATTCGGGCCTCACACTTCCTGTGTGATCGTCTTATCGCGCAGCACCGCGTTTAGCTCCCGAGTCCAATGACTCGATCAGCCGTCCGGATGGTCTCCGGTCGGTGCGCGACGAAAATTCTCGTAATTCTAAGCGCAGCAATGTTTTCGCAGACGCTCCTTTCGTTGGCGATGTCGAGATGACTTGTAGCTTCGTCCATAAACAGAAGCACTGGCCGTCGATAAAGCGCTCGTGCCAGCATGATTCGCTGCACCTGCCCCCCGCTTAAACTGGATCCCATGTCGCCAACCAAGGTGTTGTACCGCATGGGCAGGTTCGCGATGTCATCGTCGATACAGGCCAGACGCGCGCATTGCACGACCCAATCATGATCAACATCATGATCGAAACACGCGATGTTGTCGGCGATACTGCCGCTTAAAAGTTGGTCGTCCTGCATGACGGCGGCGATTGATGCGCGATAGCTTGAGTCGGTAGCAACGGGACAACCGGCCCAGCTGATCTCGCCCTCTTGCGGGTGCAACAGACCCATCATGCATTTGAGTAGCGTGCTTTTTCCGGTTCCACTTGGCCCGGTTATGGCCACGCATTCGTTGGCGGTGATCGACAGCGTCAGGTTTTTGAGCACCGGCTCGTCGGCCTCTCCGTAGCGATAGGAAATGCGTTCTACACGGAGCTGCTTTGGAATAGAGCTGCGTTGCTGCATTGCAGCAATGGACCTTACATCGCCACCGTTCTCACTCTGATCGTAAATAGCCTCTTTCCTGCTTAGCGCGATATCGGACAGGCGCTCCAGGTGTACCCCCAACATCTTGAACTGAATCATCTGCTCCACGAAACCGTCGATGGCGGTCATGAAACGTTGCTTAAAACTCATAAACGCGTAGAGCATTCCAATACTCATCGCACCCGCCATGACCGCTTTAGCTCCAAGGTAGATGACCAGAATCCGCCCGGCTCCGAAGAGCAGGACGTCGGCGGTGCTATGCACTATGTTGAGTTTTTCGAGCGCAATCCCCTTGTTCATTGCGCTGGCTAAGCGGTTCTGCCAGAGGTTCTGACGTTCCTGTTCTTTCTGGTGCAGCTTGAGCGTCTGAATAGCGCGAATGGATTCCATAAAACTTGTTTCGGTCTGCGCCGCTGCAGCCAGACTCTCTTCTGTGAGCCGGCGCGACGCGGGGTACAGCAACAGGCGAA
>JBCCNK010000307.1:0-4181 GCA_039025875.1 Pseudomonadota bacterium
CTCATAGTCGCGATGCGGGACCGCAAAAATAAGCGCCTCGGCCGGGTTGCGTCGCAACTCTTCGAGAGACGCCAGCGACAGCCCGTACTCGGCCATTGCCTCATCAGGGTCCGCTATCGGATCACTGACCACAACATCGCACCCATACGCGGCGAGTTCTGCCAGGATGTCAGGTACTCTTGAGTTCCGAAGATCTGGGCAGTCTTCCTTGAACGTCAAACCAAGAACTGCCACTCGGGTGGTTGGGGTAAAGCGGCCCGAGCGCGCGAGTAACTTGACCGTCTGCTCGGCGATAAACTTCCCCATTCCGTCGTTGGTTTTGCGCCCACCGAGGACCACTTGCGGATAGTAGCCAGACATCTCAGCCTTGTATGTCAGGTAGTAGGGATCGACGCCGATGCAATGCCCACCAACCAGACCGGGTTTGAAAGGCAGAAAATTCCACTTAGTGCCCGCAGCTTCCAACACATCGAGGGTGTCAATCCCCAGCCCGTCAAAGATCATCGCGAGTTCGTTCATCAGGGCGATGTTCAGATCGCGCTGCGTATTCTCGATCACCTTGGCCGCCTCGGCGACTTTGAGACTTGGCGCTCGATAGACTCCAGCGGAAACGATCATCTCGTACAGCGTCGCAATCCGCTCAAGGTTGGCAGCGGTGTCGGCCGACACGACCTTAACGATATTGGTAAGACGGTGGTTTTTATCGCCCGGGTTAATTCTTTCTGGCGAGTAACCTACGCTGAACACCTGGTCTGACTGTGCTGACAACGCGGTCTCGTTACCGGCCCAGCTCAATCCCGATTCTCGCTCCAAAATGGGCACGCAGATCTCCTCGGTGCACCCGGGGAACACGGTCGACTCGAATACCACCATCGTGCCCGGTGAGATGTGCTTACCGACCACGGATGTTGCACCTGTGAGTGGTGTGAGATCCGGCTGCTTCGCAGAGTCTACCGGCGTAGGTACCACGACGATGACAACGCTTGCAGTGGCCAGGGAGCGAGGATCGCTTGTAAACTCAAGGTTGACGGCACGGCTCAGCTCGTCGGTGCTGACTTCACCACTGGGGTCGATACCGGCGCGATAGTTCGCCAGCTTCTTCTCATTGATATCAAAGCCAATGGTCGTGACCTTTTCGCCAAATGCGACAGCGAGCGGAAGACCAACATAGCCTAGCCCTACGATCGCTATTTTCTCGTTTATCACCTGAGTCGTTCCTTTCAATTGGCTTGGATAAGGCTTGCGTGCCGTTGGCAAATAAGATGTTGACGTCTAAGTCCATTGCGCGCGGAAATGAGACCTACCTGGTCGGGCGCGGTTGGGCTAGACACCATTCGAAAGTAAACATTATAAAATCACAAAGAATTTAATTTTCGTGCGTGGATCACAGCTACTGGCAAATGCTTGAAATTACCTTCATAAGCTACGGCGCGGCAGCTCTGGCATTTGGCCTGCTTACCGCGCTGCTGCTCCGATCATGGCATGTGAAACCTCTTGGTCCGTCGCTGATACTGGCGACTTTCGCAAGCACAGCGTGGAGTATCACGATCGCGGTGGGTACGCGCTTAGAGTACCCGCCAATTATTGCGATTCAACTGACAGAGATTGCCCGCGATGTCACCTGGATCTATTTCCTTCTGAGTCTGTGCCAGTTACAGGCCGGAGAGGGCGGCAGCGGCGTAATCGCCCGGTTCAGCAAGGCGCTCCTACCCGGTTCTGTCATCGGAGCCTGCGCCGTGGTGTACGTGGGGCTGGCCGACACTGAGCTCCAAGGGCTTCTTCCGTCTACTTTCGACCTGACCATAGTGATTTGGCTGGTCTTAAGCGTCAGCGTGCTCGTGCTGACAGAACAGATATACCGCAATGCAACCTACTCAGAGCTATGGGGCCTTAAGTTCCTTTGCCTGGGTATGCTGTTGATTTTTGGGTACGATTTTCTGCACTACGCGAGCGCTATGCTGTTCGCGAGCCTGCAGGCGGAGCTGTGGCAGGCACGCGGACTGGTGAACGCCATAGCGGTGCCCTGGCTTGCCATCTCGATTGCGAGAAACCGCAGCTGGCGACTCGAAGTATACGTTTCGCGGCAGGTTGTCTTCCATTCGATTACGCTGTTGGGTGCGGGTTCGTATCTGATCGGCATGTCCCTCGCGGGCTACGCGCTCAACTACTTCGGCGGGGAGTGGGGAAGCGTTCTCCAGGTCAGTTTTCTCGCTGCTGCGATCGCTTTTCTCGGCAGTGTTCTGTTTTCCGCGTCGCTGAGGTCTCGACTGCGTGTTTACCTGTCAAAGAACTTCTTTCGAAATCGTTACGACTATCGGGAGGAATGGCTCAAATTCACTAATGGTCTCGCCACCATTGAGGGAGACCTGGGGCTTGGCATTATTAAGAACCTGGCCCCGATTGTCTCAAGCGAAGGTGGAGTCTTGTACACTCGAACAGCCCAGGGGTCCTTCAGTCTCACATCCGCCTGGCGACAGGGGGGATTGAAAGAGGAACCCAGTGCAGCGGAGTGGATGGCGCTCAGCGAGTGGTTTGAGAAAACCGGTTGGGTAGTCGATTTGCAACAGCTCGCCAAGGATCCCTCGGTCTATTCGGATCTTCCGTTGCCGGACGGGCTGGCCAAGTCCCCCAGTGGTTGGCTCGTTGTGCCGCTATTGTTTCAGGCAACGCTCGAGGGCCTGATTATTCTCAAGAAAACCCCGCTGCGAACAGATTTGATCTGGGAGGATCATGACCTTCTGAAAACAGTAGGCAGGCAGGCCGCGAGCCATCTGGCTCAAGCGCGTGTGAGCAATGAGCTTATGGAGACCAGTCAGTTTGCTGCCTTCAATCGCCTGTCGGCTTACATTGTTCATGATCTGAAGAATATCCTGGCTCAGCAGTCACTATTGCTCGCGAATGCAAAGAAACATCGCAGCAACCCCGCGTTTATCGACGATATGCTTGCTACGGTGCAAAACAGCGTAAATCGTATGCAGCGCCTTATGGAGCAAATGAGAAGCGGCGAGCGTAGTGAGTCGGTGAAGGTGGTAGACGTTTATGCGATTCTCGAGAAAGTCGTTGCACAGCGATCGCTGAAGTCCCAGGAGCTTGAGCTGAAGTCGAGTTCGGAATTGCACTATGCCCAGGCAAATCCGGATCAACTCGCGACGGTTATTTCCCACCTTGTGCAGAACGCTCAGGAAGCGGTAGAGGAAAGCGATGGCAAGGTGAGTATCGAGCTCGCCAACGCGGGCAGCCATCTTCTGGTCCGGATCTCGGATACAGGTGTCGGCATGACTGAAGAGTTCGTACAACATCGACTATTTAAGCCTTTTGAATCAACCAAGGGGCTGACTGGCATGGGAATTGGTGCTTTCGAAGCACGTGAGTACGTGCGCCAGCTGGGCGGTGATATTTCGGTTGATTCCGTCGTCGGGAGCGGCAGCGTGTTCACGATCACAATTCCTGCCGTTGAGATGGAGCCCGGTACGGCCGAGCGTTACGCTGTGGGAAGCTGACAGGATAAAGCTCACGTGAAGTCGACTGAACCAACATTGCTAGTTGTCGAAGATGATGAAGGCCTTCAGAACCAGTTACGCTGGGCTTTCGATCGACATAGCGTTGTCTGTG
Organism: Pseudomonadota bacterium; assembly: GCA_039025875.1. GTDB lineage: Bacteria > Pseudomonadota > Gammaproteobacteria > Pseudomonadales > Halieaceae > Congregibacter. The sequence continues at coordinate 3,613 of JBCCNK010000307.1, forward strand.
CCGGAAACAGAAGAGAAGCGATAGCGGCGCTCAGGCGACATCAGGCCGGAGTGATCCTGTTGGATCTGGGGCTTCCACCCGACCCGGGGGGCGTCACCGAGGGCATGGCGACCCTGTCCGAGATCCTCTCTATCAGCCCGGAAGCCAAGGTAATTGTGATTACCGGGGACAATGATCGAGCTAATGCGGTCCGAGCTATCGCGCGGGGCGCTTACGACTTTTATCAGAAACCCGCTGACCCGGAGACCATCGCTCTGCTCGTTGATCGTGCCCAGCACGTTTACGACCTCGAGATCGAAAACAAAGAACTGCAGAAGTCCACCAATGCGCAACCCCTCGACGAGATAATCGCCGTTAGCCCTCAGATGCTGAAGGTGTGCCGGATGGTTGAAAAAGTCGCGCCATCCGACGCATCGACCCTGTTACTCGGTGCATCGGGTACCGGTAAAGAGCGATTTGCCCAGGCAATCCACAGAATGAGTCCACGCTCGAAAGAAAACCTGGTGGCCATTAACTGCGCGGCTATCCCGGACACCCTCATCGAGAGTGAACTATTCGGCTATGAAAAG
>JBCCNK010000308.1:0-4180 GCA_039025875.1 Pseudomonadota bacterium
CAGGACGCCATAGAAGCTGCCGCCGATGCGCGGATCCTGGAGCAGTTGCGGGTTGAATATCTGGGCAAAAAGGGCCAAATCACGTCCCTTCTGAAGGGCCTGTCGTCCCTGGAGCCTGAGCAGCGCCGCGAGGCAGGAGCGCGAATCAACGTCGTGAAGCAGAACGTGCAGACGTGGATCAGCGATAAAAAAGCCGGTCTCGAACAGGAAGCCATCGAACAGCGCCTCGCTGCGGAGGCAATCGACGTTACGCTTCCGGGCCGGGGTGCCCAGACGGGGCGCCTACACCCGGTAACTCGCACCATTGAGCGCATCGAAGATTTTTTTACCAGCGCAGGTTTTTCGGTTGCCGACGGACCGGAGCTCGAAGATGACTACTACAACTTCGAGGCTCTGAATTTTCCACCGCATCATCCGGCGCGGGCTGAACACGATACTTTCTTTGTCGACGAAAGAACGGTGCTTCGCACCCATACGTCGCCCGTGCAAGTTCGCGTTATGGAGAACAGCGAGCCACCACTGCGAATAATTTGTCCCGGTCGTGTTTACCGCTGCGATTCCGACCTTACCCACACGCCGATGTTCCATCAGGTCGAGGGCCTGTTGGTCGATGAGCAGTCGAGTCTCGCGGACTTGAAGGGGCTGATCGCGCAGTTTCTGCAGGTGTTCTTCGAGGCGGAGCTCGAAGTGCGCTTTCGTCCTTCTTACTTCCCCTTCGTGGAGCCCGGTGCTGAGGTAGATATTCAATGCGTGCAGTGTATTGGTAAAAAAGGCTGTCGTGTTTGTAGTCACACCGGCTGGCTAGAGGTCATGGGTTGCGGGATGGTGCATCCGCGAGTGTTTGAAATGTCGGGAATCGACCCAGAGCGTTACGCTGGGTTTGCCTTCGGGATGGGGGTGGAACGACTGGCCATGCTCCGTTACGGAGTGGGCGATTTACGGATGTTCTTCGAGAACGACTTACGCTTTCTGGGGCAATTCTAGCGAGTCCCGGGATTGGCTGGGCTAATGGCCTGGCACCCTTTTCTCCACCAACTAATTCACCACTTACGCTACCGGGAAGTTTGAACAATGAGGATTAGCGAAAGCTGGCTCCGCGAATGGGTCAATCCGAAGCTCGACAGTGACGCACTAGCCCATCAGTTGACGATGGCTGGGCTGGAAGTCGACGCCGTCGAACCGGTAGCTGGCGCTTTCTCCCATGTTGTCGTCGCCGAAATTACCGATGCGCGACCGCACCCCGACGCTGACAAGCTGCAAGTCTGCACGGTTAACGACGGGAGTTCGGAGCCGGTACAGATCGTATGTGGTGCGCCGAACGCCCGCGTTGGACTCAAAGCTCCACTCGCTCGAGTAGGCGCCGTGCTACCGGGTGGTTTCGCAATCAAGGAAGCCGAGCTTCGAGGCCAGCTATCTCAGGGCATGCTGTGCGCGGCCAGTGAGCTCGAACTCTCGGAAGACAAACAGGGCCTGTTCGAGCTCCCCGCTGACGCACCGGTCGGAGAAAGCCTGCGTGACTATTTGCACCTGGACGATCATGCGATCGAGATTGGCCTTACGCCCAACCGGTCCGATTGTCTGAGTATTCGCGGCATTGCTAGGGAGGTCGCGGTAATCAACAAGCAGGTATTCACGGAGCTCAAGATTGCGCCGGTTTCCCCGGCGCTGGATACCCAGTTGAACGCCGAGCTCAAGGCCCCGAGCGACTGTCCGCGCTATCTATGTCGGGTGATCGAAGGTGTGGATTTGAGTGGTAGCAGTCCAGTCTGGCTGCAGGAGAAGCTCCGGCGTTGTGGCGTACGCAGCATCGATCCAGCGGTGGACGTAACCAACTACATTCTCCTGGAGCTTGGTCAGCCCATGCATGCTTTCGATCTGGACAAGGTTCAAGGCGGCATCGTGGTGCGCAAAGCCACCTCCGGCGAGAAGATCACCTTGTTGAACGACCAGGAGATCGAGCTCACCGAAGATAACCTGGTGATAGCTGATCACAGCCGAGCGCTAGCTCTGGCAGGTATCATGGGGGGAAGTGAGACAGCCGTATCGGCTAGCACCACTCGCATCTTACTGGAGTCGGCGTTTTTCGCCCCGGTACCCTTGAGTGGTAAGGCTCGTGAGTTCGGACTGCACACGGATTCCTCGCATCGCTACGAGCGCGGCGTTGACTACGATCTGCAGCGCAGTGCCATGGAGCGGGCTACGGCGCTGTTGCTTGAGATAGCTGGCGGCAAACCCGGGCCGATTACTGAGGCGGTCAGCGAATCGGATCTGCCAAAGTACGACGTCGTACGATTACGTCGGGCACGCATACCCCGCTTATTGGGCGTCGAAATCGACGATGCAAATGTGGAGCTGATGCTCGACGGACTCGGGCTGGAGTTCACACGAGTCGATGATGGTTGGCAATGTCGCGCCCCGAGTTGGCGTTTTGACATAAACATCGAGGCTGACCTTCTTGAGGAGGTTGGCAGACTGTATGGCTACAACAATCTGCCGACCACACGCATACAAGCCGATGTTGAAATGCAGGAGGCGAGCGAGTCGAACGCATCCCTGCGATCACTTCGCCGGACGCTGCTGGCGCGAGATTTTCATGAAGCCATCACCTACAGTTTTGTAGATCGTGAGATTCAGGAAAAGCTTGCACCCGATGTAGATCCCATCGCTCTCAGTAATCCGATCTCACCCGAGCACGCAGTCATGCGCACCACATTACTGGCAGGGCTGCTGCGCGCGGGTGCCCACAATGTGAACAGGCAGCAGGCGCGCGTGAGGCTTTTTGAGACTGGTCTGCGCTTTCAGCCAGGGGCTGATGGTCTGGTGCAAACGCCCGCGCTTGCACTGCTGGTAACCGGTGGAATAGAGCGCGAGGCCTGGTCCAATGACATCCGACCAGTGGACTTCTTCGACGTGAAAGGTGTACTGGAGTCCCTAACTAGTACGTCGAACCTGTCTGAGCCTTTGAGTTTTATGCCGGGCCAGCATCCAGGGCTGCATCCAGGACAGACCGCACGAATAATGCGTGGCGAGCGCGAGCTAGGTGTGATGGGGGCGGTGCACCCAAGCTTACAGCAGGAACTTGATTTCGAATCCACGGTGGTGGTCGCCGAGGTCGATTTGCATGCGTTTCTAGAAGCCAAGAAACCTTCTTTTGAACCCATCTCTCGCTTTCCGACACTCAGGCGCGATATTGCCGTTGTGGTCGATCAGAGTGTGTCTGCGGGCTCGATTATCGAGAATGTCCGAGCACAGGCAGGGGCTTACCTCAAAGACTTAACGCTCTTTGATGTTTATCAGGGCAAAGGCATTGATCCACAAAGAAAAAGTCTTGCGCTGGGTTTGACATTCCAAGACCAATCACGCACGCTTGCCGACGATGAGATCAACACATGTATTCAGCAAGTTGTTGATTCTCTGAAAGAAAACTACAACGCTGAGCTTCGGAGCTGATAGCAACATTGGCTGAGCGGATGAGCTAGAAACAGGCCGCCGAACAGCTAGTGTTTAAGTGGTAGGTGGTAGGTGGTAGGTGGTAGGTGGTAGGTGGTAGGTGGTAGGTGGCAGGTCGTAGGTGGCAGCAGCACCGGTAGAGACCTAAAACACTGGAACCTGCCAATCACCATTTAGAGTGGTGGGTCAGCTCACGCCTAAACCGGCCGCTAACCGCCAAACAGGGACCGCGGCGACGGCGCTTGTACAGCAACGATAAATGGCTATGCAGCCGGCGAACTAGTGTTAACAAGCACGACCGCGCTCACTATGCGGCGGACCGACAGTGTTACGGTTTGCATCATGAATAACGTGTCGTGCTTTCGAGCCTGGGACTGATAAGGATTTGCAAGATTCTTCTATGAGCGCGCTGACCAAGTCAGAGATGGCTGAGCGACTGTTCGATGAGCTCGGCCTGAATAAGAGAGAGGCTAAAGAGATCGTGGAGCTGTTCTTCGAAGAGATTCGCGTCTGTCTCGAGAACAACGAGCAGGTCAAACTCTCGGGCTTCGGGAACTTCGATTTACGCGACAAGAACCAACGACCTGGGCGCAACCCCAAGACGGGTGAAGAAATTCCGATTTCTGCTCGACGGGTGGTAACCTTTCGACCTGGGCAGAAGTTGAAGGCCAGGGTCGAGGAATATGCTGGAACCGAGCAACAATAACGAACTACCGGCTATACCCGGCAA
>JBCCNK010000309.1:0-4179 GCA_039025875.1 Pseudomonadota bacterium
CGGCTGCGGTCAGCAATACGGTGTTTCTCTATCACTTTGAGCGGGAACCGCATTCACCGAAGCAAACTGCTGGCGCCTTCCATGCCGCTGAAGTGTGCTTCGTACACGGCACGCCAAACATGGTTTTTCCAATGAACGAGCAGGACCGGTTACTCTCGAAAAAGATGGTGCATTACTGGACACAGTTTGCGAAGACTGGGGATCCGAACTTTGCAAATTCTGAACGCTGGTCGCCCTTTTCAGCGACAGCGCAAAGATGGCTGAAGTTGAATCACAAGGTGGAGCAAAGCGAGGTTACTAAAGCAGCTATCTACGAGATTTTTTGTCGTCGGCTAGATCGCACACTAGATAGGATTTCGGCCTCTCAACAACAGAAGGCGGTGCCCAGTTCACATCAGGATAGCTAGCACAAACAGCCGCCTAAACGCCTCAGATGCATTGATTTTTTTATCCATTGAGCAGCTCTAGTCTCTCGGTTGATGAGGACCATACAGATAGAGCAACGCGTCGTTAAAGGCAGGCGCAACCACGGTGACGTGCGTATGGTCGTTGTACACCTTCGAGCGAAAGCTTAGTTGGCGATTACTGCTTCGCCTTAGGATGCTCACAAGCTTGTTAAAGTTGGTACCCATTTCCTCGTAGGTCTTGAGTCCACCATTCATTTCTAAACTCCCGAACGATAGGTAGAGCTTTGTATCGTTTACGAGCTCACCTTGAAGCAGTTCTTCAAACTGATCCAGGTAGTTGACCTTGGTATTGAAAAGGCCCGGACTCCCTAAAAAAAATCGATCAAAGATCTTAGATTGACGTCGCAGCGCATGAAAGGCGAACGTACCGCCATAGGAGTCTCCCAATAAACCGGCGGGTCTATCAGAAATGTTGTAACGACTCCTAAGCATCGGATCGAGTTCATTCTCAAGAAAGCGCAGGAAATTATCCGCCCCACCAATCGTCTCTTCTGGAGGTTGTTTTTCTGCGCTCAGCGGTACCGCTAAGTCGTTATGGGTGTAGTCCCTCGTACGCGCGTTGGGACGACCTTCGGGATAGTCCAAGCCTACTAGCAGCAGTGGAGGAAAGCCGGGCTTTAGACCGGAAACCAGTTGCGCGTCCGCAATCGCGGAGACGAGACCCAGCACACCGCCACCGTCAAGCACGTACACCAAATCGAGAGGCTGGTCTTCAGGAATCTGCAGCGCCTCAGTCAACCATACGGGTGATCGCTTTACACCGACCGCGATTGCGTCACCCACCTCGTGCGACCGAATCGCATAATGATCGATATTCTTCAGCCAAGGAGAACCGAGGGTTTCTACCTCCAGCTGAGCAGCCAACGCTGAAGGTAGGCTGTAAGCACTATTGAGCGCCAGGAGTGACAAACTCGAAACGAATTTCCTGCGGTTCATGGAGTCGGGCCAGCGTTGCGGTTAATGAATGGACGGTAGTCGGCCTAAGTGGCCAGACACAATATGCGGTCCGCACCGAATTATGCGAGCGACACTTTCTTTGCCTACTTGGCGAAGGAATTGGGTAAAACGGCGATATCTTTTACACAGGTAAGTCGCGAATCCTCGGCTCCAGTTGAGAAAATGTTTAGCGCCGTGACGCCAATCAGTTCCTTCTGAATAAAGGCAACTGATGACCAGGGAGCTAGCTTGCACATCGACTGTTTGCTTACTCGAGTTTGATACAACGATTGGATAAGCAGTCCAAATCAAACCGCTCAAGAAGCTCTAGGATAAATGTAATGACAGAAAAAGCAGTAATCGGTGGCGTTGGCATGATTGAGTTTGCCAAACCAGGAGCGAGTGAGAGCTACGACTTAATGGCAGAAAACGCCATTCGCCTTGCGCTTGCCGACGCAGACATCCTTGTCGATGAGGTACAACAAGCCTATGCCAGCTATATTTACGGCGATAGCGCCTGCGGACAGGTAGGCTTTTATCGGGTCAAACGTACGGGAATCCCAGTCTTCAATGTGAACAACAATTGTGCATCGGGTTCCAACGCTATTTTTCTTGCAAAGCAAGCTGTGGAATCCGGAGCGGCCGAATGTGTTCTCGCTTTTGGATTCGAACAAATGGTTCCGGGTGCGTTGGCGTCCCACTGGGACGATAGGTTGGCACCTGCGATGATGGTCTCCGAGTCATTCACGTACCTCAACCCCGACATTCCCGACGACAGCCCCGGTGCACCCGCGATGTTTGGCTGTGCCGGATTCTAATATTGTAGAGAGTACGGAGCCGATCCAGAAATCTTCGCACACATAGCAGTGAAAACTCGTAGACACGCAAAACGAAATCCTTTTGCGCTGTTTACCGACGACCTTACGGTTGAAGCAGTGATGAACTCGAAAGTAATCGTTCCTCCAAGCTTGAAGAGATTTATGTGCTGCCCGCCCACCTGTGGTGCCGCAGCAGCAGTCATAATGTCCGAGAGTTTTGCCAGGCAACATGATGTAACAAGAACCGTTCGAATCCTCGGCCAAGGGGTAGCCTCTGACAGTGAGCTACAACTTACGTCTTCACGTAACATTGTTGGTCTTGATATGACTAAGCGCGCATCGATAAGCGCCTACGAACAGGCGGGCGTAGGGCCTGAAGATGTGCATGTCGTTGAACTTCACGACTGTTTCACACCAAACGAGGTCATTAGCTACGAAGGCTTAGGACTGTGTGCAGAAGGCGAGGCCACGCAATTCATTGCCGATGGTGACAATACCTATGGCGGCAAGTATGTTGTGAATCCGTCCGGCGGACTAATGTCGAAGGGTCATCCAATCGGCGCTACAGGCCTTGCACAGTGTACTGAGCTAGTTTGGCATCTTAGAGGCGACGCGGACCATCGGCAGGTAGAAGGTGCCAGACTCGCGCTTCAGCATAATATAGGCATACCGGGCTCGTGCGTGGTTACGCTTTACGAAGCTGCGTAACGCAGCGGTTGGAGTGGCGGTAGCGCAGCGCTTGTAAGGGCAAAACGGCCACCAAGAGAAAGGACATCGCAGGATGGCATCCGATCTATGTAGATTCATAGACGACGTTCATCGCAGCAGCTCGGGTAAAGCCTGTGCCGAAACCTTAATCGAGTTTCTGCACGGCCAAGGTGCAGACGGCGTCAACATTTTTTTTGGCCAAACTGCATCTCCATCCAAAACACGCAATTACCCAATATTCAGTTACCCCAAGAGCTTTGTAGACACTATTTATGCACTAACAGATCGACGCATTGTGCACCGAGTTGAACGAATGGAAACGAATCTCCGTTGGGGCTACGACTACGACCTTAATGATCCACAAGCGCGCCCCGATGAGAAAAAACTCGCGTTACACGCGCGTCAAAGCATGGTCGTGAGATGTGGAACAGTGTTCGCGATACCGACTCGGATGCAGGAGGGGCCTTCTGGAATTGGCATTACCAGTAGACTCTCTCGCAGTGAGTTCGAGCAGTTCCTAGAGGGTAAGGGGCAAAATCTAGCCACAGCCTCGGCGGTCGCGCACTTCAGAATCCAAAGCTTGGAAGCAGCGAAGGCCACAACGCCTTTGTCTCCACGGGAAATTGAGTGCCTGCAGTGGCTAGCCAATGGTCTGCGGGTTCGGGAAATCGCGGCAAAAATGGGCGTCCATAAAGTCACCGTTGACATGCATCTCAAGAACGCTCGCCGTAAGCTTGATGCGCCCACGCGAGAAGTTGCGCTTGCAAAAGCGATCCATTCCGGAGTGATCCAATTCTGACGTTTCTCGCAGCAATGTCTTCGCTAGACATCAAACCGAAAAAAATTCGGTAAAGGAACAAGGTTTTTAACAAGGGACAGTTTTCTCTCACTGATGAGAACGTTGGGTACTTATTTGTTTTAGTCCCTTCAAAAAACCTTCGCGATCTATGCAAATGCACAGGATTGAAGCGGTAGAGCTACTCGGGCATTTTTATTCGGTGCAAAACAAAAACAGCGGTTTTTTTGAGTGCACCCATTCAATTAGCGTCACCTAAAACTTGTCAGGGAAAACGACAGTGTCATCGCCGCTCTCAATTCATTTGTCCTCGTTCAGAATTCTCCTCGTCACGATTGTGTTGCTGCTGCTCTCAACAAACGCCAGCTACGCTACAGACTTCGATGGGATCGATATAACCGACGGTCCATTGTTTTTAAATGAAGCTTTCGAAGTCGCTGGAAAAACAAGCGAC
>JBCCNK010000310.1:0-4145 GCA_039025875.1 Pseudomonadota bacterium
TATTATCTGCTCTGCTTCGGACCTAATACTGGTCACTATGGGTGAGGAGAGAGCGCCTGACAGGTCACAAAGAATGGCGAGAGCAAAGTCGGATGTTTCAGCAGTGTAGGTGGGTTCTTCAGTGGTAAATGTAATGAGATTACTCGAGGGGGGTAGGCAGCGAGCCCGGACGGCGTATAGCTCGCCATGTTCGTATAGCGAAAGCTGACCAAAACCTGCGACTTTTTTGCCGCTTTTCCAAAATTGAAGAAGCTCTACTCCGCCGGCTTTTTCAGCTATCGGAATCGCGCGGGGATGGGTGCTGGAGACACTGCCTTCCGGGGAGTCAGTGTCCTGATTCCAACGGCTTAGCGAGAAGTTAACCGTGCAAGCACCAACTTTAACCCGGTGTGGCACCCAGGTATCTAACTCCAGTGCCGAGTTCTCTCCAAGTGCCGAGGGATGAACGTAGCAAACGGTACCCAGAATACGATCATCCCGGGTCTTGTTGTAGGTTCTTACCTGTGACTCGTGTAAGTGGTGCGAGTGCACGTCCCAGCATGGATTGGTAAGGGATAGGCCTGATTTGAGCAGTTGATAGGCTATCTTGTTATCGCATCTTGGCACTCCCAGAGGAATGTCAAACTCTGCGAGTCTCTTCACCAGCTGCGCAACGGAGGACGCAGACACAGCCCAACTATCTTGCGACCAATGCGGCTTCGGGTGCAGCGTCGATTCACCTGACTCTACCTCATAGCGACTGAGGCAAGCCGCCATGTCACCCTTGCAAGCTAAATTCAACCGGCCCACAGAGTCATCAAAATAAATGTCAGAGTTAGCAAGCAGGAAAACCGCATCGTCACTGCCATCGCAGTTGGAAAAGCAATACTGGATCCAGTCGGCGTAGGTGACGCGACCGTCAAAGTCTACGATGCTGACTTTTTCGTGCTGTAAAAGTGGATATTCGCCTCCCTCGCAGAACAGAGCAATCCTATCGATAAGAGGATTGTTTACGTTTTCGTGCCAGCACCTTACGATCTCCCGGTGCCTGTCGGGTTCAGCTATCGGATAAAAGCACGTTGTCAGAGTTATCAAGTTATGTTCTCCAGGGCTATTGGTGCCGAAGAATACTCGGCGTGCAATACAAGCGCGGTATCCAATAATCCAGCCTTCACTGGTGCTTTCCCATAATCCAATCGTTTGCAGTTTCCCTCGCCCGGGCATTCATTCGCGAACAGAGTGCAGACAGGGTCTGTGGGGTACTCGAGCACGCCCTAGCTCGCCCCTCTAAGCTGGCCGAGTTGCTGAACAACGCTGACCACTCGCTCTGGATGAAGAAGCGGAATACTAGGTAGTAGGCTAACGCTTGGGCAGAGTCTTGCGGCCCTCTTTCTCGCCATATTGTATGAAGTGGACCAGAGGATTCATCCCGGCTTCCATAACGTCGGGGTAGCTAAGAAGATAAAACAGAGTGTCGAACTTGGTGCTGGGATTTCTTCCTTCAATTGCGCCGAACTTTAAGTAGTGCTCTTCCGAACTTACGCCTGAATTTCTGACATCGGGGTACTTCAATAAGTACCAATCTGAGTCGAAGTGCTTCGACGACTCAAGCAACACGACCTGCTCATTGATCCGGCGCTGTTGATCTCTATCGCTACGTTTCGCTAGTAACCGCGAAGGGTTCTCGGGGAAAGACAGTAAGACCCGTCTCGCCCAACACATTAGCGGCTGTAACTCCGAAGAAGACGGCACCGTGGCGCCATTTTTCTGATTACTCGGAAGTCTCTTGTTGAGCGCTGGTGCGACGCGAGATCGCTGCTGCTCAATGTGCGCGAGTTCGAACTCTGCCTGCAACTGGTTGAGTTGAATCTGTAGAAGCTCATTATGTGCCAGCACGTTACTTAGCTCGCCCTCATCAATCGGGCCTTGAGGCTGTGCTTCGCGATTGGTGTCCTGCACCACTCGGCTGGCCATTCTGGAATAGGAGTCGATTGCACGCCGCCACACAGGTACTCCAGTATGTGCCTCTCGAACGCCATGCATTTCCTGTAGCTCTTCTGCGAGTGCTTTTACGTCATCAAACTCATTTATCAGAACCTGAGCTGCTAACTCATAGACCGGTTCGATACGTAGCGAATCCGTTGCGGATACCAATCGTGACACCGTATTCCCGTTCATTATTAGCTCCATGTCCTTATCGGCGCCGCTATCGAGAACGTAGAGTGCGTTTGCGACCTCCGACCGAGTCGGATGTCGACGAAGAAAGCTGAGGATACTCTCGGTCTCTGCAAGCCAGTTCAACCGCCATTCGTCCACCGCGTGCCCGTGGGCAAGGTCCAGCGCGAGTGAGACTTCCGGCGCTAGGTAAACGACCAGGAAGTACGAATCCGGCTCTGATCTCGCACGGTCAAACAAGGTGGTGTCGGGAGGCGGAGCCATGACCAGAGAGGAAACCCCCCTGGGCATTGAATCATTCGTCTGAACTACGGCGGCAGCGGAGTTTGCAATTGACAGTACGGTTGTCACGGTAAGCTCAATTGAGTTTCGTTAGTGCGGTAGACCGGCATCACGGCGCCCTCGCTCGCTCTCACACTCGAGGGCGGCTGAACTTGAGCCTGCGAGGTTTCGCTATGTGCTTTATCCGGCGTTATGGAGATTTCAGCTTCGCACGCTGTAAAGTTCCGCGACGATACACCTAATCAGGTGGTGAGAGCTAGGGAGCCTCTGAACAAGGCCACGCAGAGACCCCCTGGAAGGCGGTCAGAGACATCGCCGATCTTTGGGCGCGCAGATCACAGCGGTTGCGCCTCTTTGAATACGTTACCGTATCCATGACAACAGCTTTGGGTCACGAATCATGCTTATGCCATGTTCGTCATCTGAAACCCTTCGCTTGATTGAGTGAGCGTGAATTGCTGTCGTTCTACCCGCCCATCCCCAACGACAAACAGGTCATGTTTGAGGCCCAGCAGGCTCTCGCGCAGTTCGCGCCGAATAACGACGGGTCGGCATCGTTCCATCTCATCGCTGTACACGTCTCGAAGCCTTGCAGAGAGCTGGCCCTCACACTGATGCCAAGTCGCCAGCGGATGACGGGCATAGGCCAGGCCTCGGGCGTGATGAGCTAGATCGACCCAGAGAAAGTAATCACCGGCGGCCCGGTGCGCAATGAATTTTTCGCGACGCACGCGGCAATAGAGCCTGTAGCGCAGAAAGGTGCCTTCCTGTTGTAAGAATGGCAAAGTGTCATCGTCTGCCAGGCCTGCCCGAATCAGTGCCAAAGGCGTTGGTATGTCCTTTCGAAGCCGAACGCTATCGAACAGCTTGGCATCTATAGCGCCCGTCACCCAATCGATATGGCTTCGATAGCTTGAGTTTGAGATGGTCTCCAAAACCTTAAGAGCGTTCGGATCGAGCGTATCGCCAGCGTTTATCCAGGTGAGCCATTGCTCACAGGGAACATCGAAATATCTGATTGCTCGATCGATGGCGTCATACATACCGGTATCAGCTTCAGTACACAACGAGGAACTGATGGGCAATGAGTGCAGGAACTCTCTGCAAATGCTCACGGTCGCGTCGCTGGAGCCCCCATCCTGTATATGAAGGTGAATGTTTTCGCGGGAACCTAACGCAGCGACAGACTCAAGTGTTCTTGTGATCTCCGACTCTCCGTTCAAAACGGGGATGACAACCAGGACGCGGTTTTGCAATACGCAGCTATGAGGCGAGAGTCCGGTGTCCATTTAAGTTCTTCTGCCAACGTGAAAGGGTATAGTCATCGTTCTCTGGCTATCGCTTTTGAATCAGGCGATCCCAGCGCTGCGCCCTTCGGCCAGACCGTAGCGCAAAAAGTGCGTTAGGGGATTTAACCCACTCAGAACTACGTCTGGATATCGCACCAGATAGCCTAACGTGCTGAAGTTCCTTGAGGGGTCCTTGCCTTCGACCGCCCCGTACCTGAGATAGTGCTCCGCGGGCGTGATCCTCAGCTCGCCCACCTGCGGATAGGAATCGACATACCAACCCGAGTCAAACCATGAACTTCTGTTGAACTCACCTACTGTTCTGGCGATTTCCTTTGCTGAGATTGTCTCGCTGCGAAGAAACTGAGAGATACCGTCTGAGCGGGACGGTATGTACGCGCTTTCTCGCCAGGCCAGAAA
>JBCCNK010000311.1:0-4142 GCA_039025875.1 Pseudomonadota bacterium
CGCGGCAGCGAGCAGCAGTAGATCGAACTTTCGAGGGGACTTCCGTTGCGGCCAAATCGCAGGCACGAAAGCACTTAAGGCGACGAACAGCAGCGAAGCCACAAGTGGTAGCAGGTAGTTGTTGGGGTGCAGCCCCGCATGGCGATGATAGCTCGTCGATTGATCGCGCCAGACCGTTTGAAGGTTCTCGGAAAAACTGATCGTTACCCTGCGTTCGCCATCCGCCGGATAGTCAAAGGTCCGCGCGCCTATACGACGCAAGGGCGTATTCGCCCAGTTAAGCACGCCGTCCTCCACCGTCACGCTGCGAGCCTCTTGGAAGAGCATCGAAACGAAAAACTCAGAACCTGAAAAAGGACGACGATTGCTGATAAACGAGCCCGTAAAACGCTCCAGAGCCGGGCCGTCGCCGCTGTATGGACTGCGCTGCGGATAACCTCGGAAGTGCTCGATGAAGTTAAAGCCCTTTGCCCAGGTGTCAAAGTCCACGTTGGCGAGTACCGACTTCCTACTCTTAACCGTTGCGAAAAACAGGCCCACTTGCTCCTCGGGCAACATAAGCATGCGAAGATTGAAGCCTTCGGTGGATCCCCCCTGCCCGACTACGCTGGGCTTTTCGCTCCCAGTGCCGTCGTTTGAGGTCAGCATTTCGTAGATCCAAAAGCCAAGACCGATACCGCCTGCATAGCCCTCTCCGGAAGAGAGCTGCAGTGTGAACATCTGATCCCAGCTCGCCCTCGACAACAGCTCAGGCGAACGAGCAAGAACCGCATTCATAAACTTGGCCATATCGAGCGCAGAAAAGAAGAATCCGCCAGAACCCAGGTAGAACGTCTCCTTGTAAAGCAACGGCTTGGGCGAGCGCTGTCCACCGTCATCAATTGCATGCTCGACCGCGACGTCTGCTGGGAGCTCACCCGGCTGTTCAACAAAAGCCGTCTCCATCTCCAGTGGCGCAAAAATGTGCTTCGTTACATAGTCTCCGTACGTTAAGCCCGTAAGGTCTTCGACGATCGTGCCGGCAAGCGCCATAGCTTGATTCGAATAATTGACCACCACTCCGGGCGCCCTCACCTGGGAGTGTGCATGCTCATCGATGTACGCCTGACTGGCGCGGACCCGCGCCGGCCTGGCGTTCAGAGTGCCGCGAAAGCGCTCATCAAACCCTGCTGAATGTGTCAGCAGATGGCGAATGGTTGTGCGACCGCGAGGCGTATCAATTCCGGCTCTCGAGATTCGCGTACTGATGTCATCGTCGAGACTTAACACCCCGCGCTCCACGAGTTGCATTATCGCAATAGCCGTAAAGACCTTGTTTACGGACCCACTTCGAAACGGGGTACGCTCGGTTGCGGGTCGTCTGGCAATGACATCTGCATAACCATAGCCTTTCTGAAACAACACTCTGCCCCGCTTCACGATCGCGATACTCGCCCCATCGAGCGTGCCCTCCGCAATGGCAGGAGCAAATACCCCATCTGCCCACGCCGCCGCACGCTGCGAATCAAGTTTGTCTTCCCATCCTGACTCGATTTGCGACCAGGATGTCAGTGGCAGCAGCATGTATAGAACCAATAGAACCCGGCCGTAGAAAGGTCGACGCTGAAACGCACTTGTGCAGGACAGTTTTGCACTCATAGAGCAGCGTCCACTGACGACACTGCACGGCCGTGATTTGGCGCTGGTGCTTTGGCTTCTGGCCGCATCGCCGCCGCGGTACTCGCGTCACGCGTGGACTCGGCCTCCTCAAGCGCCAGCGCATAGGCATCAGCGATGAACTGTTTGTAGACCGCGCCGGAACCGGGGCCCTCGGTACGGCCGAAGCGAACAAGGACTAATTCCAAAGATGGGATCACCTGTACTTTTTGTCCCTGGAATCCACTGAAGCTGATCGTCTCTTCCGGAAGGCCGGGAGCCAGTTGGCGATCTTCTCCGTAGCGGAGGCTGTAGTTCAGCCACATGCTGGACTTGTACCAGCCATTGGATTGCGGGAGCGGTTCGCCCATCTCCGTCAGAAAATCCTCTGGAAGCAAGCGCTCCCCGCGATAGACGCCACCGTCAAGTATCAGCTGTCCAAGCCGGGCCCAGTCGAGGGACGTCATATGCACAGCCGAACCAGCCCAAAAGGAACCGGCATCATCAACCTGCAGCTCTACGGGATCGGCCGCGATGCGACCCAGTAAGGCTTCGTCGGAGAATCGATGAACCGTATAGTCATGCTCGGCAAGCTTTAAACCGAGGGTTCGCCCGGAAAGATTGGCATCCGCCGTGGAGTAATACCAGTGTTCCCCCGGAGGGTACTGCAGCTCAAGTCCTGCAGCGAAGTGCGCGAGATCACCGGAAAGCACCATATCGAAAAACTGACCAAAAGGGTCGAATTCATAGTTCTCATCGAACTCAAAGCCGCTCACCATATCGAGTAGGTGTCGGTTAGTGATCGATTGCCTCGGATCACCCGGCTGCCATTCCGGAGCCGCCACTGGGCCATCAAGATCCACAAGACCTCGCATGTCCGCTGCCGCCCAAAGAAGAGCGTTCACTGATTTGGCCATCGACTGGCTTGCAAAGCGTGTTTTGGCATCAAAAGGCGAAGCGTAGTGCTCAGCAATAAGTCTTCCCCGATACAACGCAATAAATGATCGGTGGTTGATGCGGTTGTCAGCTTGATCACCGTTGCGAGCGAACTCCGCCTCTATGAATCGATTGAGACGAGGGAATTGCCCGGTGGCATCTTCAAGCGGCATGCCACCGGAGCTTGTCAAAGATATGTACTTCTCCATCTCATCTGCGGGGGACCCTTCACTCACACACCCATAGCCCTCGTGGTACACGGCGTTCACTGCAGGAACACCGAGGAGATAGCCGGTAACAGATCGCTGCTGGGGCGACTGCTCTATCGTCAAAAGAGGTTCGAGTTCTCGCAAAGCCTTAAGATCCCTCGCGAGAAAGGTCTCCCAAGGTTGATGCCCACCAAAGACCTGACTGCAACTCACAGAGGCCATGACGCCTACCATGCTTACGAATCGTGGCCCTACGAGAATAGACGCCAAAAGCATCAACGCCAGTAGAGAAAGAGACACAAAAAGCAGATAGCGCTTTGTTCTGGACACAGATAAACCTTTCCGCAAAGCTAAAACGAAAAATTATTCTGAACTTTATTTATCTCATTGTCGAGATAGATTTAATAGAAGCGCCTTGCCCAGGTTTGCTGTCACGGCCGCAGCAAATACGTCGCCGGCTACGGCCGCACGCTCCAGATGCAGCGATTGGGCCAAGCGGGCCCTCGCCAGCCCCCTTACAAAAACCGCGCTAGAGATTGCTCTATGACTGGTAGAGAATGAATACGGCCGCGCGCGCTTCGAACGATGGGAGCTTAACGACCGACCCTTAGGCGCGATTCAAACTAGCGACCCAGCCGCAAATCAGCGGTAACGCAGCATCTCGCGGTTCAGTTGCGACAATTCGGTGATACCGAGTAGCTTCATGTCACGCTCGATTTCCGCTCGCATGTTACCAAGGGCACGTTCAACTCCCGGTTGCCCGGCTGCGGCGAGTGCGTAGAGATACATCCGCCCCCCGGAGACTGCCTTGGCGCCGGCTGCCATTGCTTTCAGCACATGGGTGCCACGTCGCACGCCCCCGTCAAGTACCACGTCGATATCATCACCCACCGCATCTGTTATCTCCGCAATCTGATCGAAGGGCGAGCGTGAGCCGTCGAGCTGTCGACCTCCGTGGTTTGAGACCATGATGGCAGTGGCTCCAATATCGACGGCCCTGCGCGCATCCCCCACGCTCATAATCCCCTTCAGGCAGAACTGGCCGCCCCAGTTTGCAGCCAGAGCTTCGGCATCCTTCCAGTTCATCGATTGATCTAGCATGGTGGAGAAGTACTCGCCGACAGAGACGGCAACATTGGAACCTTCCGCTACATGGGATTTGAGCTCTACCAGTTCGAAGGGATCATGGGTGAAGTAGTTAAACGCCCAGGCAGGATGAAGCGCAAAACTCAGCAAGCTTCGGGTGGTCAGACGCGGGGGCGAGGTAAAGCCCGTATGCAGGTCTCTCTCGCGATTACCGCCCGTGATTGTATCCACGGTGAGCGTAAGAATATCGAAGTTCGCCGCCTTTGCTCGCTGCAG
>JBCCNK010000312.1:0-4068 GCA_039025875.1 Pseudomonadota bacterium
GTAGCGAACTGGTCTAAAGAGTGATCAGAAAAAATCATCGTTCTATGCAAAAGAAACGGATCGACAAAACTTCCATTCGGCCCGCGGGTGACTGTTGCAGCAAGTTTATAGCCATCGGTATTGAGCATCTGAGCTATGGTTTCACTACTGTTCCCATAGGGATAGGACATAAACGTAGGAGTCTGGCCTAAACGCCTTGCAAACACTGCCTCTGAACCCTCGAGTTCGTCCTTCAAACGTTTGACGTAACTCTTGCGATCAGGGTCTTCTTTGACACGTGCGAGGCTATCGTGGCTCTTTCCATGCGACTCCACTTCGATAAGATCCGATGCCTGCAGCTCGCGAAGCTGGGCCCAGCTCATCGCCGCACCACCGCCGACAAAGTCTGTGTAAACAAACAGAGTTGCTTTAGCTCCGTACTTTTTTAGCAGCGGCCAGGCGATGTCATAAACGGAGGCGTAGCCATCATCGATGGTAAGCACCACAGATTTAGCAGGAACCGTTCGTTCTTGCGCGAGGATTTGTTCGACTTCGGCGAAACTCAGGAACTGGTAGCCTTCTGCAACCAAGTAGCGAAGCTGATCCTCGAAGTCCCGGGCCGCAAGCTCAAGACGATGTTCAGCCTTTTTGGCGTCCGTGAATTGGTGATAACAAAGAATGGGTACGGTCCGATAGAACGATTGATATACGCCGGTGACATTCACCGGTGATCGAGGCACGGCAATCAGCTCTCCCGCTGTGTCTTCCAAGGACCCATTCAACTCGTAGAGCTGCCAAGCTTCTCGCTCGTCGCCCAAAAATACTCTGGCCACATCGTCGATCGTTTGACCGGGCTGTAATGAAACCAGTTCAAAATTCCCATCACTCTTCAGCACCCGCATGTCGGCACGAGTGGGTATACCGCCGCCCGTAACCGCGCAGCCGGTGGCGCTTATGGCAGCCGCTAATAGCAGCGCGAGGTTAAAACGCCGGCGCGTTAGCAAAGCATGAGCGCTTTCGAGCAAAGCGCTAATCATCCTTGTCATCTTCCTCGTCAGCAATGATGCGCTCTGAAACGATGGTTTGTGTGATGCCACTGATATCCGTATCGATAATCTGCGATTCATCTAAGGTATCAATCTCACGCTCCAAATCGTCCGCGTCTATCAATTCCTGGACGCTGTCGGCCATGCTATTGAAGGCACCAAAAAGATCGCCGAATTCATCCGTCTGCGACTTAGAAATACGAACCTCGTGTTGTTTTCTTGAGAACAAGCGGAGCGCCTCGGTAACGATCAACAGATTCCGAGAGGTTAGTCTGTTGAAGATGAAAACAACAATCGACACAGTGAGAACCATCGCAAATGCGAGGATAAGAAGCATACGCGATGTGGTTGCGAGCGCCTCACCGATACTGTTCGTGGTTAGTCCTACATCGACACTACCGACGGGAGTTTGATTGAACAGAACGGGTACGCTGAAGTTATAGAGTGACTCACCGACATCACTTACGACGATTTGCTCTTGTCGAAAAACCTCTTCCGCTTCCGGTAAGGAAGGTCGTTCCTCGCCGATCAGCTCTGGATTGGTAGCGCTTCGTACCGTGCCCGTGTGATCAGCAACTACAAGATAGCTAAAGGTGTCTCGCGCAGCCGCATCCTGAACCAGTGCTTCAAGAGAGAGCCAATCTTCCCCAAGTACAGGTATCGCCGATTGAACGGAGATAAACTTAGTGAGCGCTATTCCCGAATCGACCAGCTGCTGAGAAAGCATTGTTCGCTGCGCACGGAGAATAAAATAGGACGAAGCCGCCATCGCCACGGCGACCACCACCGCCATAATGGCAGTCCACTTAAACTGAATGGGCAGGTATCCTGCCTTTTCCTCGTTAGCATCGCGCAGCGCACCCAATTCTCGGAGGACCGCAGTCTTCAGCTCTGCGCCCGTTTGAAAACGCTTATCAGGTTTTTTCTGCAGAAGCTTATTGACGATCTTCTCGAAGCCTACCGGCGCGTTGGCGACGGTTTGCCGGATAGGAACCGGGTCCTTTTGCACAATTTGCAAAATCAGGGTGGTCATCGAGTCTGCGTCGAATGCTTTTCGCCCAGTGATCATTTCGTACATGATCACACCAATCGCGAACAAGTCGGAGCGTCCGTCCACCGCGTCGCCCGTAGCCTGCTCCGGCGACATGTAGCGCGGCGTTCCCAACATCATCCCCGCTTGCGTGCTGTCGCTCACCTCCGATTGGACAACTCGCGCGATGCCAAAGTCAGCGATTTTTACAACACCGCTGTCCACATCCATAATCACGTTATCGGGCTTCATGTCGCGGTGCACGATTTGCCGCTTGTGCGCATAATCGAGCGCATCTGCCAGCTGCGACACGCAGTCCAGAGTTTGCTCCGGTGTGAGCCGCTCGCTCCCCTGCAGCAATTCACCCAGGGTCGTCCCGGTGAGTAGCTCCATCATGATATACGGCGCATCGTCGATCGTCCCAACATCGTAAATGGTTACGATATTGGGATGGGTCAAAGCCCCTGCAGCCCGACCTTCCTTGATAAATCGGCTTTTGTACTCGTCCGACTCACAGTGCTCTTCTTTCAGGATCTTAATAGCTACCGATCGACTGATTTCCGGGTCGAAGGCTTTGTAGACATGCGCCATGCCCCCCTCGCCAATCAACTCGACAATTTCATAGCGTCCTAATTTTCGTCCAACGAAGTCCATACTCTTTCGCCTAGCGTTAGCCTAACTCCATACCGTCATAGCGATTAGCGCCACCACAAGTAGCGGTAGCCAGATATATTTAAGATATCGTGCTTTACGCGAGACAGGGAGCGAACCGGGTTCACCAATATCCTGCGTCACTTCTAAATCGGCTCCAGGCTTAGCCCTGGTCGGTTTGTACAAAGGGTCGCCCACGACAACGATCGTAAGATTGTCACTGCCACCTTGCGCTAAGGCTGAATCGAGAAGCGACTGAACTTGCTTCTCAGGGTTCTGGTTACTTTGCAGCTCCCGCAAAATCATACTGTCGGTCAACTCGTCGGTTAGGCCGTCGGTGCAAAGTAGGAGTTGTTGTCCCTCAGCGAGGGTACCAATAAGCGTGCTGGCCTCACTTTGATTGAGATCAGAAACGCCTAGGGAGCGGCTGAGTGCATGCCTTTGTGGATGACTTGCAACTTTGTCAGGAGTAATAACTCCGCGATCGAGCAACTCATTAACGGCGCTATGGTCTTTTGTAAGCTGCTTCAAATTTCCGTCAAAAAGATAAGCGCGACTGTCTCCGACCCAGGCAATTTCATACTTAGAGTGGTTGAGCTGAAGTGCGACGACGGTGGTGCCCATATTACTTTCCGCGTTGCGGGCCAGAATTTCCGCGAGTACTTCCCGATGGGCGTGGGCAATCGATTCGCTAAGGGTCAGGCCAGCGCCCATCTGACTGACGATCACCTCACAGGCGATCTTCGAAGCGACTTCGCCGTTACTATGGCCGCCCACACCATCCGCAACCACCCAAAGACCCATCGTCGGTTCGACGGCGAAGTTGTCCTCGTTTTTACCTCGCTTCAGACCTGGGTGTGTTTTCGCCGCGTAGGGGATCATGGGAGACGTGTATGTTGGCCGTCGCGTTGCTTAAATGCAGATAGAGTCTAGCTCAAGTCTGTGATCGCACGCACCTAGTTATCAGGACATGTTTGCCGTGAGCTTGAAGCGCAAACGATTATCAAAATTAGTCCTTTTCAAGGACCCTTAGGCTTTGCTTTTGTTAGGTTTTACGCTGTTTCGAGTTTTCTGCCTGTTCCAGTTCAATTACCTCCGGTTGCTCCGGAATCTCCGCCGCCCGAGTATTCGCAATCGCCATAGTGATCAGACCGGTCGGTACCGCGAATACGCCCAGACCCACCATCAGAATAAAGAAGGTAAAAACCTTTCCGCCTACGGTCACCGGATATACGTCTCCATAGCCGACGGTCGTTAGCGTAGCGAGCGCCCACCAAAAGGAATGAAATACCGAAGCAAAAGTGTCCGGTTGGGCGTTTCGTTCAAAGAAGTAGATTCCAACGGCCGCAAGATATAGAACGA
>JBCCNK010000313.1:0-4067 GCA_039025875.1 Pseudomonadota bacterium
GAGCGTGCCTCACCACTCCAATGGCTTGGTCCGCGTCGCTTCCACCCAGCACCAATAACGATTGCATCCCTGCCAAAAATCAAAGTCGTCGTCATAAGTCACAATCACTATGACCATCTCGATAGAGGCTCAGTGCTTCAGCTCGCAGACAAGGTGGATCATTTCATAGTACCGCTCGGTGTCGGCGCGCATTTAAAGGCATGGGGTGTGGATGAGTCGGCGATTTTAGAAATGGACTGGTGGGAGGAGACAGAGATCGGCGATCTTTCTTTCGCCGCCACGCCGGCACAGCATTTCTCGGGAAGATCGTTGACGGATCGAAACAAAACTCTATGGGCCAGCTGGGTAATCCAGGGTGGTGGTGCGAACCTGTTCTTCAGCGGAGATTCGGGCTACTTCGATGGTTTCAAGCAGATTGGTGAGCGCTACGGCCCTTTCGATATTGCGATGGTCGAGAACGGTGCCTACAACGTTGCGTGGCGAAAGGTCCACATGATGCCCGAGGAAAGTGTGCAGGCTCACCTGGATTTACGCGGCCGCACGATGCTTCCAATTCACAACTGCACCTTCGATCTATCTACTCATGCCTGGTATGAGCCTTTGGATCGCGTGAGTGTGCTTGCCGCGGACCGCGGTATCCAATTGCTGACTCCGGTCATCGGTGCGCCCGTCCAAATCCTCACACCACAGCCGACGTACGCCTGGTGGCGTGGTGAGAAAGAGGAGATGGTCGCAACGGCTAACCACTCGGAGGGAGTCTGAACGGAAGCTCTAGACCGCCACCAGTTCAAAAACAGTGATTGAACCAGGCCTTAAGCTCCACCAGAGCCCGGGAAGCGGTACTGCTCCCCGTATCCCGTAAGGAGTGCGCCGCAAAAAGACACCTGCATGAAAAGGTAACACAACATTCATTCTGTCTACGGACCATCGCTGTTGTCCATAAGCGCTTCCATCAAGTCGTACAGCCCGTCCGGATCGATCGCAAGAATAACTTCTGCTTTTTGCTCTCCCAGCCCTGGTTGATAGTGCTCATCCCAGGATAGAGTGTTGCCGTAGCCCGGACCGAAGTGTGTGTCCACATCGACATACAGTTCTTTCGACTCCCGAATCAGATCCGGTTGCAGCCAAACACCCGCGGCGATCTCATCCCACAGCGGAAATCCCGGCTCCATTCCCTGTATGGACTCGGCAAGTAACGGGCTGGCGACGCTCACCATTCGTTCCTTGAGCCCCGATGTTATCTGGGTGGCGGTCGACGGGTCGACGGGAACCATCACTATTCGTTTCCAGGGGCTTCGCGCGACGATGCTCGCACTTTCCGGGTCCCAGAAAACGTTGAACTCCCTTCGGGGCGAGTTCACAAACTCTCGCGCAAACTCCGCGGCGGATCGGTTGTCCAAAGCCTGCATTGGACGCAGGCTGCCTCCCATATAAATCAGCTCTTTAGCAAGCTCTGCAAAGCGCGGATCCAGGCGCTGAGCCAGAGCGAGGTTGGTCATGGGGCCTGTCGCGAAGATGCTGATTTCGCCGGGGTAGCGCCTGACCATTCGGACCAGGAAGTTCGCTGCGATCTCATCGGCGGCTTCTGTGCTTGGATTACCACCCGGCAGATCGACGTCATCGAATGGGCCGAAGTAAGGCGGCTGGGTTTGTTGAGTCGGCTCGACCCACTCCCGCATCCATGCACCTTTCCACACCAGTTTTCCGTACAGCGCCTCAAAACGCTCTGTGAGACGTTCGGAGTTGAGCAGTGGGAACGTCGCGCCCTCAATCACCGGGATGTTCGTATTGCCGCTAATCTCGAGACCCCGCAGCGACTGAGCAGTCACACGATTTGCCCAGGTATTTCCGCTCACCGTGGTAATACCGAGTACCTCAACACCAGGCGCATTCAGGAGCATGTAATGCATAAGTCCAAACGCATCGTCATCGATGATGACTTTGCGCGGTTGCGCCGATGCCCCGCTGGCAAACACCAACGCTACAGTAAAAATGATGACCAGTAGGTGGGACAGCATTGAGCTACGCAGATGCACAGATGGCTCCTAGCAAGAGTGACAACCCCGCCAGTATACCCGTCGGTCACTCCATGGCCTTGAGGCTGTCTTCAAATCGCCGACGAAACTGCCAGCCTAGGGGTTCTCGACCAGCGAGCAGCAGCGCATTTCGATCCAGTACGGTGGAATTTCGGAGTAGCTCCGCCGGTTGGATTCGAGCGTACTGTTTTTTAACTGCACCCAGTCCACCCCGTTACGCGAGCCAACACCCCACACGTTGCGCGCGGGTGTTTTTGGTATGTCTGTAGCCCCGCTACCCTGATGAAATCCATCCAGCGTGTCTATCAGGTACTCGCCGTCCGGCGAGACCCGAACTCCGGTCACGTGCTCGACGTGCTTGTAACCCGGCGATCCGTCTTCTTGCTTGTCGGCATGCACTGCCAACGAGCAGTCATAGCGGGGCTTGGTTGATGCCATGGTCGTGCGCAGGGCTCGAGCGACACGCAAAACAGCGCCCCGCTTAGATACTTTTCCGGGGAGTGTCGTCAGGCAATTCAACGCTCGCTGCGGCGTACTGTAGTGACCGTAGCCCCGGCGTTGTTGGTTGGGCGTCATTCCAGGTTCATTGCCGTGGAATCGATCCAGGATTGTGACGATGTCCGGATTCAAATGCTCGCCACGAAACGCCTCGTCCGGCGATAACACGCCAAGTCGCACCAGGGAGTGAATGATCGAGATATTGCCGCAGCGGTGTCCGTACTTCTTGTCTTTTTCATCCGGGGCCTGGTCTCCATCCCCAGATTCCTTAAGCCATTCGTTCATACCTCTTACGTGGCTGCAGGATGTCTTATCGGCTGAACTCTCAAGCAGAGCTTCGAGCGCCCAACCGTCGTCATCCTGTATCAACACCGGGAGTTCAGTCTCGGTCGCGTTGATGAAGCTCGGGTAAAAATTGCGACTGCCTTCAACCGCCGCTATCCGCTCGGTGAGCGCCGAAAGCACCGAGCGTGATTGCGGATCAACAGCTTTCAAGCCAAGCGCTTCCCAGTCGCTGGAGCTTAGAACCCGGCACGTGCGTGTAGGTGGCAGCGCCCGTTCATTAACGAAGCATGGACCGTCCGTGACGGTTGCAATGGGCGCAGGTGGCGCAGGCGGATTTGCCGAACAGGCCGAGAAAAGGAGTGCAACGCAGGCGAGCGCCCAACGAGACAGAAGTTCAGGCACTGCAAACGGAAGTGGCCGAAGCTGAAGACTCACTCTGTGCATGGTGTCAACCCATCCAAGACGCGGCGCCAAGCCTTTGATGAGTTGGCGCGAGTCTTACTTTTTATTATTCGCCGTGTCAGCGTATCGCATCGTGGAGATTTTTCCAGAATCCTTTGGCCTCAGCTACGGGCCGGTGCTCTACTGGCACCTCGCCCGGTCTGAATACGGTTACCGGGTCCCGGCAAACGGGGTAAGCCTTCGCCAATCGTTGGTAAGCACGCTAACGTGACGCCGGAAATCTGATCATATGGAAGTGAGTATGCTGCGGAGAATTTTCACTACAGCATCGATCTCTTCCGGTGTGATGATCAAGGGAGGCGACATCGCAATGGTGTCTCCGATGCCCCTCAGCATCAGGCCCTCATCCCATGCCAGTGCCTGCGCGACGGGTCCCAAGGAGCCTGGCGCAGCTCCGGGTTTGTTCAGCTCAATCGCGCCGATCAAGCCGTAGTTGCGAACATCGATGACGGTCTTGATGTCTGCCATAGAGTGCAAGGCATCCTCCCAGTGCTGTCCAACGGGCCCGGCAGCGCGAGTCAGTAGGTCTTCGCGCTCGTAGAGATCCAGCGCGGCCATTCCGGCTGCGCAAGCGGCAGGATGAGCGGAGTAGGTATACCCGTGATAGAACTCGACCGGGCCTTTGGCGTTTTCCATGCAGGCATCGTATATCTGGTCGCTGATGAAGACAGCCGAGAGAGGAATCGTGGCGTTGCTGATACCTTTTGCCGAGGTCATAAGATCGGGCACAACTCCGAACTCCATAGCAGCAAACGGTGAGCCTAGCCGCCCCCAGCCGGTTATGAC
>JBCCNK010000314.1:0-4064 GCA_039025875.1 Pseudomonadota bacterium
CTTTTCTGAAACTGCAACCGGAGTATCCATCGCGTGCACTGAGTCGCGGTATCGAGGGCTATGTGGACCTAGCCTTCGACATAAGCTCAACCGGCGCTACCAGCAATATCCGCGTTGTCGATGCCGAGCCAGAGGGCGTTTTTGAACGAGCGGCGATCCGCGCTCTAGAACGATGGAAATACAAGGTGCCAATAACGAAGGGTGTGCCTCAGGGGCAAGTGGATATGATGACCCGGCTAAGGTTTGAGCTTGAATAGTAGCGTAACTCATGCGGCGACGATCAATGTGGATCGTCCGGCAAAACCCCGTGTGTACTGCGTTCGAGTGAGTCCCGGTTGCAGCTCTCATTGCAGGGTCTCGCTCACCGCCTGGAGTCTCTACCTTGCGTGATGATCCTGCGACCAGCCTTTCCACACGGACCGGCTGATCTTCAAATCAGAGTAGTCATCCGGATTCAGAACGGGAGTCTCTATGCCTGCCTTAAGCTGGCCCGTGAAATCGGCGATCAATCGTCTGGCGATAGGAAACAGCATGGTCAATGCCAGCAAATTGACGACAGCCAGCACGCCCATCAAAGGATCTGAGAAGAAAAAGATTGACGTCGCTGCCGGGGCTACTGCACCGAGAAGCACAATACCGACAAGCACGCCCCTGAAGAGCTGCAAAGCAGCTTTGCTCTTGCTGATTACCGAAACCGCGTTTTCGCCCAGATAATAGTTGTAAATTATCGTACTGAATGCGAAGAGCGTAATAGCGATCGTAAGAAAGTACTGGGACCATTCCCCTAAGTGAGACACGAGTGATTGCTGGGTAAGCGCCACGCCATCGACCCCCTCAGCACCTGCTTGGTAGATATCACCCAACAAAATCACGAACGCCGTACAGCTGCAAATGAGGAAAGTATCGATAAACACTGAAAATGACTGAGTGATACCTTGGCTGACAGGATGTTTTACGTCTGCGGTAGCTGCGACATTGGGAACAGAGCCAAGTCCCGCTTCATTAGAGAAAAGGCCCCGGCGAAGTCCCTGAGCTAAGGCTGCCCCCATTCCACCACTAACCGCTTCCTCAAGGCCGAACGCATTTGCGATGATGCTTTTTAGCACCCCTGGCACGGCTCCTAGATTGTTGAGAATCACGAGCACTGCGAGTGCGAGGTAGATCAGAGCCATGATTGGGACGATGACATCTGAAACGTTTGAAATCCGGTGAATACCACCCCAGACTATGAACGCGGTCACCGCTGCTAAACACATACCGGTAATGATACGACTTACGCCGAGGCTATCCTCAACCGCTCCGGCAACGATGTTTCCCTGGAACGCGGGAAAGCCGATACCAAAAGCGGCGAGCAGGCAAACCGCATACAGCAGGGCGAGCCAGCGGAAATCCGTTCCCAAACCGCAGATGATGCTCCGTGCCGGACCGCCTCGATAGACTCCACTCTGCTCAGTGGGCTCCTTAAATAACTGTGCGATTGAGCACTCGACCAAGCTAGTGCCCATACCGACGGTTGCGATAGCCCACATCCAGAATACGGCGCCTGGGCCGCCCAAAGAGATCGCTACCGCCACTCCGGCGATGTTTCCTCCACCAACGCGGCCTCCAACCGAGAGCAATAGCGCTTGTCGCGCTGTGATCGCACCAGCCTTCGTAGACTGATTCGCTTTAAAGAGCACACGAAACATCCGAGTGAAAAATCGGAACTGAACGAACCCGCTTCCGGCGGTAAAAAATAGCCCTAGGACGACCAGTAGCGGAACTAACGCCCAACCCCACGTCAGGTCGCCAATCAAAACAAAGGCTTTTTCAAGAAACGCCATAGTCATCATTGCCTCGTTCGCTTCAGCTAATTCATGTGGGCGAACAAAACTGTTTGCCATCGGACGCGCAGTGGCCGCTGGCTGCCAACGCCATCATGTTCCTTCGATCTGGCTCAACCAAGATCGAAGAGGCGGTCCAGCATCCGCTTAGCGAGAGTCGCCATGAGCGAAGCAGAGCTAGTGGAAAAGCCTGGGCCCCAGAGCCACATATTCAGTGCATAAATGTTGTGCGCGCCGTGCATACGAAAAGTTTTCATATCGATTGCAGCACCAGGCATTGCCCGATCCGCTAATCTGTAGCCACGCATCAAACCCGACTGCGCGAGGTTAGCAATCAATTTGGGCTGGCCTACGCTATCCACCGTTCGGTCTACACCGCCCGTTGCGTCGATAACAATGTCGGCTTTGTCCTGGCCAAAGCGGTGTTGTATTAAGTAGCCACAGGTATTAGCGCGCAGCTCTACTGGCATGACGCCCGCACGTACCGCCAAGACGCCTGCACGATGCAGAGCGAGTAGGCGCTCTGCCGTAGGCATTGGGCAGGGTGCGCCGTAAGTCAAGAACGCGGATTCCAATTTCGACCGGTAGTACCTCTCGTCTTCTGGCTTCATTAAACGCTCCGCAAAACCGTCCCAGATGTCCAGCTGCGCATCGGCGAAGAGATCTACGAGAAAGTTCAAAGGATTAGTGCCGCGCGCTACTGAAATGTCCTGAGCAAGGATCTCGCCTGCGCGTGAATTAAGATCGTCGGCCTCTTCGCACTGGGCGTAGGGATCCGCAATGCTTGCCCAGTCGATTAGAGCTGAATGCTCAACCGCTTCTTTCTGAATCAGGGACGCCAACACCTCTACTGACAAGCCATCGTTCTCTGCGGCCAAACGACGAAAAGCGGAGAGATTAAAGTGTCGCCGGTCGATCTTCATCGGCTTTTGCGACTGTATTTTCTTTAATCGGCCTGCACGAGAACCGAGAATAATTCGGCGTTTATTAGAGCCGGGCTTAAAGTGGAGATAACCATTAGCCTGTCGTTCAAAGACACAACCACTCGCTGGACTGAAAAGTCGGTTAACAACGTCATACGCACTGAGCGAGGTCCCTAGGACATAGACGGTAGCATCCGGATCGACCAAATCGAGTTCATTGGACGATACGTGCGTAGCGAAACACCTCTTCCGTGGCTTTCGCTTTGTGGTTGCGAAGCCAAAGCGATCAAGATTCGGACAGCGCCCGGTCGTTAGCAGGACTACATCCGCTGTGATCTTGCCCTGTTGGTGACGAATCTCGACACCTCCAGCGACTTCCCTTATGACCGATACCTCGGCCGAAATCAGGTCGAGCTCGATTCCCTTGATCGCAGCGCTTGTACGGGCGGTCCGGACAGCATCTACGAGAAATTCTCCGAACAGCGCTCGTGGTAGGTGACCTTTGTCATCCACCGTCTCAACCAATCCGGTGAGACGCAGCCAATTGCTGAAGCCTCGCTTGCTATCAGGAGTTAATCCCATCGTGCCCGTGGTATTGTTGATGAGATAGTCCGGGCACTCGTCGGTCTGATACGGATAACCAGGACCGAATACTCCGGAGGCCTCGAAAACGGTGATTCTCTTGATGGGATATCGGTCGACCAATTGGAACAAGGTACTGCTGCCCGTGAAGCCGCAACCAACAATAGCAATGTGGGTAGGCGGTGCGGAAACATCGCCTTGCGTCGGTTCGATAGCCTGATCATCAGGCATAATGGAGACAGATCTGATTGATCCCATCTCGACCTCTAACTCTCTGGATCGGTAGCTATGGGAAGTACCGTCGTTTCCTTAAAACTCTGAAGCACCACCGTTGACTCAGTGCGAAGAAGGCCAGGTAAGCGTTTGAGTTTTTCCGAGAGCAAGGTTTGAAGGCCGAGCGTATCGGCAACGCGAACCTTAAGCAGATAGTTATGACCGCCAGTGATGTGGTGGATTTCCTGCACCTCGGGTAACTCGACCGCTCCGGAAACAAACGCGTCTTCATCGTCACACCGTGTGTCGAGATCCACAAACAAATACGCGCAAAGGCTAAGACCGATCATTGATGGATCGATCACCGCACGGTTCGCCTGCACAATTCCCGACGTATTCAGACGTCGAACTCGCTCGTTTACAGCGGATACGGACAGTCCAATTTCTTGTCCGATTGACGCGCTCGATTTGCGATTATCTAACTGGATAAGCCGTAATATTTGCCGATCATATTCATCCATGC
>JBCCNK010000315.1:0-4061 GCA_039025875.1 Pseudomonadota bacterium
CCTGTCTTGCTGGCCCAGTATCTGCGGGCGTCCGGTGCCTACGGCGTGGTCCGAGTTGTACCATCCGACGGGATTTACCTGCCGCTGCAAGTCGCGGCTAGCATCGTTCGCGCCGATGGCCTGGAGTTAGAGCTGGATGTTGAAGTCCGCGATGCGGGCAATCGAACTTTGCTGAAAAAGCGTTACCGAGATGTCACCAATCCTGCAGACTTTCCGGTGGCGGAAGGGGATGAACCGTTCGCTGATCTGTACCGGGCTATCACCAATGACCTTGGTAAGCTGGTACAGAATCTCGATCGCTCCGAACGGGAAACGTTGGATCGCCTCGCAGTAGCTCGCTTTGCGGCGGCAATATCGCCCGCGGCGTTCGGGCGGCTAGTGCAACAGACGCAGCCTCGCGGGACGGATTCAACCGCTAACCAGACTTACACGCTTGCCGGGTTCCCCGCGGCGGGAGACCCTATGCTCGGTAGAATGGAGCGCCTGCGCCGGCAAGATGCGTTGTTCGTTGACAGCGCCGATGAACAATATCGATTACTTCTCGACGAGGTTCAAGAGAGCTACAACCTCTGGCGAGAGTACAATTTCGAGCTCCAGCGATATGGCGATGCCTATCGAGAGGAGGCGAGCTCGCGCAAATCTAGCGCGCGCCGAGGCAGCTACGCGTCGATGCAGCAAAGCTATGCGAGCTTTCGAAAGGTCAAAATACAGGAAGAAGATCTGGCCGACCTCGTGGATGGATTCGCTGGCGAATCGCTGGAGACTGTCCTACGTGTGGACGACGGCGTGTTCCGGCTCCAGGGGAGTGTGGAGCAGCGCTATGCGCAATGGAAAGAGATCCTGGCGCGTATAAACGCATTAGAAACAGGTATTCCAGCCGATAGTTGAAGCTCCGAGCGGCTGACACTGTCAGGTTATGGGCTAGAAGGCCTTTTTCTGTGTTTGTCGCAGCCTCTGCGTCTGTTCGTCGATACGTGCAACAATGATAATGACAAAGACACTCGCTAGAACGCCTCCAACTGATGTCTGATTTTTCTACCGATCCTGACAATGACGCCGCACCATCGGCGGCACGAGCTTTGTTTGATTCTCTGATTCGCCGTGCCGGCAAGATGGCTGGAGGCACTCTCGAAATCGCCCTCGATATGGCGGCGACCAGCGCCATGAATGGAGATTCCTGGGTTCGCGAGTTGCTCAAAGCCGGCGCATCGACGGAACGCCTGCAAGCGATGGTTGATGCCGGGAACTTTCTTCGCGACGCGCGGGAGACCGCGGGATTGTCGTTAGCAGAAGTGTCGGAGAGTCTAGGCCTCGGTGACGACAGCATGCTTGAAGGTGTCGAAAGAGGTGAGGCGCTGCTGCCTATTGATGTCATTTTTCGCGCCGCGTCGCTGCTTGCTCGCCATGATCCCATTCCATTTTTGATTAAGTTTTTTCGCAGCTACAACCCACAGCTCGAGTCGACTCTGGAGCAGTGGGGCGTTATGTCCATACCCAAGAACTACGAGCGCGAGCGCCGCTTTTTAAACCTTTATCGACAGCACGATTTCCTCCGCGATCTCGATGATGACGCGCATCAACGATTTATCGAATACATGGACGCAAGCACCCGGCTGGTTGTCGAAGTGATGGAGCGCGAAGCAAGTGCATCGCCGGTGACCGCCGGCAAACGCAAACCAACCGCGAGTAAGGCAAGCACGACCCGTGCGCGGTCACCAAAGAAGCAAGAGACGACGGACAAAAGGAGAGCCAGCCAGCCCCCCAAACCAAAAACCAGAAAAGCTGCGACGGGAGCCCAGCAGGCCAGGAAAGCAAATCCGAGATCCGTATCATCCAGTCACCGTGCCTCAAGCGGTACTGATACAGCCGAGAAAACGCGGCCCGTGGTAAGAAAAGTAAAGCCAAGAAGCGCCTGAAAGTGGTAGGCAGCGACCCTGTAGTAAACGATCCGCTACCGAACGATCCGGTACGTAGCTGGTTGGCAACGTGTCCCCGGGGGCTGGGTGGACTGCTCGCCAATGAAATCCAGGAACTCGGGGCGCAAATCGCGACGATTCGTGATGCCCAGGTGGACTTTAGGGGAGCTCGGGCCGTCTTGTATCGGGTTTCCCTATGGTCGCGTATTGCCAATCGCGTATTGCTGCCCGTGCTAACTGGACCTGCTGCTAACGCAGACGAGCTCTACGACACGATGCGATCAGCCCAGTGGTCGAGTTTGTTAAAACCGAATTCAAAATTCTCCGTGATGTTCAGCGGCACCAGTCAGGAAATTCGTGACACTCGCTTTGGAGCGAGGCGCTGTAAAGATGCTGTTATGGATTATTCCCGCGCAGAGAGCGGGCTTAATCTTCAGCCGTCACCCGCCGAACCCGACTTGAGTATTTCTGTGAGGCTGCGCGCCAATAAGGTTGATGTAGCCCTCGATCTCACAGGAGAGAGCCTTCACCGCAGGGGCTATCGTACGGCTACGGGTGCGGCTCCCCTCAAGGAAAACGTAGCGGCCGCCTGTTTATTGCGCGCCGGCTGGGTCGGACCTCAATCCGATGAGCATGCTCTTATTGACCCTCTCTGCGGTAGCGCGACTTTCCTGATTGAAGGGGCCATGATTGCGCTCGATCAGGCACCCGCTCTCCGTCGCCAGCATTATTCGTTTGAACACTGGTCTGGTCACCATGACGCTCAGTGGCAGGCTGTGTTGGGAGAAGCCACCGAGCGGGCGAAGGCAGGCCGGAGCGGGGTTGTTCCCGAGATTCGCGGCTACGATGAGGACCCCCGCGTAATTGCAAAGGCGCAAGAAAATATCCGGGCGGCAGCGCTGAGCGACATTGTTCGCGTAAGCGTCAAGTCACTGTCTCAGGTTCAAGTGCCGACGCATCGCAGGATTAGTAGCGGACTGCTTGTGACCAACCCACCTTACGGCCAGCGCCTGTCGGATCCGAGTGCGTCGAAGCGCCTCTATTCAGCGTTGGGTGCAACTCTTGCATCCGAGTTCCAGGGGTGGTCTGCCGCAGTTCTTGCGCCCAATAAAGAGCAAGGCAAGGCGCTCGGATTGCGAAGCCACCGTCAACTGTCTTTATACAACGGCGGTCGACCAGTCTCGTTGATACTGCTCGATATCGACGCGAACAATTACCGGGCGACCGATGGCCAGCCCATACCCAAACGGGAGGAGACTCCACCCGCCCTTGCAACCTATGGGGAGGCGGCTCGCAATGCGGTGGAGGTGAACGCATCGGAGCTCCCACTCGAGCGTGAGCCGAGCGCGGCGAATTCGGGGTCGGTATCCACCGGTAGCGACGTTACTGCCGCCGATTCGCTGGCGGCTCTCTCGGCCGGTGCGCGAATGTTTGCTAACCGGCTTAGCAAAAACCTACGTCGAATCTCACGCTGGAGAACGCGGTACGCTGTGGAGTGCTACCGACTGTATGACGCAGATATGCCGGAGTATGCGGTAGCGGTTGATCGATATGCGGATTGGCTGCACATCAGTGAGTATCTCGCACCTCAGAGTGTGAGTGCCGAGGATGCCGCCCGTCGACGGGCCGAAATTCTAAGCGCGCTGCCCATCGTCACGGGAGTACCTCACGAGCGTCTGGTTTTTAAGGAACGTGCCCGTCAGCGAGGTCGAAGCCAATACGAGAAGCGATCCAGTCGAAGTCAGTTTCTAGAGGTTCGCGAGGGCAAAGCCCGGTTTTTGATAAACCTGGAGGACTATTTGGATACCGGTTTGTTCTTAGATCATCGACCGCTGCGACGTCTGGTGTGCGCAGAGAGCAAAGGTTGCCGCGTTCTCAATCTGTTTTGCTACACCGGAGCCCTGACCGTTCACGCGGCCTTAGGTGGTGCGAAAAGCACAGACAGCGTGGATATGTCTAACACCTACCTTCGCTGGTTGGGCGAAAATCTTGCCGTGAATGGGTTTGGTGAAAGCCATCACCGTCGCCATAAAGCGGACGTTGTTAAGTGGCTGCAAACGGCGAGCCACACCTACGATCTGATTCTGGTCGATCCTCCGACGTTTTCTAACTCGTCAAAACTCGATCAAGTCTTCGATCTGCAGC
>JBCCNK010000316.1:0-4050 GCA_039025875.1 Pseudomonadota bacterium
ACCCTGGCGGAATCATCAGCTACTTTTCGTCCTTCCTGTTCGATACCGAAACCGGTAATGGTGAGTTACCCACCGACGGGTGCTGACACGACGAGGCGGACTCAACGCCTAAAAACCCGGGTGACCTTTGTCTCCCGGGTTTTTTTTGGGTTGCGGTAAATCTTCGAAGTGAATCCTCGCGACCGTAAGAGGGCTCCTGAGTTCTTGAGCGGTGACCGTCAAGACGGACGCCTGTAACGAGCAAATGGATATCACAGCATCGAAAAAGCGAGAGCGGAGCGAACTGTAGATTCCGTCCTAGGCCCTGCGCATATACTCTCACGTGCGGTGGATGCTCACTGCGCTTCTGTCCGCAATCCACTCGCATGCCGGCGGTGGCACGAGCCGAAGCACGCATACAGTAACAACAGCATGGAATCGATTAGTGGGTGAGTTCACTGCCATAAAAGAAAGAGCCGAAGCACGCAAAGGCGGCGCCAAGGCGCTTGAACTGCTCATGCCACGTACTCTCTCGGAGCGACAGTTTCGAGCGCTCGGCAATGATCGCGTGCTCGCCACGATGTGCCGGGTGATAAATCAGGCCGGCTTTAACTGGACCGTCATTGCCAATAAGTGGCCCGAGTTTGAAGAAGCGTTTTACGGCTTCTCCCTTGCTCGACTTACTACGCTGTCGCCAGAGGAGTGGGAGGCCTACCGCCACGATCGTCGCATCGTGCGCCACTGGCCTAAGATTCAGGCACTGCGCGACAACGTGTTCTTTGTGATGGAACATGCCGCCGAACACGGCAGTTTCTCGAAATTCATGGCCACCTACCCGCCCTCAGCCCAGGTGGAACTTCTCGCTTACCTGAAAAAGCATGGGTACCGGCTAGGCGGCAATACCGGCCAGTGGTTCCTGCGCTACCTGGGCCGCGACGGCTTTGTTCTAACCCGGGATGTGGTAACGGTCATTCGCAGTCTCGGCTACACCATCGCCGAAGAACCAAGTAGTAAGCGGGATCTGGCGACGGTGCAGTCGGTATTCAACACTTGGCATGAAGAGTCCGGCCTGCCCTACTCTCATCTGAGTCGCATCGCCGCCTGCTCGGTGGGCAACAATATAGAAGCCACGCACCTGCAGGCTGAGATAGCAAAGTTCGAGAGGAGTCAGGCGAAGAGCCGTAGCCGCAGCAAATAGCGCTAGACGGAATCCAAAAGGGGCGGCTCTAGAGCTTTACGATCAGCTTCCCGCGATTCCCGCCCGTGAAGAACAGGTTGAGCCCCTCAATCGCAGACTCAAGCCCCTCAAGCACGTGCGTGCGGTGTTTGATCTTTCCTTCCAATACATAAGGTGTGAGCTTTTCAAGCAAGGCTGGTATCTCGCCGTAGTGATCGGGCACTGCGAATCCGCGCACGGTGATTCGCTTCTTGATCAGCGGTATCCAGTTCGGGCCGGGTGATGGCTGGGATGCCGTGTAGTCGGCAATCATGCCGCAGACCACGATGCGGCCGTGGGCGTTCATACGGTCAAACACATACTGCTGAATCGGTCCGCCGGTGTTTTCGAAGTAGATGTCCACACCAGATGGGGTGAGCTCCGTCAGTTTTGCAGGGATGTCGTCAGTCTTGTAGTTAATTGCTCCATCGAAGCCGAGGTCCTCGGTGATCCAACGGCACTTTTCCTCGTCGCCAGCAACACCAATCACTCTGAGCCCATCGGCTTTTGCCAACTGCCCAACGATTGAGCCGACAGAACCAGCAGCTCCGCTGACTACCAGCGTCTCACCGGCCTTCGGGTCTCCAAAACCATATAACCCCTGAGTGGCAGTGATACCGGGCAGTGCAAAAACCGCTAACACGGTTTCCTCGTCCAGACCGGCGGGTAGCTTATTGAGCCCTTCGCCGTTGCTGACCAGGTATTCGCACCAACCGGTCATGCCTCGAACCTTGTCGCCTACAGCAAAGTCCGGGTGGTTGCTCTCGACGACTTCGCCGACACCCGAGGCTCGCATAACCTCACCCAATGCGACCGGTGGTATGTAGCTCTCAGGATCGGGACTCATCCAGCCGATCATCGCGGGATCCAGAGACATGTGAGTCTGTTTCACCAGAATCTCGCCGGGACCTGCGCTGGGAACCGCTTCAGTGACCACCTCAAATAGATCGGCACCTATCGGACCGGGCTTAGGGCGCGCTACAAGGTTGATTTTTGTGTAGGTGCTCATTGAATTCTGACCTCCGTCGTTGGGCTTGAGTCCGTAATGCCGCGCATTGTTATGTCATTAATCAGTCACTCATAGACGGTAATCTGCGTTACTTTGTTGCCCTAACGACAAAAATAAGGGGAACCTGTTCGCTATGGATCAGCTACGTGCGCTGCGCTATTTCATCAAAGTGGTGGAGACCGCCAGTTTCACTCGCGCGGCGGAGTCGTTTTCGGTACCGCCCTCTTCTCTTTCCCGGCGCATCTCTGCATTGGAAGCCCACCTCGGGGCACGTCTGCTCAAACGCAGTACGCGCCAGGTTCAGATAACCGAGATCGGGAAGCTCTACTACGATCAGGTGCGGGACATTCTGCTGCGACTCGAAGAGAGTGACGAATCGGTATCAAACTACCAGGCGAAACCGATGGGCCAACTCCGCATCAGCAGTATGGTGGGTTTCGGAGAGCGTGTGTTGCTTCCGCGAATGGAAGAGTTTCGCGAGCTATACCCCGACATCGTATTGGACATCAGCCTGAGCGATGAGCTATCGACCCTGGGGCGCGACGATGTAGACGTCGCAATCCGCGGTGGTTACGCACCCAACGAGCGAGTTCAGGCAATACGGTTGATGAGCAACGAGTTCATACCTGTTGCGTCACCTCAGTACCTCGCGAAGTTCTCGGTGCCAGAAACAGCGTTTGACCTGAGGACTCATCATGGTCTGTATTTTCGTACCCCATCCGGTCCGACACCCTGGCTACTCGAAACACACGGCGAATGGCATGACGTATCGGGGCCCGCCGTCGCAGTCTCCAATAACGGTAAATGGCTGGCGGAACTCGCCTTACGTGGAGACGGGATCCTGATGGCGCCTCGCTGGACGTTGAAGGCCTACCTGGAAGAGGGATCTCTGGTCGAGTTGCAGTTCGACTATCCGTTGAAGGTCACGCAGAACCCGGAGTTGGCCGTGTACCTGCTATATCAGAAGCATCGGTATCTGGTACCCAAAGTGAAAGTCGCAGTCGACTTCTTTGTGGCCAGATTCAAAACAGATTGACCCGTAGTCGACGCGGTTGGCAGGCGGATCACGACTGGCGAATATCCACGCAAAAGATTCGTAAGCGTTGTCGATCCCAACACAACCGCACTTTGCATTCAAAGCCGACCACTTATTGGACACCTGCGACGGTCCCGATACACTCCGCGCTCAGTTGTCGAGAAGCCTACCTATGCTGCGCCCAGTCCTGGTTCTATTCCTGCTCGCCCAACCGGTGTTCGCTGCTGGTGCTACTGAACCCGGACGCTGGCTGCGCGAACCCGTACTCGCACCCGATGCGAATTCCATAGCGTTTACCTACGGCGGCGATATCTATCGCGTCGCTATCGAAGGCGGTCTGGCGGTACCACTGACGCGGACTGGCAGCGTGGAGTCGCAACCGCGCTTCTCTCCTGATGGACGCCGTATCGCCTACTCCAGCGACCGCAACGGCACGCTCGATGTCTATGTACTCACTCTGGCGAGCGGTACTACCAAACGCCTGACTTTCCACGAGGCCAACGATGTAGTTTCTGGATTCACGGCAGATGGGGAGGCCGTGTTGTTTGAAAGCGCACGCTTCAACCCTCCAGATTTCGCCGCAGACCCGCACCAAACTCAACCCGAGCTCTATTCGGTCTCGTTGGAGGGCGGTACGCCGGACCTTCTGACCCCGGTTAATGCTTTTCAAGCGACACCGGACAGCTCGGGAGGCCGGCTACTGTATGCCGACCAAAAGGGCGAACGTTTTCATCGCAAGCACGACGATTCACCCTTCGCACGTGATGTCTGGTCGCTCGATCTGACCTCGGGACATCACCGGCGTCTCAC
>JBCCNK010000317.1:0-4045 GCA_039025875.1 Pseudomonadota bacterium
CCGAGTGCTTTTATTAATCAACACGACGGTCAGGGCGCCATCGCTGCTGCGTTCGGCCGCATAGATCGAAACCGCACCCTGATCTGATGAGGTGGCGAGCATGGATCGATCACCAAACTGACTTCCGTCACCGTCATAGTTTCGATAGAGGCGAAAGGCGTGAATGATCGGACGGGAGCTGAAAGCCTCTACGGTCATGTTCAGCCAGTCAGCGTACGGCTCCCAGACAGTCGCCATGTCCAGCGCTTCTCGTCCAAAGATGCCCAGAGCGTCGGCCTGGGCCAGTGCTCCAGCGAGGGTGTCTGATCCGCCGAAGTTGTACTCGGTTATGGCGAGCTTGGTTCCAGGGTAGTGCTGCTCGATGAGTTCGTACATCCGGGGAATCACTGCTGAGCCATTGCCGTACAGAAAGTCTCGCGTGACCCACCAGTCCGATGGGGCGTACTGTGGATCCCACAGTTGGCGTGTGGCCTCGAGTCGCAGTTCATCGGTCCCCGCGTTGTACACGCGGTCGTCATAGAAGTTGATGGCCAGCCTATCGATGAGACGAGTGCCTTGCCGTTGCTCGGCATCAGCCATTGCAGCAAGATAATCTCCTACGAAGGTTGGCACATCGCCGGGGCGCAGGTCGCTGACTAGCAACTCCTCAGAGGTCACGTAATAGCTATAGCCACTCCACAGTACCGGGCCAATAACCTCTGCACTGGGATCTACAGCTTTGATCGCCGTGGCGTAGGACACGTTGGTGTTAATGAGTTCTTCTCGCCCAATCGGTGTCGGGCGAACATCGCCATGAGTGCTGTGCCAAAGGCCTGGTTCGTTGCCCAGTGCATAGATCTCGACGCCGCCTTCCCTAGCCAGGCCATGGCGACTGACGAGTTCACGTACCCAGTCCGCAGCGAAGTTCTCATCAGCAGCGACACTCGTGAGGTTGGGGTCTACGGCACCGACGAACTCGCCGTCGCGGTAACCACTGCCGCAATTGAGTTCGCCATCCAGCCAGTGCACCTGTGTTGCATCCTGCGGCGCGGCATTGTTGGCTGCGCCAAGCCGATCGGTCACGGGATAGCTGCAAGCAGCTTCTCGCGAGCCTGAGACCCAGCCAAGCATCGGCACGGTGAGTAGCGTTTTAGTCCCGTCCTCTTCATTGCCTTCTTCAAAACGGTGGTCTCCGCCGGGTTCTTCAGGGTTGCTCATGAAGAACCAGTCGTGAGCTGTATTGGTCGAACCAATCAGATGGTTGTATCGCTCGGTACTGTTTCCGCCCCAGCGATTTACCGTTAGGCCCAACTCCTCACGTAGCGCATCGGGCGCGAAGTTCATCCCGTAGACGTCATCGCTAATCGGATGAGGAAAGTTCACTGTGCGATCGCTGCTCACCCCGGATGCCGGATCGGTAACCGAGCGAGTGAGTAGCTGCGCTCCGGGCAACACAGCGAGCGATGGCCCCGCGACCGCGGGTGGCGGCGCGCCCGAGACAATTTTCACCTCATCAATGTAAACAGTTGCTCGCGGGGTGTCGGTGCCGTTCTGCCACCACACACCCGATGCAGAACCGCTTATACCCATGTCGGAAAGTGACAACGCAACGTCAATCCACTGTCCAGGTGTCGGCGTGATGATCACAGTCTCACCCGCAACGCCGTTCGCTCCCACTAACGCAACGGCAATTGGCAGGTTGTCCTGCGCGTACACGGAAAATTCGAGCGTCCCGAATGTCGGCAGCCCGATACTTCCTTGCATACCGAAATAAAGACCATCCCAGGCCTGATAGTCGACGGCGGCCGAAGTGCTTCCGGCTCTTACGACTGACGTTGCAGCGAGCGAGCTGCTAGCCCAGGACCAGTTCTCGAATCCGCTCTGGAGCTGATCATCGAAGATAAAGGTGGTTTCGACGTTCTGGGGATGCGCGGTGACCGGAAGCGTGAGAAGTCCTAATACCACCGGTTTCATCAAAGCGACCTTGCGCACGGGGAGTGACGGGTTTGTGCAGCTGCGCAAACTCAAGAATCCTGCGACCAACCGAAGCAAAACCGTGCCGTCTAGTCTCATCGTACCCTTCCCCCCTTTTTCTTGAACGACGAGTGCGGGCTGGTGATATTCCAGCAGGCGAATTTCAGACCGGATCTAATAAGGATAAATACGGTGATGCTCCGCTATGTTCGACAGGGGTACATACGTCGCCATTGTCGGCGTGAGTGTCGGCGTGAGTGTCGGCGTGAGTGTCGGCGTGAGTGTCGGCGTGAATGCCGGCGCGATGTCGGCGAGGCTTGGAGTTAGGCCCGCAAATCAATGGGGGTGTAGATCGACAAGGACTCGCTGTTTCCATCGTCTTGAGTCGCATTGGCCTCTATGCGAGTGGCCTCTATGCGAGTGGCCTCTATGCGAGTGGACTCTATGCGATTGGAGTCGGTATCTAGTGCGAGTAGTTCGGCGCGGGCACGCTGTTCAAGCGCAGTCGCCTCGGCCGCAACGGCACGGTCCTGCGACGAAGGTTCTGCGGGTGCAAGCGCGGCACGCCGGACTATTCGAGCTTTTTCTATGGTCGCCTGAGGATCGCCGGGTACTGCTGAGATATCGATGGAGACTTCACCGCCGACAGCGTACTGACGTCCGTCGGGACCTCTCTGATAGCTATAAGTTGGGCTGCCAGCGTAGCGACCGCCTACATTAGCGTGTGCCTGCTCATGAGCACGAACCTCCCGATCTCTGGCGGCCAGGTCACGAACCTGCTGACGTTCCTGCTCAGTCAGACCATTGACCAGTTCCCGCTCTTTGTCGCTAGCGTTGACTGTTTGCGTCGCAACGCTAGGTGCAGACTCTCTGCTGCGTTGCTCATTGCTGTCGGAGCTCGACCCAGGGCCGATTCCCGGCTCAGCGAGCACCTGCGCGGGCGCCCGTGCCGGAGAGCGCGAGTAGGATGGAGCGATGGAGGTCGTGGAGCCAACTAACATGGACAAAGTGTAGAAGCTTGCGAGCGCGGAACAAACAAGGTCCCAAGCTGAGACTGCGGCCTCTCGGCGCATGTGCAACTGAGAGCAGTTGACGACTCGTCAATAGCAACTTGCCACCGCCAGCTCATCGCCGGCGGCAACCTGCTTGTACTTGTCCCAGAACGCGTCATCAACTTTCTTGCCGTAGCCGCCGGCGTTCGGATCACGGTATCGGCTTAGGCGGCTCGGACCTCCGTTGTAGGCTGAGTAGCTAGCACGCGCGAGGTTTACGAGTCCCCCCGAGTGTTGGTGTTCGCCCTTTCTAAGCGCGTATCTTACGAGGTAGTCAACGAGAACCTCTGAACCAGCGCTGCCGTTATAGGCGATATCCCAACGCAGACTCTGTTGATTGTAAAATCCCCGCCACACCCGCTCATTGACCTGCATAAGACCCACATCGCCGGTGCCAGATCGCAGCGGTACGAGTTTTCGATCCTTGCTGACCACGTAGTGGCGCCAGCAGCTTTCCTGCCAAGCAGTGGTCAGCACGAGGTTCCGAAACAACTGGTGGTATTGCCTGTCCAGATTACGGCTGTTCTGGGCATGACTGGCGGCATCGTTTAACAGGTCGGCGACCTGAGGCAGATACTCGCGCAAATCGCTGCGCCTTGGCGCCCAGCTGTTTAAGCGGCCCGTATCTGCAGCCACAGCCTGCGGGAACAACGAGAACTGCCAGCGCCAGGCTGTGGGCGTGGAAGAAGCTTTAAGGCTAGCCTCAAAAAGCTGCCGCAACTCAGGGTCAACTTCGTATGTGTATTGAAGTAGCTTGTCGTCGGCACCATCGTTGATCATTCGTGCCAGACGCCTCAGGCCGTCTGTCGAAACGTCCAGACCAAAGCTGGGTCCCAACCTATCCAATGCACTGAGCGCATCGGTAGCGGCAATCACACTCAGTAGCAGCAAGTGTTGCTGCTGCGCCTGCTCGGCTCCGATCTTTCGCAGACTGGGCGCAAGTGACCG
This sequence comes from Pseudomonadota bacterium, assembly GCA_039025875.1. Classification (GTDB taxonomy): domain Bacteria; phylum Pseudomonadota; class Gammaproteobacteria; order Pseudomonadales; family Halieaceae; genus Congregibacter. The sequence goes on from JBCCNK010000317.1 coordinate 3,954, forward strand.
CCAGCTTTGCAGGAACCAGTCGCGCACGAGATCGTCCCCCTCCGTTGGAGTCTCGGCCAGCGCATCGCGAAGTCGGTAGCGGCTTTCGATCA
>JBCCNK010000318.1:0-4041 GCA_039025875.1 Pseudomonadota bacterium
CGGAGGCCAAACAGCTGCAATCGATTGAGAAGTACCAGAACATGCCCACCAGTAATAATTACAGTCTCACAGCCGTTTATCTCCGCTTCGATCTCTTCTCTAGCGGAGGCGACAGACTGGTTGTCGCGGATGTCCGCATCCACGTCGGCAAAAATGTGCTCGACCTGTTTCAGATGGTGGCGATCAAGAGCACGGACCTGACCTATCGCGTGCTCCTCCTCTGCCCGCAATAAGTGTGAGGGAGCATCGGCTCTGCGGACTTGTCTGGCCGCCTGTAACCCTTGACGCAGGCGCAATCGATACAGGCTTTGAAGCTCCATCAACCTATCCTGGCGTTTGCGATAAGCTCGGAACAAACCTGGGTCCTGTGCAAAGATTCGCTCGGCACGACGGTATAGCTGCAAATCTATCAGCGGGGTCTTTACTGCTTCTGCGAGCTCCCCGACATCGCCTTCTGCTTCCTGCCAGGCTGCAGAAATAACCGCCACCGGCCCTTTCGCCAGCCCATGTTCGGCGACCACCGCGCCCAGGTTTGATTTCGGCGATTGCGGTCCGAGCAGTAACTGAACGGGCATGGCCGGCTAACCCAGTTCGACGCGCAGGGTACGAACAAGCCCCCAGAGCGCCTCTTCGACGACGTCCGTATCGGGATGACGAACAATGACGTAGCCATCCCCCTCATAGCTGCTACTGGGACGTTGTCCCTGCTTTGGCAACCTGGCCTCGACGACGAGCTCTCCGTACTTGGCCTGCGCTCGCTCGATACCGTGGATTTTAAGTACACGACCGCTTCCCTGACCGCGGATGTACGCAGCGCCACAGGCATAACGTTGCTCGGGTGGCTCGAACTGGTTGTGTACCAGGAGTCTTGGCCACGCTTCATAGAAGTCAATGTCGTGCGCATAAGAAAGCAGCGATGTGAACTGAGCTCCCGGTGGCCGGGCGCCCACCTCTGATACGGCTATTCCGCCTGAGGGCAGGCGAAACCACTCCATATGACTCAAGCCTGTCGTTAAACCCAGTGCCTGCACACCGCGAAATCCCACTTCGCGGATGAGCGAGAAATGGGGACCACTGATTTCCCTTGGGAGAATCACACACCACTGAATCCAGTCGTTCTCCATGACCTCCAGCGGCGATGGCATGTATCGACTGATGGAAAACCAGACAGGCCGGCCATCGATCATCACGCTGTCAAAGGAGTGCTCTTCGCCTCGAACGTATTCCTCGACCATTACCGGGTGCTGCGTGTTGACGGGCCATCGATTCAGATGGCGCGCCAGTTGTTCCGAATTGTCAATTCGCAGCGTGCCTGTGCCTCCCGCGCCTGCGGTCGGTTTAATGATTTGCGGATAACCGACTTCCCGAGCGAAGCCAGCCAGAGCATCTGGGCTGCTCACCAGCGTGTGACGGGCGCAAGGCACGCCAGCCGCTGTGAGTGCCTGCTTCATCAAGGACTTGTCCCGAAAGTTATAGCTGGCAGCCACAGACAAACCGGGTATGTTCAGCGCTTCACGAACCTCGGCGAGCGGCACCTGAAGCTGTTCCAGCGGGCCGATCAATCGATCTGCCGAACCGAGTTCACCGGATAAGCGCCTGACTCCGTCGAGCAATTGCTCCGGATCAAGGCCATCGCGCACTTGCCAGTGGGCAGCGATTCGCGAGCGGATACCGGGTGGAATCTTCTCTGCGGGATCCTGACTGATAACGGATAGAACGATGTTGGGGAGCTGGGACGTGCCTTTGAGGAACGCAAGACTGGCGTCCAGAAAGAATGGTGCTGCGAAAACAACGTGAAGAGTAGAGTTGGTCAATTACCGAGACCTCAGTTGAGCCTTCGATCAACCTTGGTCTGGCCGTCCGCGGGGTCGACGTACGTGGTAAGTCCGCCCTCAATGCTAATCAACTGGGTCGAGGACTCGTAACCCTCAGCTACTACCAATGGGACATTTGAGGACTTGACCCGGTAGTTGAGAACGCCCTGGTTGATTGTCCATTCGCCGCTGATCATGATTGGATTTACGAATCCCATGTAGCGATAACGGCCGTTGAGTGTATAGCTGCCGTTGGCGAAAAAAGTTGTTCGTTTATCAAGGATAGTCGCGCCCTGAGAAACCGGCAGCTTCATCTTATTTGTCCAGGTGCCGACGATGCGTTCACTCAGGAGCGCGTCGGCACGGCTGTGCGCAGATGCTCCGGCCGATGTCGTGGTATTAGCCTGCGCATTTTCTACATCCGAGGTTGAAAAATAGCCTGCAAGGGTCTGAAGCGCCTCCGTGAAGGCTGCTAGACCTGTGACGGCCGCAAACAGAAGCAGAATGCCAGCCCCAACAGGGTGGCGTTTGATCCTGTCGGTCCATGTGCTCGTTGAGTTGTGGTTTCTTTCGGACATTCGATTGTGTAATCACTCCGACGCTAGCTCAAAAAGGTACATTACGGAGGGGTGTTGAGTAGCTGGCCTTACTTGTCCTAACGTAGCGACCTTTGTCAGGACAGGCAACGACTGTTTATAGATTCGCTGAGGTCTGAATTATCCGTGCTCTTGCAGAGTGCGATGTGTTTCGGGCCTCCGTTTGGGCCTGTCGATGTAGTAGCTTGTGGTAGCACAGGTGGTGGTGCGAGTACGTAATCAATGGAAGATCCGCAGAGTTTTCTCGAGCAAATGCACTCTTTCGAACAGCTACACATCGACGTGGCGCGCAACTCCACGGACGACTTCAATCCCTTTCATGATCCGATGCGTTGGGGGAACATTGTGGGCAATCCATTCGGTGGTCCGATTGCCCTTGGCTTTCAGCTGGAGTTCCTTTGCGCTGATCGAATTATGCGATATCGGCAAAATGAGCTAGCCGCGGAGCAATCGGCTGCAGTCGAAGCAGGTGAAAGCCAACACCAAAGCACAGCTACCGGATCGACTTACCCATTTCGCAACTTTGAATTCAACTTTGTTGGTGCGGTTCGACCCAAAGAGCGTTTTGCCGTAAATGTGCGCAAGACGAATCGCAGTAGTGATCCCCTTCGCGGTCTATCTAATCGGGTCCTGATTAAGAAGGATCATGGCGGGCCCGTCCTTATCGGCACTCAAAGCGATACCGTCGAGCCTCGTGTTAAAACGGATCTCTCGTCGCTCCGTGGGCAGGATGTGCGTAAGCTGCCAGATCGGGACACCGTGCCCGGGTGCGATCTCTTTTTGAAACGCAAGTTTCTGACCACGAGTAACGCTAAGAACTTTGCCCTGGCCGCCCTCTGCGCGCAGCAGCACTACATCGACGAGCTTGACGAACAGGTCTATTTCGCGCCAATTTTCACGGCATCGCTTTTGTCATGTGCTCTTCTCGAGCGCGGGCTCTCTGGCGGCCACGATTTTCGGGCCGAGCCCATGGTCTACACGAGCCATCTGATCTCGGTGGATATTGAGGTCCAACGTCGGCTTAGGAGTAACGACGCGGTCCAGTTGCTGGTGGCACCTCCAGTGCAGATCGATCCCGACGGCGGTCTTGGGAAGGCCAATGTTCAGCAAGTTGAATTTTCCTGCGCCGCGATGGTGCTCGAGGGCGTCCCACTCTTTCATGCGCTGCTACGACTTGCACCCCTGGCATCGTTGGTTGAACGTAGCTAACTCATGCCCGCGAAGCTTGAAGGAAGAACGCGGCGAGAAAGACGTCGAACATGCATTAGTCTAGAATTACGCTGTGTTTCTTCAGCGGCACAAGTTCGACTGATGACCGGCTGCCATAATTGCATTGTTGGTTGGTTCACCCTTTCCGAAACTGCGTATTTACTGCCAGCAATGGTGAATTCAGAATAACGCCGATGCCAGTGCTGGGTGATGGCCCGAATTTGCGGGACGACAATCGCGATACGTCGAATGATCGGCGTGGTGAGTCGCGTCGTCGTGACGAACGTCGGTTAACGGAACGCCGCCGGGCCCGGCGGCGCGCCACTGAGTCACGAGAGAGCTATCCTTCGGATCAATGTCGTCGCAGGAGTGATCGCCGGAAAGGGGCACGCCGCACTGACGAGCGTCGTGCGTCTGATAGA
>JBCCNK010000319.1:0-4030 GCA_039025875.1 Pseudomonadota bacterium
CAGAAACCCAATCGATCCGCAGCGCGGCTGATCGACTGGGAATCGCACAACCTACGCTCTCTACGCAGCTCGCGACGCTCGAAAAAAGCCTGGGCGTTACGCTTCTGGAGCGCAGTCGACGGCTGACCCAGCTCACGCCGGCAGGGCGTCAACTCCTCCCGGTGGCTAAGCAACTCATCGCCCAGTGGCGCGAGCTGGAAGCGCTTGCGAATACGCTTTCGGATACCGCTGCAACCACCCATCGACTCGGCGTGCCGCCAACGCTTGGGCCCTATCTACTACCCAACATTGTTCCGAGCATTCATGAGAAGTTTGATCGCTTGAAGCTATATGTGCGCGAAGAGCCACCAAGTCAGTTGGAAAATGGCGTGCTGGACGGCCGCTACGACCTCGCGCTTTTGCCGTTGCCTCTGCGCGGCGAAAATTTGAACGTTGACGTTCTGTTCCGTGAACCGCTGATGCTCGTTGCGCCTAAGGAGGCCGGGCTCGCGAAGGATGGCCACTTCCGAGAGGAGCACCTTGCAGGTATGAGCATAATGGGACTGGACGAGCGCCATCAGCTGCACCAGGAGGTGCAGCGAATTTGTGAACGCACCGGCGCCCAGTTAAACCGGGACTATGAAGGCACGAGCCTTGACACTCTCAGGCAGATGGTCGTGATGGGAATGGGGGTAGCCTTTTTGCCCGCACTCTATATTCGATCAGAAATCCACCGTCCAGAAGAACTCGATGTCATCGCCATCGAAGGGGCGTCGATTTATCGCGAACACGCGCTGGTGTACAGGCAAAACAGCCCGGTCCGTCATCTTTACCGGTCGATTGCACAACTAATTCGGGAACGTATGAGCAGTGCAATGGGTGACGTGGTGACGCCGATTTATGATCGGACCTGAGCTTTGCCGGTATCACGGAAGCCGCAGATTTACCGTCCACCGCTCACGCATTGATCGAAGGCTTCTTGTCAGTGACGCTGTCGATGCTCTGGTCTGTGCTGTTGTCTTCGCATGCGGCTGCACGTTCGACTGTGCTTATGCCGCTGCCACAAGCTGCTGCGTGATCTAATCGAAACAAGTTTATGACTAGGCTGATCATACAAATACCGGCACTCAACGAAGCCGGGCAGCTGGCCGCGACGCTGGCGGCATTACCGCGATCGCTCGTTGGGATAGATCAAATTGATTACCTGATCATCGACGACGGCAGTTCAGACAACACCGGCGCAATCGCAAAAGCTAACGGCGCTCACCATGTCGTGCGCAATAAAAAGACCCTGGGGCTCGCCGCAACGTTTCAGGTTGGGCTCGAAGCATGCCTGAGGCTGGGCGCCGACATTATCGTCAATACAGATGCGGACAATCAGTACTGCGGTTCGGATATCGAAAAACTCGTTCAACCCATTCTGGCCAATCAGGCTGATATCGTCATTGGAGATAGACAGCTCAAAAAAAATAGACAGTTCGCACCGTTAAAGACCTGGTTTCAGGTGTTTGGCAGCTCGGTGGTGAGCTCCCTGTCTGGCACCACCGTTCCAGATGCCGTGTCCGGATTCCGGGCGATTAGCCGGAGCGCTGCGCTGCGCCTGAAAATCCTTTCGAAGTTCAGCTACACCACCGAGATGATTATTCAGGCGGGCAATAAAAACCTGCTCATTCAATCGGTACCCATAGCTACGAACACAGTCACGCGACCACCGCGGCTTTACCAAACCACCACCGGGTTCGTGTTGCGGCAGGCCGTCACCATTCTGCGCATGTATGCGATGTACCGCCCCATGCGATTCTTCTTCAGCGTCGGCGGTGTACTCGCCGTTGTAGGCGTGGCTCCACTGCTCAGGTTTCTCGTTTTCTTTGCCCAGGGTGAAGGGAGTGGGCATATCCAGTCCCTGGTACTCGGATCAGCGTTTCTTGTTCTCGGAGCGACATTCGCGATCGCTGGCTTGCTTGCGGACCTGGTATCGCAGAATCGGAAGCTTCTCGAAGAGATACTTGAACGGGCCCGGCGTGAAGACCTTAAGATGCAAGCTACCCGGTCTTCGTACCCGGATACCGATTCATAAGACGCTGCCAGACCAACATCGCAAAGAACAGCTGCAAAGGTGCAAGATGTAGGAAGATCCGCGGTGCCGAGGTAAGCGCGGTAGCTCCTGGCGCGTACTTCGTGAGCGAGTACAGCAAGATGTAGAGCCACGTTGTCGCAGCGACGGTAAAGAACAATGCCCGAAGCGCACGATCCCGGACCCCAACGACGAAAAAAACACCCCAACCTGAAGCTAGCACCAGAAACAGCAGATTCCAGCTGAGCGTTGCGTAGAATTGTCGTGGTAGCGCAGCGAGGTGCTCCGGTCGGAAAGCGATTTTGAGAGAAGCGAGACTGTGCCCGGCGAACTCAAAGTCCTGCGGTACAAGAAAGAAGGCAAGAGCAGCGAGAAGCAAGCACACCACACTCACGCCAAGAGCCCGCACTAAGGGCTGCAACATAAAAAGCGACGTGACAAGTAAGCTCGCAGCCCAAAAGAAGCCCTCGTTCTTTACCTGCGTTACGGCAACCGCCATAGCCAGGGCTATTAGACCGCGCAGCCAATCGGGATGCGCGAGCGAGCGCTGAACGAGCAGGAATGCCGCGAAGAACACAACACCCTGTGGAAAGTCGGAGTAACCGGACAGTGCGACATGCGTACCGAGTATCGGAATGGATGCCAAAAAGTACGTAAACAGTAGTGCGGCCAGTCGGCTGACGCCCGATAGCCTGGATTCACCGTAAAAAAACAGTGCCAGCGAACACATCAGCAGCACCCAGGGGACATTGATCGCAACCGAGCTCCATTGACCCCAAGCGATGCACATCCACACCTGTATAAGAGGCATGGCAACAGGATAACCAGGATGCTCATCGGTAAAGACAAGGCTAGCTTGACGAGTCTCGATCCATTGCTCCGCGACGACAAAATCCACCAGGCGCTGCTGATCAAACCAGACCTTTGCCTTCGTCGCCCAGTGCATCGTGGCGTCCCAGGGAAACACAGGCCTGTTGAGTGCATCGATGGCCGCCAGCGCGATATGAGCCACGATAAGCAACGCAAGGCCAGTCGCAAAAATACGCGCGGACGTCGTGGTCTCCCGCGCGTTTGAAAACCACTGTAACGATCTGGTTCGAGTCAGGTAAATCGCGGCACACTCAAGGATCAAGAGCAGCGCGGCTGCGACAACAAAGGTAGCGCCCGTCCACGGTACTGATAGAGCATCGAGAATCGCGAGCAAACAGGCCGCCGAGGCGACTCCGAATACGCCAGCAAATCCCAGAAAAGTCGCGAGATGCGTGCGTTGCTCGCCCGCAAGCGCGAGCCTGGCGAGACAACCACCGGATACAAGGGGAAGCAGCACCACACAGCTCTTCATTACCAAGCCCATCAGCGAACGCGGAACAAGGCCCCCAGGGGCTCGGAAAACAGCAGCTCGGCGGCTATGCGATCGGAGCGATCCGGATAGGTAATGTAGCCACCTGAGTATCGATGACGAGTCGGGTTGACGACTAGAATGTGATCCCCGGATACAAAGGACTTCTGAGCAGGGAGTTCTTCAAACCTTTCCCAGTACACATTCATTGGATAGAGGAAGTACGCCGCGCGCATGCCGGCGTAGTCGGAGGTGCTCGAAACGAAAATGGCCGGGGTGCTATCGCTTGATCGGACCTCGTCGAACACGCGTTGGCTTAACCGATGAATGGAGGCGTCGGGGCTGGCCCGCAGACGGGCGCTTTCGGTCTTGCCAGAGAACGTCTTGAGCGCCTGTCGGGCATTGTAGCGCTGCTGCTGCAGCCAATTGAGATCCAAAAGGACCCAGCAAAATACAAATAACAGAGCGAACGAGCGTAGCCAAGTTGACTTGGGAAGTCCGAGTCGACTCGCAATAACGAAAACAGCAAGCGCTAGTCCGAGAAGAACACCCAGCGAAAGTACCAGCGGCAGTGCCGAAGCCCACCGCCCAGGATCGGGATAATTATTTATCGAGGTAATCGTCCAGGGTGATACCGA
>JBCCNK010000320.1:0-4030 GCA_039025875.1 Pseudomonadota bacterium
GGGTGTCGAAAAATGATGTCCAGCGCCTGGGAGATACTGCTTTGTCCATCAGTGGACTCTGGAATCGTGGAACCGAGAAAGGTCTTGGCTGCAGTGGCGTGATTAAACTCATACATGCGCATAGGACGAGTCCAGGATTCTCGCGGTATATCCCCTATCACACCGCCTGCTCCCGCATCGGCGTCCAGCCCCGTGAACACTTTGGCCAGCTCAGTAATATCTGCGTTGCTATAGGTCTCGATAGGCAAACCAGTGGAGTCGAGCCGCAGGCTACCATCTGGATTCAGCTCCACGATGCCAATCGAAAAAAGTTGAAGGATTTCTCGTGCGTAGTTCTCATCTGGCATGCGGCCGGTTGCCGGATCGGCCTTTCTGTTGCCGAGATAGGTGAGATAGAAACCCATGGCGGGTGAGTAGGTCACCTCTTCCAGGAGGTCACGATAGTTGCCAAATGCATTGCGACGAAGGATGTCCTGAAATGCAGCAATGGCTTCTGCAAAATCGGCGAGCACAGTATCCTGAGCGTTTGACACCACCAGCAGCTGTGACAGCGCGAAGGCGACTCGCTGGCGGAGTTGGTCATCCGCTGTGATGGCGTGGAACCAGAAGGCGAACGTGGAGGCCTCGGATTCGACGAAGCGACGATCACCCTCTGGCCTAAAGAAAGCCAAGTAGCGCTCAAACTCGTTGAGTATCAAGGTAGGCGTCTTATCGAGTTCAGCTAGATACCACTGGGAAGCGCTGGTGCCTGTGAGCACATCTATGTCCGTTGTTGTTGGCCCGAAGGTAGCCTGGGTCAAAAAGCGAGCGGTAGCGTTGCGATTCTGGAAAGTACTACCTTGCGCGACGATACCTGACGGTGGTTCAGGCGTGTGCTCAGCTGGAGGTTGTGCAATAGGTGGAGTTGGGGGCGGTGGATTGGAACCGGGGTCGGAAGGTGTTGGAACCGGTCCGACAACCATGTGATCGGTTGGAGGTTGTGCAATAGGTGGAGTTTGCGGCGGTGGATTAGAACCGGGGTCGGAAGGTGTTGGGACAAGTTCGACAACCATATGATCGTTCGGAGGTTGTGCAATAGGTGGTGTTGGGGGCGGTGGGTTGGAACCGGGGTCGGAGGGTGTTGGGATAGGTTCGACGACCGTATTATCGTTGCCGCCAGAGCCCCCAGAGCCCCCAGAGCCGCAACCCGTTAGCATTATGACGAGCAGATAGATCAAGACCAGTGTTTGTCGTCTAGCAACGCGCTCATTCATTTATTTCGCCCCATTTTTTCCCTTCACTTCCGCTGACACTGTAGCCCAGCGTGTGTGTCGCTAACATGGAGTAGGGATTACAGATATTTAATGTGACAGACGGCGTACAAAGTAGCCTAGAATGGCTGCTATGCCGTCGCTGCAAGCGAGCTACATATGAATATTCTGCTAGCGGAAGACGACCACGATGTCAGCGTGTTTATTGTTAAAGGTCTGCGCGAGGCCGGGCACACCGCACACTGCGTTGCCGATGGCGATAGTGCACTCATCGAGGCCTCTCACGGCGAATACGACGTAATGATCTTAGATCGTATGTTGCCCGGCACTGACGGTCTGTCTTTACTGAAGGCCTTGCGAGCGATGGGCAAAATGACGCCGGTACTGATTCTTAGCGCTTTATCAGAAGTGGATCATCGCGTGGAAGGCTTGCGAGCTGGCTCTGATGACTACCTCGCCAAACCCTTTGCCTTCAGCGAAGTCCTGGCGCGAGTAGAAGCGCTAGGTCGCCGCAGAATGAGCGCACCTGAAACGAACACGATTCGTGTGGGCGATCTTGAGCTTAACCTGTTGGGGCGTACCGTAACTCGTGGTGGACGGAATATCGTTTTATTGCCGCGGGAGTATGCGCTGCTTGAATTCCTATTGCTGCATCTTGGGCAGGTGGTGACCCGGACTATGTTGCTCGAGAAACTCTGGGGACTGAACTTCGATCCGCAAACCAATATCATCGATGTCCACATCTCGCGGCTGCGTCAAAAGATCGACAAAGACGCGCCGCAACCTTTAATCGAGACCGTGCGAGGCATGGGCTACATCATTCGTGAGTAAGGCGGGCCTGCTATCGAGTTCTAGTCTGCGCCTGTCTGTGGTGTTAACGCTGGTGATCTGGTTGAGTTCGGCGATATGCATCTTCGGGATCGTAACTCTGTCAGAGCGAGCGCTGCTTGCACCACTTGAAGAGAACGTAGATGAAATCACCGACATGCTCTCTGAGCGGGCTGATAGTGACGTCTTCGAACTGTTTGAGTTGTACGTTGATATCCTTCGAATCGAACCCATTCCTACAAATAATTTGCCTGATGAGAATTTCGAAACGTTTATCGACAGCTACTCTGAACTCACACTTGAGCGAAACGATGATGCCACCATGGGCCGGCGCTGGCTGCTAGGTGCAGGTGAGGCACCGCCGACATTGCAACTGCCGCTGGAGTTTTATCATCAGCTACTTCTCAGTGAAACTCCAGCATGGCTCCAAGATAAGCTCAACCGGAGAGTCAACCGTCGTCTGATGCACTCAGACTCCATGCTTCGCTGGCAAAGCATGAGCCAAGCGGAGAGATTGGCGCAACTGTTGACGCTGCTGAGTGTAGATCAGCAACGTGAACGGCGTTGTGTTCGCAGTGCACAGCCTGGGACTGAGCTATGGAAATCAACCGGTCTTGCTGGCGGTGATGGGTTCTTTGCAGTGACTCTGCCCCCCACGGGACCCATCAGCGAGAAACCGGCCACCTGCTGGGTGAAAGAAATCGCCACGATGGAAGGTCCTCCTTTCCAATTCGGCATGGTGGCGACAGAAACTCTAGATATAGTTGTAATGATTCGGCACTGGCGAAACATAGGACTTGCGGTGAGCTTTCTCGTGGCGACGCTTGCTGGTGTGCTTCTAGGGCAGCGGGTGTATGCACGCGTGCGAAGAATCAATGCGCTCACCGAGCGTGTTCAACAAGGTGAGCTTGGATATCGCCTCCGATTAACTGGCTCCGGCGATGATTTCGATCGCTTGAGTTCGAATATCAACGGAATGCTCGATAAAATAGAGCAGTTGATGGAAGGAGTGAAACAGGTATCAGACAACATCACTCATGATCTTCGTTCGCCCCTCACTCGCTTACGCAATCGCATCGAACAACTGCAATTTACCGAGAATCCTAGTACCGATGACATACGCTTGATCGCCGAGCAGGCGGATGATGTACTGGCAACATTTACCTCTATGTTGCGCATTGCGCAGTTAGAGCAAGGCAGCCTGCGCCAGCAGTTTACTCATTTTGACTTTGTTGAAATGCTCCGAGAAGTACATGACCTATACGAGCCTGTATTTGTCGAAGCGGGCATACGGTTAGTGTTTTTGCACTCTGGTGAACCGGCAAAAACGTTAGGCGACCGAAGCCTTTGGACGCAAGTCGCGGTCAATCTGCTTGACAATACACTGCGCTATGCGCCCGACAGCGCTCGGGTCGATATGGCCCTACGAACGGTGGGAGATGGTTTCGTTTTCACGGTGAAAGATCAAGGCCCTGGTGTACCAGGTCATATTTTGGGCCGGTTGACGGAACGTTTTTTTCGCGCGCAGCAGCATAGAGATTCTAGTGGCACTGGCCTGGGACTGGCCTTAGTAGCGGCAATCTGTAAGCTACATGGCGCGAACATCGAGCTTACAGGTGACTCCGGTTTGCAAGTGACTATTACAATGACTAATCGGTCTGCGGCTTGAAGTGATTAGGCGCAGGTTAAGACGTGTGTCTAACAAACGTAAAAACTATACCTAGCCTGCGGGACAAGTACTGTCGCTTACGCAAAGACCCATACCCTGTGTCAAGGCTTCGACGCACTGATACTCCCCCTATGAAATTCCTGATGACAATAAGTTCTCAAGCGGCTCGTAGAGTTCCTCCAGGTACTCGATATCGCCTTGCTCAAGTTCCACAGTAGTGCCAGCAACCAGGTCCTGGAGCTGTTCTGGGCCAGACACTCCAACCACAGGTGCCGTGACAGTA
>JBCCNK010000321.1:0-4019 GCA_039025875.1 Pseudomonadota bacterium
CGCAGCGTCATGGAGAACCCCACATCCTCATAAACGATGTAGTGCCAGTACCCAGAGGGGATGAAGAGCACATCGCCGTGCATAAGCTCCGCAGTTATCGCGTTCAGTCGAGCTAACGCGGGAAACCTGGAAAAGTCCGGCTTGTCGAAATCGACGTCGTAAAGCGCGCTAAATGAGTAAGGCACCCGGTACATGAATCGACTCTGTTCCGGCGGGACCAGCAATACTCGCTTCCTGCCGCCGAAGTGGCATAGCAGGAGGTTTGCATAGTCGATGTCAAAGTGCATCTGGACCTTTGCCCCGCGCCCGCCCATGAACAGAACCGGCAGGCGCTTGAAGAACTTAAGTCCTAGATCCGGGTAGGAAAAATCGTCAACCAACTCCGGCGCGTTTTCGAGGATGTTGTAGAAGAACATCCGCAAGTCCTGCTCTCCGGCCTCGAGCCGTTCGAGGTATTCTTGAAGGGGCATCTGTGCGTCAGCCGCGTGTTGGTGCTTGTGCCCTTTCGCAGGCTTGCTGCTGTAAAGCGGCACGATTCTGTCACCGGCGACTTCTGCGAGATAGCTCGTGCTCCATTTGGCGCGCGCCGTCCATTCGCTGGTGAGTTGCCGCAGAATTACAGGTTTGTTTGGCGACAAATAATCGCGCCGGAACGCTGGCGCAGTAATCTCGTTGCAGATGTCTACGGGTGTGCTGGCAATCCTGCCTGTCGGCGAACCGAGCATGCGGTCTTTCCCCGGACTCGTGGTAACCGTATCAGTGTCAGTCTGGTCCTCCCAGCCGTCCTCCTGTGACTCGCACTTCTCTGCCTTCTCTGGCGTCTTCTTCGCTTCTCTCTTCTCCCTGTCCTTTGCTCCTGGAGAGTTCTCGGTCTCGCCCGGCTGAACCGCCTGATTCATAAAGATTCCCCCGATTTGTACTAAGCGCAGCCTTAAGTACCCTTAGCATAGACCACCATTCACTCCGATGACTTGTCGCGTGATGTAGCCTGCGGCGTCGGAGAGTAAAAAGTTCACCGTACTGGCGACGTGGTCAACAGTCCCAAAGCTACCCAATGGGATCGCTTTTTTAACTTCATCACGAACACTGTCGTGAGTCATATCGGTTTCGATAACGCCGGGGGCGACACAGTTCACTGTGATTCCACGTTTTGCCAGTTCCATGGAGAGAGCTTTGGTCGCTCCAATAATCCCAGCTTTGGCTGCGCTGTAGTTCACTTGCCCGCGGTTGCCGACGACACCCGATACCGACGAAAGCGTGACGATTCGCCCCCCCGAGCGCTGCCGAATCATCGGCATGACCAGCGGATGCAAGACGTTGTAAAAACCATCTAGGTTCGTTCCCAGGACCGAGTCCCAGTCCTCGCCAGTCAGGCCCGGAAACGGGCCATCCTTCGCGATGCCTGCATTGCAAACCACGCCGTAATAGGCGCCATTGTCTGCCATATCTTTCTCAAGTATCGCCTTCACTGTATCGCGATCGGATATGTCGAATTGAAGCAGTGAGCCTTCACCGCCCTGACTGCGAATCTCGTCAAGGACCCCCTTACCTGCTGTGGCATTGTTGTTGAAGTGAACCGTAATGCGAAATCCGCTCGATGCCGCGTGTTTTGCTATTGCGGCGCCAATACCGCGACTTGCACCCGTTACGAGAATACGTCGTTCGCTCATTAGCTTCTGAACCTACCTTGGTGATGGTTTTAATAAGGGCATGGGTGCCAGAGCTCGGACTAGGACTGCACCCATCAGATTTACCGTGTTCCCAATAAACAGAGTGACTCCAAACGCCTGCACTATGCTGATACTGCTCAGTGCTAGTAGGCCAAAAGAAAGCTGACTGGTTACAAAGGAGAGCGTGATCGCCCGGAGGGTAGGCGATCCTCCGTTAAACGAATGAGTATCCGTTGCGCTTGTCGTTTGATTAGGAGCGGGCTCGTCCAAATCCATGGATGGCACATGCCAGGTCATCTGACGAACAAAGATCACGTAGTCCAGACCAAAACCTAACACCAGAAAACAAGCCATTGTGTGAAACAGGTTTATGCCAGTGCCTAGCAGGCTCAATAAGGCCAGCGACGCCAAGCACGAGAACGCGGGCACAAATGCGAGCAATGCCGCTCTTATGTCCCGGAAGGCCGCAGCAAGGAGTAAGGCTGTGATCGCCATAGATACCAACAGTATCCATCCCGCGGATTCGCGCTGTGCCCGCAGAGCTGCCTGCGTCCGTTTTGTGAGATTAATGTAGTTTACGCCCCCAACCTGCCAGGACGGCTCATCGAGCGCCTCGACGTCTGTACCTTTTCTGAGGAATGCCAGGGCTGTGATGTTGTTGTCGGTGCGTAACCAACTCACGGGCAGGGCCGCGCCGAGCAAAGTTTGAACCGTATCAGGCTCCAGGATTAGCTCGGAAGCGTTTGCGAAGGCGGTTCGAAGCTGCGTGTCCTGCCCAGAGAGACCCAACCTACTGAACAGATTGCCTAAAAGGCCCGAACCTCCGTACAGGCGTCGCTGCTGTTCATAGTTACTGCGTTGCTCCTCGGTGTCTGGAACCCAGTCGAGGATGCTCACAAACTGGCCTCTCGCCAGGCCGGACTCGGCCTTTAGGATCTGTGTGGTGCTGCGGTATAGGTCGTAGACTTCATTGCTGGTAGTTCCAGTGAACGTAATGAAGCGGCCCGGTTCTAAATCGCCTGTATAGCTCGCCGCTTGTTTGTCGCTTTCGAGCAGCGCAGCGGGCGCCTTGAAGAAAATTTCGGGTCGATCATCGAACGGATCCGCTATCAGTATGGTTGTAATCATTACACCCGCAATCACGAGTAGAAAACCGGCGAGCGCTAGAGCTATCTTTCGGTTCAACGGCCGGACTATGGTGTTCGGCAGCGACAAGAAATGCGGCTGAATCGGCGCGAGCAGCGGTCCAAGAGAAACGACAGTTAGCAATGCCATCGCAATGCCTGCGACGGCGAACACAGCGACGGCCTTGAGCACTGCGAGCGAGGAAAGAAACAGCGCGCCATAACCAATGATCGAGGTCAACGCGCTCAAGACCAGAGCAGAACGTAGCCGCCCACGCTCGACGTCAGCGCTGTGGAAGAGGAAGTGCAGCGAGTAATCGATCACCACTCCGATGAGCCCGACGCCAAAGACGATGGTAAACACATGTATTTGGCCGAAAACTGCGTGGCTTGCCAGCACACCGGCCAAAATACCGAACGCCATCGATCCCAGCGCAAGAGCAATAGCTGAGGTGCTGCGGAATACAAAAAACAAAACACCTAACACCGCGATCGACGATACGGTCGAGATGGCTAAAACTTCATTCTTCGAGCGAACCGCCGCGTCGACCGAGTAAAAGAAGACGCCTGAGCGATAGCTGACTATTTCCGGTTGCGTGTCGATACTCGGAGCAGCAAAAGGATGGTCATTCGTGTCAGCAGAGATCACCGCAGCTCGAAGCGCCTGGTCGATTCCCTCCAACAGACGTTCCTGATCTCCAATCCGGAGCGCTTCATCACCAAGCATCAATGAAATCACTCTAAAGTCACTGGCATCATCGGAAGCTAGTGATCCGCTGTTTTCGCTCACCAGATCGAACAGAGTTTGTTGGTGGACGCCAAAAGGGTCCTGAACGAACGGCAGCATTGTTGGTGAGCCCACGCGATAAAGCCTTCGCTCCGCCTGATCCAGCACTTCGATGTCCGTATCTGATATGAGCCTAGCTCTTTCGCTTCGAGATAGGAGCTGGAATCGATAGGGAATTAGGCCATCGACCAGGGCGGCTAGGAGATCTTCCCCGCCCGGCAGGAGCGATACGTTGGGGATCGAAGCCAATTGGTTGCGCAGCCGTATGGATGCCGCATCGAGGGCTTGTTCCTTCTGGACAGGGTCCCCAGAGCGGGAAACAAGAACGATAGTAATCCGCCGCTGAAAGGTGCTCTTGATCTCGTCCAACGCGGAGTCAATTGATACCGGGAAAATCTGTTCTGGCAGTACGGAGTCAAGATCGGCCTCTATTTGAAA
>JBCCNK010000322.1:0-3996 GCA_039025875.1 Pseudomonadota bacterium
AGCTGCTTTCCATCGACCTGTCGCGTGATGCGTCAGTGGCCTCAGATGAAGCGGTGGCGACGGGCGACGCTGTTCTGCTGAGCTAACGGGTAGGTGCCATCACCGGCTAGGGCAAACACCAAATTTTCCAGCTGATCCCAGGCGTTGCCCGGACGGAACCCCTTAGTCGCCCCGTCCACTTCACCCGCCAGCGCCAGCAGACTGTCGATGCCTGCCAGCGTATGCCGTTGCAGAGCCGCTCCGAGAATAGGCTGGCGATTCTTCCAGACCCGCGCTTCATTCAGTGCCTTGGGGATGCTCAGCCCTCGCTGTGTGGCCATCAGCAGGGACTGCAAGCTGCGAAGCTCGCGAACAAAAGCCCACAGTAGAGCCGGTGGTTGTGCGCCTTCCGAGCGAAGGCTATGCAGCATGCGCAAGCTCTCCGTGCGACGTCCCGCAAGTGCCTTGTCGAGCATGCCAAAGAGATTGAACCGTGCGTTGTTAGCAACGGATTCGATCACCAGTTCAGCGCTGACTTGTGCGGTATCGGCAACCAGCCGCAGCTTCTCGAGCTCCTGAGCGGCCGCCAGAAGGTTGCCTTCGACGCGATCGCAAAGTATCGCAACCGCTTCGCGAGAAATCTGTAAACCTATTGATCGCGCTCTGTCTTCCAGCCAGCGCGGCAGGGCATCGGCGCCAATCGGCCAGATTTGAACGGTGACACCTGCGGCGTCGATCGCCTTGTACCACTTGCTGTTGGTGCTGGCGCGGTCGATTTTCCCCGACACGATCAAAAGTACGTCTTCATCGGACGCGTTCTGCAAGTATTCTTGCAACGTCTTACTTCCATCGCTGCCAAACTTCCCGTTGGCAACTTTCAATTCAATTAGCCGACGCTCGGCAAACAACGAGAGGGCGTTCGTGTCTTGTGTCAAATCGTCCCAGCGAAAGCCTGACTCACCGCTGTCGAGCACATGCCTTTCTGTACATCCGTTGTTTCGCGCCGCACTGCGTATCAGGTCGACCGCCTCTTGCACTAGTAGCGTTTCGTCTCCGCTAACCAGATACACAGGGAAGAGTTTGTCGTTCAAGCTGGCCTGAAGCCTCTCGGGATAAACGCGCATAAGTACGAGCGCTCAATCTGAATTTGCAGCAAAGAAACTGATGCGCCTGTAGATCTGCGCGGCAAGCTCCAGCCTTAATTCACCGCGCAGTATGCGCACTTCTTCAGCTTTGCCCACGACATTCTGCGGATCATTCTCCATCTGTTTGTTCACACCGGCACGGCTCTGGGGCATGACAACCTCACCCTGTTGATCGAACACCTGAAAATTGGCGCTCATCTGCAGGTCGAATTCGGCGGCGCGGGCCTGCGCATTGACCGATAGGTTGCGCTGATTGAACTGTTCAGGTCCGAGCCGTAGCAAATAGCTTGCCTGTTCCCGGGACATGAGCGTTACGCCGTTCTGCGTAAGCGTTGACTCCATGATCCGAGCGAGCTCGCTATTTGGATTGCTGGACAATAAATGAAAGCTCCGCCAATCCTGGGGTAGGCCTGAACCGCCGCCCGTACCCCGAAGCTGAAAGCCGCAGGCTGTCAAAATGACGAGGGTAGTAATGGTCAGCGTTAGCAGCCCACTTGCCCTCAGAACCCCAGTCGTGCGCATCAAAACCCCTCTTTCTTTCCCTTGTCTGGGCTGCCTGCCGCAACGCAAACGGAACGCCTTCTTGTCACCCGTGCTTCGTCGCCTGGTCGCAGCAGGCTAAGCTTCTTGTGGGGATTACTGATAGCTATTGGCCGGCAAGAGGCGACTTTTCCGAAGCTCTCATTGCGACGTCTCTGGCAGCACGCTGCTCTGGTGATGCCATTACCACGATGCCACTCTCACGATGCCGCTCTCACGATGCCACTCTCACGATGCCACTATGTTGACGAGTTTTCCCGGAACAACGATTACTTTGCGAATAGCCTTGCCCGCGATAAAACGCTGGACATTATCCTGAGCGCGCGCCGCGGACTCTAGTTCCGCCTTGTCGGCACTTGCAGCAACCTCCATTCGCGCACGTACTTTGCCATTGACCTGGACAACTATCTCCAGGGAATCCCGTACGAGTGCGGACTCATCGACACGAGGCCATGTTGCGTAGGTCGAATCCCCCTCACCGCCAATAGCCCGCCATAAGTGATGACACACGTGGGGGACGATCGGAACTAACATGCGGACTACAGCGCTCAGCCCCTCTCCAACAATTGCTCGCTCGTTGTCATCGGAAGGCTCAAATCGAGCAAGTTCGTTGCATAGCTCCATCACTGCGGCGATTGCTGTGTTGAAAGTCTGCCGC
Organism: Pseudomonadota bacterium; assembly: GCA_039025875.1. Taxonomy (GTDB): domain Bacteria; phylum Pseudomonadota; class Gammaproteobacteria; order Pseudomonadales; family Halieaceae; genus Congregibacter. The sequence continues at coordinate 2,323 of JBCCNK010000322.1, forward strand.
CGCTCCATGTCATCGCTGACCTTGCGGATAGTTTCATGAACTTTGCGCCGTAGATCGCGGGCACCGGACTGTAGAGAACTCGGATCGACTGTCACTGCGGATTCGATTCGATTCTCAAGAACCAATCGCCACAGTCTCTTGATAAAGCGCAGTGCACCTTCGACACCGTCTTCGGACCATTCCAAAGACTGATCCGGTGGTGCGGCGAATAGGCTAAAGAGTCGCACGGTGTCTGCACCATGGCTGTCGATGAGCGACTGAGGGTCAACGGTGTTGCCTTTGGACTTAGACATTTTCGCGCCGTCCTTCAGAACCATGCCCTGGGTCAACAGGCGGGCAAAAGGCTCATCACTCGATACAAGACCTTCATCGCGCATCAGCTTGTGGAAGAAGCGTGCGTAGAGCAGATGTAGGATTGCGTGCTCGATACCCCCTACATATTGATCCACCGGTAGCCAGTAGTTGGCGCGCTGCGGATCCAGCATGCCTTCCTTATAATCAACGCAGGTAAACCGCGCGTAGTACCAAGACGACTGCATAAACGTGTCAAACGTGTCGGTTTCACGTTCACACTCATTGCCTTCAAACTCAAACCGACTCCACTCTGGATCGCTCTTAATCGGCGACGCGACGCCATCCATGACCACGTCTTCCGGCAAGAGGGATGGCAGTCGATCTGCCGGAATCGGCAACTCGGAGCCATCGGGGAGGTTAAGCATCGGAATAGGAGTTCCCCAGTAACGCTGCCGTGAAACGCCCCAATCACGAAGGCGGTACTGAGTCGTGACTCTCCCACGATCAAGTTTCTTAAGGGCGTCAGCGATAGCCGTGAAGGCACTCTCGTATTCCAGACCGTCGAAGTCGCCGGAGCCAGTTGTTTTGCCATAAGCCGTGAAGGCGTCGGTCGATACGTCGGCTGGTTGGTCATTCTTGTCGCAGATAACCACTCGCATAGGCAATTCGTAGGCCTTGGCGAACTGGTAATCTCGTTCATCGTGCGCGGGTACTGCCATCACCGCACCCGAGCCGTAATCCATCAGTACATAGTTTGCGATCCATACAGGAACGAGGTCCCCCGTCAGGGGGTGGGATGCGCGTAAACCGGTATCTATACCCAGTTTCTCGGCCTGTGCCATATCGGCTTCTGCCACCGAATTCTGTTTGCATTCATCGATAAAAGCGGCAAGGACCGCATTGCTCTCCGCCAGTTCCAGACTGATCGGATGCTCGGCGGCAAGACTCAGATAAGTCACCCCAAAAAGCGTATCCGGCCGCGTGGTGTAAACCTCGATTTCATCGAAGCCGGCAACCGCTTCCGCCAGGCCAAAGCTCAGTTCTACCCCGCGACTTTTTCCTATCCAATTGCGCTGCATCGTCCGCACTGCATCGGGCCAGGCGTCCAGGTCATCGAGGCTGCTCAGCAACTCTTCGGCGTATTCGGTAATGCGCAGGAACCACTGCGGTATCTCCCGGCGCTCAACCAACGCGCCTGAGCGCCAGCCCCGACCATCGATAACCTGTTCGTTGGCCAGGACAGTTTGATCTATCGGGTCCCAGTTCACCGTCGCCATTTTTTTGTAGACGAGCCCTTTTTCGTACAGGCGAGTGAAGAACCATTGCTCCCAGCGATAGTACTCGGGGGTACAGGTCGCCAGCTCGCGGCTCCAGTCAAAG
>JBCCNK010000323.1:0-3990 GCA_039025875.1 Pseudomonadota bacterium
CCACCGGCGAGTGGATCGGCTGTTTTGGACTTACGGAACCCGACCATGGCTCAGATCCGGGGAGCATGATCACCCGGGCTAGAAGTGTAGACGGTGGTTATCGACTGAGCGGTGCCAAAATGTGGATCAGCAACAGTCCCATTGCGGATGTCTTTATTGTTTGGGCCAAGACGGACGATGACCAGATTCGGGGTTTCATTCTCGAGAAAGGCATGGAAGGCCTGAGCGCGCCAAAAATTGAAGGCAAGCTGGCGCTACGCGCTTCGATTACCGGCGAGATAGTCATGGACGATGTTCTCGTGAGCGAAGATCAGCTCATGCCAGGCGTGCAGGGATTAAAAGGACCTTTCGGCTGCCTCAACAATGCGCGCTACGGGATAGCCTGGGGCGCGCTCGGTGCCGCCGAAACCTGCTGGCACGCCGCACGTGACTACACGATGGAGCGCAAGCAGTTCGGCCGACCTCTCGCGTCGAATCAGCTAATCCAGTTAAAGCTCGCCGACATGCAGACCGAAATCTCTCTGGGATTACAGGGTTGTTACCGCGCGGGTCAGCTCATGGACAGTGACGGAATCGCGCCCGAGCTGATCTCCCTCATAAAGCGCAACTCCTGCGGCAAGGCACTGCAGGTCGCGAGGCTGGCACGTGACATGCTGGGCGGCAATGGCATCTCTGATGAGTACCCGGTCATGCGGCACATGGTCAATCTTGAGGTCGTCAATACGTATGAGGGCACGCACGATATTCATGCGTTGATCCTCGGACGCACCCAGACCGATATACCCGCATTCTGAACCAAGATCGGGATGGGAGCTCTCAGCGGTGTTAAGGTCCTCGACCTGTCGAGAGTACTGGCCGGCCCCTGGGCGAGTCAGCTACTTGCCGATATGGGTGCCGATGTCATAAAGGTTGAAAACCCCAGGCACGGCGACGATACCCGCCGCTGGGGACCACCCTGGACCGGCACCGACAGTGGGGAGTCGGCCTATTATCTGTGTGCCAATCGGGGTAAGCGCTCCGTGACCCTGGACCTGAAAAGCGATGAAGGGCGAGCCGCGCTTTACGAGCTGGTGGCAGAGGCCGACGTGCTTCTTGAGAATTTCAAGGCCGGTGCCACGAAAAAACTGGGCATCGACTTTGAGACCCTCGCAACGCAGAACCCCCGCCTGGTGTACTGCTCGATCACCGGCTTCGGTCAGACCGGTCCGTACCGGGAGCTTCCAGGCTATGACTTTCTCGTTCAGGCTATGGGCGGCCTGATGAGCGTGACCGGTGAACGCGATGGAAAACCCGGCGGCGGACCACAGAAGATTGGCGTGGCGCTCTCGGATATCCTGACAGGGCTGTATGCAAGTAACGGAATCCTGGCGGCACTGCATGAGCGAGGGAGCTCTGGGCGCGGCCAATACATCGATGTTTCACTTCTGGATGTCACCGCCGCCTGCCTTGCCAACCAGGCGACTAACTATCTTGTGGGTGGCGTGGTCCCGGGCCGTCTTGGCAATGCCCATCCGAATATTGTGCCGGACCAGAGTTTCGCCACCGCCGACGGTCACTTCATCCTAGCGGTGGGCAACGACTCACAGTTCAGCAGGCTTTGCGAGATCGTTGATCGCTCTGGTCTGGCGCTGGACCCTGCGTTCTCGACCAATGCGGCACGAGTGGCGAATCGCGATGCGCTCATCGCCCACCTGAATCCTGTCTTCGAAAAGCACTCTTCTGCCCACTGGCTCGCTGCCTGTCAGGCAAACGGTGTACCGGCCGGTCCGATCAACACGATCGATGAGGTATTTGAGAACGAGCAGGTTCGGGCACGCGAGATGATTGTCGAAATGGATCATCCAGAGAACGGCGCTCTGTCTCTGGTCGGCAACCCACTGAAATTCTCCCGTACGCCCATTGAGTATCTGCGACCGCCACCGTTACTCGGACAGCACAACGACGAAGTTCTCAACTCCCCAGATCTGCAGGCGGAAGCATAGACTGTGAATTCGAACGCCTTCTGGATGCCGTTTACACCCAACCGCAGTTTTCTCGACAAACCCAGGATGGTGGCGTCGGCTCAGGGTTTGTACCTGACCACCGATGATGGCCGGCAGATTATCGATGCCACAGCTGGACTCTGGTGCAGCAACCTTGGCCACTGTCGCCCCGAAATCGCCGATGCCGTACACCGGCAGCTTAAAACCCTCGACTACACATCCATTTTCAACTTCGGTCACCAGCTGGCCTTCGACTATGCGCAGCGCTTGACCGCGGTTACTCCTGATCCTCTGAATCATGTCTTCTTCGGCAATTCGGGTTCGGAGGCCGTCGAAACCGCAATGAAGCTGGCGCTGCAGTATTGGCAGACTCAGGGAAAGAGTCAGAAAACGAGGTTCATTGGGCGTGAGAAGGGCTACCACGGTGTGAACTTTGGTGGAATTTCTGTCGGCGGCATAACACCCAACTTCAGTACGTTCGGACAGTGGCTACCTGTTGATCATCTGGGACATACGCTCGACCTCGAAAGAAACGCATTCAGTCGCGGTCTTCCGATGCATGGCGTTGAGATGGCAGAGGAACTCGAGCATCTGCTGTCACTTCACGGCCCCGATACCATCGCTGCGGTAATCATCGAACCCATCGCGGGTGCCGGAGGCGTGATTCTGCCGCCGGAAGGTTATCTGCCGCGGATTCGTGACATTTGTACCCAGCACGATGTACTACTGATCTTTGACGAGGTCATCACCGGCTGGGGGCGGCTTGGCTCACCGTTTGCTGCTATCGAGTTCGGTGTTGTGCCCGATCTTATGACCTCGGCAAAAGGTATCAGCAACGCCACGATTCCTCTCTCGGCTGTATTCATCAGCGACCAGATATACGGTGCCTGCATGGAAAACGCCAAAGGCCCAGTCGAGTTCTATCACGGGTATACCTACTCCGCTCATCCTGCCGCTTGCGCAGCCGGAATGGCCGCGCTGGATCTCTATGAGAACGAAGACCTGCTGACTCGCGCTTCCGGGCCCGTCGGACAACACTGGGAGGATGCCTTGCACTCCCTGGCAGACATCAAGTCCGTCATCGATGTTCGCAACTACGGTTTGATCGGCGCGATTGAGCTGAGCAAACCCGGAGCTGCGCCTGGCTCCTTGGGGCCCGTCGCGCAGGCACTGGCATGGGAGGAGGGCCTGATGCTGCGAGGCATCGGAGACACCATTGCGATGTCGCCTCCCTTGATCATCACACCGGAAGAGATCGATGCAGTGGTCAAAATTCTTCAGCGCGTGATCACTTCCATGTGAGCCGAGAATCAGCGGCATACGGCCGTACATGCATGCGTCTGACGACGGCTGTTGACGTCTACTGCGACTCAGCTGCGGTGTTCAGAACTGGCAAGCTGTCAGTTGGGGACCGGCCTTAGCTAGGGTGCCAGGTTCCTGGAAAAATCTCCGCGATGCGATACGCTGACATTTCGAATAATAAAAAGTAAGACTCGCGCCAACTCATTAAAGGCCTGGCGCGGAGTCTTGGTTGGGTGAACGCCATGCACAGAGTAAGTCTTCAGCTCCGGCCACGTCCGTTTGCAGTTTCTGAACTTTTGTCTCGTTGGGCGCTCGCCTGCGTTGCACTTCTTTTCTCGGCCTGCTCGGCAAATCCACCTGCGCCACCTGCGCCCATTGCAACCGTCACGGACGGACCTTGCTTCGTCAATGAACGGGCGCTGCCACCGACGCGCACGTGCCGGGTTCTGAGTTCCAGCGATTGGGAAGCGCTTGGCCTGAATGCCGTTGATCCGGCTGCACGCGCCGTGCTGGCGTCGCTCACCGAGCGAATACGGGCGATTGAAGGCAGCCGGAATTTTTACCCGAGCTTCATCAACGCCATCGAGGCGGAACTCCCGGTGTTGATTCAGGACGACGACGGTTGGGCGCTCGAAGCTCTTCTTGAAAGCTCAGCCGATAAGACATCCTGCAGCCACGTAAGAGATATGATCGAATGGCTTAAGGA
>JBCCNK010000324.1:0-3974 GCA_039025875.1 Pseudomonadota bacterium
AGACGTAGGGTACAACCTGGGTGAAATCGCAACGCCGGTGATCGATCGTCTGGCTCGCAGTGGTGTGATCCTAAACCGGTTTTATGTGCAACCAACTTGCAGCCCCACACGAGCGGCTCTTCTGACCGGCCGTTCTCCGCTGCGAATGGGCATTACCGGACCACTCACCAAGAACAACCCAACGGGTCTGCCTCTGAATGAATCGACAACCGCCGATTATCTTCGCAAAGCCGGGTATCAGACCGCGCTTATAGGTAAGTGGCACCTCGGAGCACGCGACCTCGCTTATCACCCCAATGCGCGAGGCTTTGATCATTTTTACGGTCACGTGACTGGAGGTATTGGCTATTACAACAAGACGCACGGCGGTGGATATGACTGGCAGCGGAACGGGAATACGGTTCGTGAAGACGGTTACGCAACTCACCTGCTTGCAAAAGAGGCAGTGCGGCTGATCGTAGAGCGAGATACCTCGCGGCCGTTCTTCATGTACACCGCTTTCGGTGCCCCCCACCTTCCGAATGAAGCACCCGCAACGACGATCAATCAATATTCATCAATCAAACAGCAAAATCGAAGGATTCATGCTGCGATGGTCTCTGAATTAGATTCTGCCATCGGTGAGATTTACACAGCGATTGTCAAAGAAGGTATCGAACAGCAAACGTTGATTTGGTTCATGAGCGATAACGGCGGCTTGATCGCCGACAACCCCGCTCGCTTTCTTCCTGATTTTCTGCTCGCAAAGCTTATTGAAGCTCGACTAAACGTGAAAACAAACGATCGAATGATTGAGTTCACGCGCCAGAATTTGACGGAGGGCGGCTCGGATAACCGACCCTTAAAGAAGGGCAAGGGATCTCTCTATGAAGGCGGTGTGCGTGTTCCATCATTTGTCTACTGGCCCGGACAGCTCGGAGAATACGCGTATAACTACATGACTACTGTTGAAGATGTGACTCCTACCCTGATGACGATCGCCGGCGTGAAAACTGTGAATAACTTCGATGGCCGAGATCTCACCTCTGCGCTCATAGCGAACGCACCGCCAAAACCAGCTGACTACCTGACTAAAGTGACCGTGCTTGGGGAATCAACCGCAATCTATCGCTACCCTTACAAACTTATCCGGAGCGGCAGCGCAATCCACTTATTTAACCTTCAGGACGATCCTCTGGAGATGACAGATATCGCCAACGAGAGCACTGAACTCGTAACTGCTCTGACGGCTGCTATAGATTCTTTTCCCATGGGTGACAGCATCGCGATCCCCGTGCAGGACGCTATCGATGACGTGGATCGGTTCGGAGGGGAGGAAGATCGTGCTCCTTGGACGGAGCAAGCCTACGCTACTCAATCAAAGCTTTAATAAACCCGATGCGCGTTGTCATCGTGCGGGATAGTTATCAGCCAACCCGTGCGCTTGTTTTATTTCTCTTTAGTTTCTTCGATGCACTACCTTGCCAGTGTTTGGGCTCATAGCTGAGGCGCATGCGAAACTGCCACAATTGTTCAACCAAATGCTCTCGACTGATCCTTCTCGGATTGTTGAGCCAGGCGGTTATCAGTTCACCGGTTATCGCTATGTCAGCCAGCGCTGCCAGGCGCGGGTCTATGTCCGAACGAAAGACACCGGCTTTCATGCCGCGCTTTATTGAGTTTGTACGCTGCTCCAGCAGTTCCTCACGAAAGACTTGGACGCCTTTCACCATCGATTTTCTATCTTCTAATACGGTTCTATGAAGCGCCGGCGTCCGCACAGCATACTCGACGATTGTTTCGACATCTCTCAAATCCGCCAGAGCGGGAGGTAGGTCGTCGTCTTCGTGCGCTTTAAGCACCGCTAAGTACTCTTCAGCAGCTCGTTTAAACACTGCTTCGTAGATGTCTTCCTTGCTTTTGAAGTACAGGTAGAAGGTTCCGTTTGCGACACCGGCCGATTCGCAAATTCGATTGATCTTAACGCCATGGTATCCGTCGACTGAAAACGCATCCATTGCCGCTCGCATTAGACTTTCCAGTGTTGCCGGATCGCGGTGTCTCATGTAGCGAACGTTTCCTTACTAGCTGCGAAATACGCGAGATCGTACACGATTTGCGGTGCAGGAAGGTACTTGAATTGGTGTGCTGTGGTGGATTTGAGCAGACTCAGATGCGAGCGTACGAGACTGCTTAGTCCTGACAAAATCGGTTGCGCTTTTGTCGATGCTCTCAAACAGTCCGATGCGTTGCTTTGCAGGAGTCTGGCTCGGTCCTGATGAAAAGGTGGCTTGACTCCATCGACGCTCAACGATCACCGGAGCGTCGCTCTGACGGGTTCAGCAAGAACTAAGGCAGGGCGCCTCGCCGAACGGGACTTCGTTAAAGCACGCCCTGCTCACCTGATGTTCAAGTGCTTAAAATTGCTTAGTCAATCCGACGTAAAGGAGGCGACCGCGTGGGTCATGAACCAGCGCATCAAAACCTCCACGATCATTGACGAAAGGAGGTTGCTCGTCAGTAAGGTTAAGTGCACCAGCCTGCAGCCGCAATCCATCCGTTAGCCCAGTCCCGCCTTCCCCGAAAACGTACGCATATTGTAGATCCAGGGATGTATAGCTATCGATGCGCCGGTCGTTATTGAGGTCGTCGGTGTAATCGTCGATGTAACGGACGAAAGCAGTTACTTGATGTCCGCCCATGTTCCAGCTGGCGCGCAAGTTTGCACGCAAATCAGGGGTCGATCGGGTGAAGCTGGTGATGTTTCTCGAATCAAGCCGATCAACGGTTGGCGAGTTTGGCGTCTCCTGAACATCGAAGATGGTAATGAGTGTTCCGGAAAGTTCTAGATCCAGCGTTCCCAGGTCATCAAGGGAAAATGTCTTCCCAATTTTTAAATCGATTCCATCTGTCTCGATAGAACCCGCGTTGATAAAGTCAACTTCAATTTGCGAAATTTGACTTGTGAGCGGATTCAGGGAGATTCCGTCGGCGACCGGCACGGCTACGCCCGGGGCGACTTCGATACAGGCTGCATTCGCCACTAGTGCCTCTGCGCTCTCCCTGGTAATGACGTTATCGTAGTCGTAGCTCCAGTAATCAAGACTAAGGCGAATATCATTCCGTTCGAATGCGAATCCCAAGGTGGCTGTGGTGGCGTCTTCAGGTGTTAGTTCGCTGTTGCCATTGGTCAAGACTGATGACGCAAGCCGCTGACCAGAGCAGGGATTGACGATGGGTACGGTCTGCGTGGTCTGTCCGCTGATTTGTAATGGGGTAGGTGCGCGGAAGGATGTACCAACAGAACCGCGCAGTGTCACCGAGTCCGATGCATCGAAGGTTAGGGCGAATTTTGGATCGACTGTATCCCCTATGCCACCACCGTAGTTCTCATACCGCACGGCGGCCTGTAAGTTGAGCTTAGAAGTGATTGGGACACCCACCTCCGCATAGGCTGCGTAGACGTCAACTGACTCTGGCCCAAAATCATCGATTGGAAAGATGAAGAGCACATTGCCAGGAGAGTTTATGAGCTCTCCTGCATCCAGGCTTGCTTCGTTCCTCCGATACTGCACACCACCGGCGATGCCCACCTCAAGGTCTCCGCTGATGGCCAGGGAGCCTGAGACACCCGCCTCTAACACATGAAGATTGCTTTCGAGGGAGATGGGTACCACCGTGCTCAGGCTAGCAACGAATTCGCGGCTGTTAGCCAGTGACGGATTAGTAATACTGGTCGCGAAAGCGTTGTACTCATCGACTACAAAATTAGTACCTGGCTGAAAGAAGCCGTCTAGCAGGATGTCGTTGAACGTTAGATCAAACTCGTTTTCGCCGTAAACATAGCTCACTTCCGAGCGCCAATTAGACGAGATGTCCCAGACGATACCAGCCGCTGCGCGGACGGTCCGAGAATCGGAGGTTTCGTCAACGGTACCGGCTTCCGTGCCAAACGGGCGACCGATATACAGAGCGGGTGCGCCGAACGGGTTGAA
>JBCCNK010000325.1:0-3950 GCA_039025875.1 Pseudomonadota bacterium
ATGTTCGCGCGCGAGTTCTTAAACACCAGACAGTTTCTGCCAAAGTTCAACTATCTGTTGCTGTTTTTGATGGCGAACAGCGTCTTTCTGCTAGTCGCCGCGCTGCTGGAGCAGATTACGCTCGCGCTTGTGTCCATCACGCTGGCTTTGCTTTTGTATCCCGTCGTATCTGTTGCAGGATTTCTGCGCTGGATGCAGGGCGCGCGCGAAGCGATGTTCTTCACGCTTGCGTGGACCCTGATGGTCATCGGGCTGTTCATGCAGGCGCTCAGAGATCTGGGGCTGGTGGAACACAACTTTGTGAATTACTACTGGCCTGCGGTTGCCTCATACGGAGAGATGGCGGTGATTCTTCTGGCCATGGGAATTCGGATTCGTGACCTCCGAGAAGAAAAGGTCGCCGCCGAGAAAGCGCGTGTGGAACAGCTCAAGCTGAGCCAGGAGTCTCTCCAGGCACAGGTTGCAGAACGAACTCAGGAGTTAGAAGCCGCGAAAACGGCTGCTGAGGTCGAGGCTCGGACCGACGCACTGACAGGTATCAATAACCGGCGCAGCTTTATGGCTCAGGGCAAGCAAATTCTGGAAGGAACCAGGATCGACGATCGATCGATCAACCTATTGATGCTCGACATTGACCACTTTAAAAATATTAATGATCGCTACGGGCACGATGTGGGAGACCGAGCTCTTGTGGCCTTCGCCGATGAGGTCAAGAACTTCTGCCGCGAGCGTGACTTATTCGGACGCATCGGCGGCGAAGAGTTCGCTTTGATACTGGTCAGTCCGGAAGAAGCAGCGTGCGAGACTGCCAATCGCCTGAGAGAGCGGATTGCATCGATCAAGCTTGATGTGGAAGGGTCGTCGGTTCACTTTACAACCAGTATCGGTATCGCCCATCGCACTTTCGAGACCTCCGTTGAAGATCTGCTAAAGCGTGCCGACTCGGCTTTGTACGACGCAAAGCACGCGGGGCGCAATCGCGTGAAAGTATCTGTAGCTTAGCGTGTGTCTATCAGCCCGTTCCCAAGCACGCCAACAACAAAAGCGGCTCTACTGACCTCAAAACTTTAAAGCCATCACTCAGTAGTCGAAGCTGGCGAAATCGGTCGGTAGAGAGAGTCAAACTCTCGGGGTAAAGGCCATTTAGGATGCGAGGTAGTAACTCCATCCTTGTCGTTACACACCGATCGATCACTGTCGGAAACGGGCTTCGTGCACCAAGAAGATGGCTCGGTTGCGACGGTCTTGTTCTGCGCATGCCGGTACTTCGATACAGCCTGGTAAACAGCACGACGAGCAATGCCAAGGCTGCCAAGCGGCTCCCAATCCCCCACTGCGCGCCAAGGGTTCATGGAGACGTTCTCACAAAACTCCCGCTGTTCATCGCTGCCTATCGTCTGGGGTGGAAGCGTGAGACGCGCTATAGGTTCAAACGGCGAATCCTCTTCGGACCAGACCACCGTAGCGTCATCAATGGGCATATAGCTGCCGCTGACCTGTGGCTGGACCATAAAATCAAAGCACGCCCCTTCGGTTTGCAGAGTGTGCTCAAGCTCCGTGCTCAGATAATCGGCGTTTTGCTTGTCTGTGGCGTCTCTGAATTGCATGCCTGGGCAGGCGCGCATCGAGAACTTCACCGTCGAGTTGCCGAGCCGGTAAGGAAGCATTGAGTAGTACTGCGCCTGCAGCGGATTATCGATCTTTGATGAGACGGTCTGAATGGCTCGGTAGAACTGTTTCGGATGCAGTCTGGGGGGAAAGAAACTGACAAACCAGCGAGTGCGCTCAAACTTCGCCAGATAAGTCATGTCATCCGCATAGTCAAAGATATTGCGATTGAAGAAAGCCTTGGTGTTCGTCGCAATAAAATCCTGTGTGCCGCCATCCGGTAGTTCCGGTGCGATGCGCTCTCCCGATACGTTCATCAGTTTGATGGCCATACCGCGAGCGTCGGGCTTCCGATCTGGCTGGACGAGCATATCGCCATTCGAAAATCGAACCCACGCCTCGTAGCTTTGCGCCGGCGATTTGAACACGCTGTGACGATAGCGCTCGGGGATGTCTCCATTGACCTCAAAAACACCGCGCACGCATCCTGTGGCCTTGGCGTGCGCGTCTCGGCGATAAGGTCTGCCATTGACCTCTTCGGCGCGTTTTGAGATCTCGCGCGCCGAGCGCATGGAGGATTCCACAGCCTGGGCTTCCTGCGCGCTCAAGCCAAACTGCTCCAGGTCGCCATAGTCGGCAGACGCCGACATTGCCAACAGGCATAGAGTCGCCGCCGACAGCTCAGATCGCATAACCACTCCGGCTTGCTGGATGCTGGCAGGCCTGCTCATCCGCAGGTTTTTGCGGTGCGGCCGTGTATTGGGACCAATCCTGCGGATCGCCACCGAGCCGCTCAGTAAAATCTGGGTTTCCGAGCACCTTAAGATACTCCAGCAAATCGAAGCGCTCGCGCTCGCTCAGTCGGCGGCCAATTCTTCCGGGCATATCAACGTCGGTGAAAAGATGGCCAATATTGGTATTCCCGCTGATTCGGGTGTCGTGAAGAAAGCTCCCTGGCCGCTTCTCGGTCACATAGCCGAGCTTCTCCGGATTGTATTGACGGTCACCGATATAGAAGGTCTGAGGTCGTGCCCGCAGCGGTGACAGCAGGTCGTAGATAGTTGGTACGGATCCGTTGTGCAGGAAGGGTGGCGTCGCCCAGACACCATGCAGCGGTCGTGAGGTGTATGCCCGGCGGTTGCTGATGCGAAACGGGACATTCAGGCCGTCGTAGTCGGCGACTTCTTCTGCACTTACGCCACTGCGCTCATAGAGCAGCGGCACGAGCCGATTGAGCAACAATTGAAGACCATCACCCGCATTAACGGGGTCTGAGCCTGGCACCAGCGCGCTTCCATCGTAGCGATTGTCGACGTAATTATCGGCCGCGGTAGAGTCAGTGCCGATGACATCGGTACTGATCCAGGGCAGCGACCAGACGACCTCGCGCCAGTCCTCACGAAACTCCTGGTTACCCACGCGATTGACGTCACCGGCGTCGTCCCAGCTCTGGTTAGTAGAAACCTGTCCCTTGATCTTCGGACTCTGCGCATCAGCGACTGGCCATTGGTAGGCGGCTGACGGGTGCGGCCCGTGGCAAAACGCACACTGATTGGCGAACAGGTCCTTTCCCCGGCGAGCACTGCTGATCTCAATATCGCCCAGCACGTCTTCGGGCCAGCGCGGTGGCTCGAGTTTGCGGAGCACCGTTTCAATACAGCGCATTCCGTGAATGTTGATGGTGCTTTGCCCGAACTGCGCCGCAGGAAGCGCGGTCCCCGCATCGTCCACAAGGTCGATAGGCGCTAGAACGCCAAGGGATTCTCCGACATTGCGCGCCATCGCCTGATTCGTAAAGCCGGTGTACTGAACCCAGTCGAATCGCCAGATATCCCACAAGAAGGGATAACTCACCGGGGCGTTCGCCTCGCGGTAGTTAGCCGGCTCTTTTAAGTTCCAGCCGAACACCACATTTGCGATTCGCCCAACAGCGTCGGTGCGACCACGCCCCTCGGTAACTGGGTTCCATTCCGGTGCGCCAACGCCGTCGGTGAAGGCTTTCATGTCCCCTAAAAAGCCTCGCAAGTCTGCCCTTAGCTTCTTTCTGGCGTTTGGATCGAAGCCCACCATACGATCCGCAAAGCGCTCCCACTTACTGGGATTGATGTAGGTCTCCAGGACAGAAGCACCAAGAGTGGTGATGAACTCGCCGCGAGTTGCGGTCGCCAGGCTCTGAACCGCCTGGCCACCATCAACGCGCAGCGCATAACCGTTGTAATGAAGCTCTCCGGTGTGGCAAACGGCACAGGTCAGATCCAGCCTATCGGCACCCCCGTTGCGATCCTGATGCTTTGTCATTCCAATTGGCAGGTTGCCCGGGTTAAGTTCGGTCGGACTCTGAC
>JBCCNK010000326.1:0-3916 GCA_039025875.1 Pseudomonadota bacterium
ACCAAATCAACCCCAAAGCCTGGAACCAATGGAGCCGTGGTTTCACCTGCTCCAAGTAAACGCTCGATCCTCCAGACTTTCGATAGGCACTCGATCGTGAGTCACCAACGACGGCTCGCCCCCGGGATTCGTAAAGTCAGGGAATACCTCTAAACAGCCGGAACGTTTTGTAAAAGAAAGTGCTCCGAATTTTGCAGCTCGGCGTCTGCAACGGCGTGCAGCTCATAATCCTTCGAGGGTCTAAATTCTCACCGGCCGCACTGACGCGGCTCTTGTCACACTTTGGCAATAGTGATGCCACATGATTCGCGGATCTTGTTGAGCAGGTTAAGCGCATGAGTGCCGATCGTATCCGCTATCCACGCATAACCTATGTAGATGACAGCATGAGCGAGCTCGGATCGCGTTTTGTCGACACGATTGAACGCCTAAGCGGCCGCAAAAAGCTTGAGGCTGTGTATCACCAGATCAAAGGTGAAGGCCTTGATGATGAGCGCTTCTTCTCCCGGGCACTTGAGCTCGCGGACATTCAGTACCACGTGCATCGCTCAAAGAATGGATGCACGTTTCCTGAAGGCCCGCTGGTGTTAGTTGCCAATCATCCGTTTGGCGTCATTGACGGGCTTATTCTTTGCGATATCGCGAGTCGGATGCACAAGCGGTTCGCTATCTTGGTTAACGCGCTCCTCTGTCGCGATCCGGAACTCAACGGCTTCTTTTTGCCGATCGATTTTGCCGATACCAAGCAGGCACTGGCGAAAAACATAAGCAGCAAACGCGCGGCCCTTGAGATTCTAAAAGCAGGTGGGGTCGTTCTTGTGTTTCCGTCCGGCGGTATCTCCACACGGTCAAGGGGTGGGATGGGACCGCTCAAGGATCTGCCCTGGACGACCTTTACCGCGAAGCTCATCGCCCGGACGGGAGCAACAGTCGTGCCGTATTACTTCCACGGCTGCAACAGCCGACTTTTTCAGGTGGCGAGCAATCTACACCCGTCGCTGCGCGCATCACTACTGCTGCACGAAGCAAGGAACAAGATGGGTCGGAAGTTTCACGTATCCGAGGGCGAGCCAATCTGCTACCCAGATGTAGAACACCTAAATCGGCAGGCCCTCACTTCTCATATTTACCAAGTAACGACACGGTTGGGTGTTTCGCCCATAAAGAGCACCGCGATCACCGAAGACGCACTCGTCGGCGCTTAAGCACCGCTAAGCCGCACGCGACGATGACGCGAGGTCCGGCACGATCTCGCCGGGCAACTTACCGGTCATCGTGTCCTGGGGCTGGAAGTGAACGACGGAGCGAATCGCCTTACCCGCTTTCAGCAGATCGAATGCGGTATTGATTTGGCCGTGGGTCATGTGGTGCGTAATGTACGGATCGACGCTGAAGTCCCCGCTCAGCCACTCATCAACCATCGATGGCAGTTCGCTGCGACCCAGCACACCGCCAAATGCCGTACCGCGCCATACCCGACCAGTTACTAGTTGGAACGGCCTGGTCGATATCTCTTGCCCCGCGCCGGCAACACCGATCACAGTGCACTCTCCCCATCCCTTGTGACAAGACTCGAGTGCTGCGCGCATCAGGTCCACATTGCCGACCGCTTCGAAGGTGTAGTCGAGTCCCCCACCCGTCATTTCGACCAGCACATCCTGAATGGGCGCGTCATAGTCTTTGGGATTGAGACACTCGGTTGCGCCCAACGCCTTTGCGAGTTGGAACTTCTCGGTGTTGATATCCAGACCAATGATTTTCGAGGCACCGTTCATTACGGCACCCTGGATAACGGCCATTCCGACCGCGCCGAGGCCGAACACTGCGACCGTCGCTCCGGCCTCGACTTTGGCTGTGTTGCGCACTGCGCCCATCCCAGTAGGTACGGCACAACCCATCACCGAGGCTTTAGACAGCGGAGCTTCCTGCGAGATCTTTGCGACTGCAATCTCTGGAAGGACCGTGTACTCGCTGAATGTGCTGGTACCCATGTAGTGCAGAATCTGCTTGCCTTTGTACGAGAACCTTGAGGTTCCATCGGGCATCAGCCCGGCACCCTGGGTCTTCCGGATGGTTTGGCAGAGATTGGTTTTTCCTGACTTAATGAATGGGCAGTTTGGGTCCTCGGGAACGTACAGGGGAATCACATGGTCGCCCGGCTTGACAGAGGTCACGCCTTTTCCGACTTCCTCCACGATGCCGCAACCCTCGTGTCCCAGGATGCAGGGGAACAAACCCTCCGGATCTTCACCGGACAACGTAAACACATCGGTATGGCACAGACTCGTGGTCACAATGCGGACCAGAACTTCGCCGTCCTTCGGCCCTTCAAGATCAATTTCTTCGATCTCCAGGGGCCGGTTAGGCTCCCAGGCTATAGCTGCTCGCGTTTTCATAAGACCTCTCTCTTATTTACGTTACTTTTCTTTTCTATTCTTTGCTTGGTTGAACCCGTGCACTCGCTAGAGTGTTACATCGCGCCGGAGACCGCCCGCCACGTCAAGCACCATCACGAACCGCGTCGCGCCAGTACCTTCGATAGGGGGAGAACGGTGCCGCAGGCCACTTTGGGGGGTCTCTGGCCAACGTGTTCCGCGCGACAATATGGGACTGCCGGTTGGCACGCTGGCGAATGTCTTCGGCGGCTGATCGTCGACCGTGAATCCGTACTGGGTTCCCGCACCACGGTATGTGCAAATCAACCGTGCAGTGACAGCATCAATGTGAAACTTACGACACGCATTTGAGTCGACGGCTTCGAGCCGCAGGGACACGAATGGGGTGCTCATCAGGTCAGCGAACAATTCGATCATAACGGTGATGTCGTCGATCAGGTAGGAACGCTCATTGCACTCGGGGGTGCCGCTGACTCCACACATCTGCAAAATCGCCTCGCGGGCACTGGTGGGGCGAAGAGTCGTTCGCGACGTTGGAAGCTGATGAGGTTTAAGGGCGTCCATCCACGACTGGAATTGCGGCTGCAGGTCGCGATGCCAGATTGCAGCAGCGCACCCCGGATTATGAATAGCGGCCAGAGCCCGTGGTGATGCCACCTCTGCGATAGGAGTACATGCGGGACGGAAGTTTGCGACAGCGGTCAATTACCCGTACCTGCGGTGCTTTTTGTAACGAAGTTAACAGAGCCTCTACCAGCCACTGATCACCCTCCCGTAACGCTTATGACAATATATCACCTTCCTAACGCCGGCTGACCAGCGGGTAGGTTGCGAAACCTGCCGTCAGATTCTCTCGGGGAGTAGCAAGGAGAAGCACAGCGAACGTTCACACCTCAGACGGTTGAAAAATGTACCGAGCCACTGATGCAGACCGATGTTGAGCCTCCAACCCAAATATCGTCTCCCTCCTGCTCTACCAATACGACGCCGTTCCGACCGACCGCTGTTCCCTGGCGCGCCTGGTACTTTGATGGTGCGATTCCAGATCCAATCAGCCACTGGGCGAGGCCAGCGTTCAAACTGCCGGTGACCGGGTCCTCGGGCACTCCCAGGGAGGGCACAAAAGCGCGGACCTCGAAATCATGCGTGCCCTCAGTGCCGGCTCCGTGTAGGTTGGGACCAATAACACCAAAAGGCGTGCTGCCCGCCAGTGCTGGGGCTAACTGACACGACAGTACTCGCTCCGCGGAATCAAGCAGCAGCGCACACCATCCCGGCCCATTGTCAATCCATTGATCCGCGACGACCGCCGCCTGCGGTAGCGCCAGAGCTGCACAAAGCTGTGTTCGAAGAGAGGGGTCCAACGGCCCTGTTCGCAGCAGCGGCGGCGCCGCAAAGGCCAGCTTGCCTGCTAGCTGACGCACCGTAATCAGCCCTGCATCGCACTCCTGCAGGACCACGCCCGTGTTCTTCGGAACGCCCCCCGACTGCAACCAGGCGAAACAACTCCCAAGGGTCGG
>JBCCNK010000327.1:0-3909 GCA_039025875.1 Pseudomonadota bacterium
TGACGATTCCCGCTCAATTCCAGGACGAGACAACCGGCGGCACAAGCGCAGCTGGCGAGCGCATTCGCCACGCATCGGTTCGTCCTCTCGAGACACTGGATCTGCTCACGCAGCGAGAGATGGCCGGTCTGGTACAGGCCGATGCCAGCATTCACGAGCTGTTTCGCCGCTGTGCGCTGGCGATACTGAAAACGGACGGTTACGTCGACGATGCAAAGCGTATTTTCGATGCGCATACGGACTTTCAGGTTCGCGTAGTTCCAGAGCCGCGGGGCCTGAAACTTGAGCTGGAGAACGCCCCGGCGGAAGCATTTGTCGACGGACGCATGATCGAGGGCATTCGCAAACATCTCTTCTCGGCGCTGAGGGATGTGGTATTCACCGAACACAAGCTGGCAAATCTGCAACACTTCGATACGAGCACTCCGGAAGGGATCACTGACGCCGTGTTTCGTATATTGAGAAATGCGGACGTTGTTCGTAGCAACGTGCAGCCAAATCTTGTCGTGTGCTGGGGTGGTCACTCGATCTCCCGCACTGAATACGACTACTCCAAGACTGTCGGCTATTCGCTGGGCCTTCGAGGGTTCGACATATGCACCGGCTGTGGTCCGGGTGCGATGAAAGGTCCGATGAAGGGCGCGACGATCGCTCACGCCAAGCAGATCAACAAAGACAGTCGTTACATTGGTGTCTCTGAGCCGGGAATCATTGCTGCTGAATCCCCCAACGCTATTGTCACCGAGCTGGTGATTCTTCCGGATATCGAAAAGCGTCTAGAGGCTTTCGTACGACTGGCCAACGGCATCATCGTGTTTCCCGGTGGGGTCGGTACGGCCGAGGAGATTCTCTTCTTACTCGGAATTAAGCTTCATCCCGATAACGAAGACGTGGAGCTGCCCCTCATTTTTACGGGCCCGTCTGAAAGCTCGGCGTACTTCACTCAGATCGATGAGTTTCTGAAGATGTCTCTCGGGGAGGATGTCGCCGAGCACTACGAGATCGTTATCGGCGACAGTGCAGCGGCTGCGCGCGCAATGAAACGCGGAATCAAAGCGGTACGACGCCAGCGAATCGAGCACAGCGAGTCGTTCTCGTTTTCGTGGAAGTTGCATATACCCGAGGAGCTTCAACAACCATTTATACCGACGCACGAGAATATGGCCGCCCTGAAGTTGCAGCGCGATCTGCCCCGCCACGAGCTGATTGGTGAATTACGTCGGGCGTTTTCCGGTATTGTGGCGGGTAATGTGAAGGAGTTTGGGGTGCGCGCCATCGAGGAGCATGGCCCGTATCGTCTATCAGGAGAGGGCGCAGTTGTGGAGGGTCTGGCACGATTGTTGGAGGGGTTTGTTCGCGACAACCGAATGAAGATTGATCCTTCCTCTTACCGTCCTTGCTTTGAGTGGACCGGTTGAATCGAAGTATTACTGGCACGAAGCAATCATTTGCGCTTCCCTTAGGATCGCAGGACCAATAACGAGTGCTCCAAGAAATTCGTTAGGTGATTGGGATCGAAGCACGATCCCTAAGCCAAACACGAAACACACGAAACACACACGAGATATACGAGAGAGATACGATGAAAAATTTCTTCGAAAGCATCGGTCGGGCCGTCAGCGCGCTCACCGCAGCCGTTGTTGTGGCGATGGGTGCGCAGGCTGAGACTCCGTTTTCGGTCGAAGTTCTTGGTTCCTTCGACGAGCCGTGGGCAATAGCAGCGTTACCAGACGGCCGGTTTTTGCTAACGGAGCAAAAGGGCTCTCTCTGGGTTGTCGACGATAAAGGGGATCGTTCACCCCGTATCGGCGGTACTCCTACCGTCGTCTACTCGGGGCAGGGCGGGCTCGGTGATGTTCTGGCACACCCCAACTTTGCTGAGAACAAAATGATCTACCTTAGCTATGCAGAGCCGGGCATCGATGATTCACGCGGCGCTGCGGTGGCGCGGGCCGTCCTCGATGAGTCGGGTCGGCGACCCGCCCTGCGGGATTTGGAAGTGATCTGGCGTCAGTACCCCAAGACGGTCGGCCATGGTCACTACGGTCATCGCCTTGCTTTTGACGACGAGGGTTATCTCTGGATCACATCGGGCGATCGGCAAAAGTTCACCCCATCGCAGGACATGCAGTCAAACATGGGAAAAATGCTGCGCCTGAACGACGATGGCTCAATTCCCGACGATAACCCGTTTGTGGACTACTACAGCAAGCAGGCGAAGGTCGATGACATTGGCGTGTATCCGGAGATCTGGTCGTTGGGTCACCGCAACCCGCTGGGACTGGACTTTGATTCGCAAGGTCGTCTCTGGGAGATCGAAATGGGTCCGGCAGGAGGCGATGAGCTCAACCTGATAGAGCGCGGTGCGAATTACGGTTACCCGGTTGTATCAAACGGCAATCACTACGATGGGCGCAAGATCGATGATCACGATACCCGGCCGGATTTTGCGGCTCCTGCCGCTTGGTGGACGCCCGTCATATCTCCCGGGGACATGCTCATCTACAAAGGAGATAAGTTCTCAGCATGGAAGGGAAACGCGCTGGTTGCGGGCCTGTCGTCGAACGCGATAGTGCATGTGGAACTGGGTGAAGACGGGTCCGCTGAAGAAATCGAGCGTTACGAGATGGGAGCAAGAATCCGCGGTCTGGAGGAAGCATCCGATGGCAGCGTCTACGTCATTGAAGACGAAGCACGGGGCAAAGGTGGGCGTTTGCTGCGGCTGACCCCGAAGTAAGCGTGAACCCGCTCAGAGCTCACATCGTTCAGTTTGTGCAGTAGGCGAGCCAGCGCTCGCCGTTGTTCACCACTGACATACGTGGGCCAGTTGTGAGCGTTCGGCAGGGGACCCCGCCGTCGCTCGCGTCCTCTTCGTTCCAGGCTTCATGCTCGCCCGCGAAACGACCGCGGGCGAACCCATACCCAGGTGGCGACAACCGAAGAGCCAAAAACCGTGTACGCCACTACAAATACCCACCACGGTGCGGTGTAGTACAACAGGCTATTCAGCCAGTGGCCTATGAAGGATCCGGCATAGGTCGCCTCTCCCGCGAGGTTCCGTAGATAGTTCTCTAGAATCGTCAAGGGACACACAACACCCAGCCACGCCTGGACAACCACTATGCCGATGCAAATCAGGTGGGTTAGCCGAAACCAGGGATTGCGAACCCAACTCCAATCAAAGATCCAACCGAGAAGGGTGAGCAGCAGTCCTGCTACGATAAACGCCACGATTGAGACGTGAATCGAAAGAACAAAATCAGCGGCTATCGCGTAGAACACGGCGGAGTTCATGGCGAGATATCGTACCGCGTATCAGAGCTAGAAGTCTGGCAAGCAGCCGTGTGCGACATGGGCCAGCTCAGCGACAACACCGTGCGTTAAGCCACTCCCGCCTGCCAGGCAGATTACACACTGACTTCTTTGTACATCGGTACAAACTCAATAGATAGATTATCGGCTAACGGATACTGGATAGCTGGCTGTGAAATGTAACCGTAACGAGAATACAGTCGCCTGCCGGGTAGGGTCGCCATCAGCGAAAAACGACTGAAGCCTTTTACTTCTGCTTCGGACTCGCATTTTTCCAGCAACAACGTACCCAGGCCTTTACGCGCATGTTCTGGTCGGACGAAAAAGGCCCGAATTTTGGCTGGGTCGGTCTCCGGATCTAAGGCTCTTGGGTTTCTGCCGCTCTCGTTATCGTTGCCGAACAATGTTTCACGAAAACTCCATCCACCACAGCCGATGATTTGAGACCTGTGAGTCGCAACAAAGTAGGTGCCATCCTCAATCAACTGGGTATCGATACCCCAGGCTGCGCGTAATGCGCCTTCTATTTGTGCATCCGAGTAATCGTCCCTGGCCAGCGCCCAAACCGACTGCTTGATCAACGCTTCAATTTCGGCA
>JBCCNK010000328.1:0-3823 GCA_039025875.1 Pseudomonadota bacterium
CATGAGTGTAATATAGATAGAGCACTTCAAAGTGTCAATTTAGATTGACGCTCTAGCTTTACATAACATTTGGCGTAAGCCGATCCGCACTCAAGGGGAAGACCAGTTGATCGCATGGCGCTGTGAGAGGTCGCGTCTTCTCTGCGTGCAAAGCACGCATCACAGATACAGCCACAATCGCGGATACCGATTTAAGCCGACTCGATTGCTGAGGAAAGCTGAAATGCTAGGGAAAGTTGAAACGGCCTCACCGAAGTTGGGGTGTGCCGGGTGGAAAGTGCGTCTACTCGACGGCGGCCTCGTCTGTCTCACTGCCACCGATATTAAAGCGCCGCAATTTTGCGTACAGCGACTGACGAGACAAACCGAGGAGCTCCGCCGCGGACGCGCGATTGTCCCGGGTCACCTCAAGTGCGGTTTCGATGCAGAGGGCCTCTATTATGTCGGTCGACTCACGTACAAGCTCTTTCAGCGGAACCCGCCCGACACGCTGGGTGACCTGCTCGATCGAACTGGGCAGTTTAGAGGTAACGGGATGCTCCCGAGTGATTCGACGCTCGACGTCTCGGATAAAGAGGGCAAACGCCGGGCCGTCTGTTTCCTCAAGGCGGCATGCCGAGATCTCGATCTGGGTAGGAGTTCCGGCTCTGGGAATGAGGGTCGACGAAAACAGCCTCACCACTGACTTCTCGCGTAAGTTCGACAGCAAAACACTCAAATCTACGGTGCTGCGGCCCAACCATCGATCGGCTGTGTGGCCGAGGACCTGTTCTTCGCCAACGAGTTGCGAAAGCTCAAGAAAGCTGTAGTTAGCTGCGGTAATCCGACCATCCTGATCGGTCATCAAAATCGCATCGGGGGCATTGCGGATGACTTCCTGAAGAAAGACCGAGCTGGCGTCAGAGCGCAGCGCCGCGGAGCTATCGCGAGTGCCTATGCGAATTAAGAATCGCTCCTCTCCCGCCTGGCGCATGAAGCTCACGGCGACGTCGACCCGGGTGTCACCGTCATCGAGCAGAAGATTATGAACCTGGCTGCGGCCGATCGACTGAGATTCAGAAACCACCGTCTGCACGGCCTGCAGTGACGAGCGGCTAAATCCCAGCGGAAAACTCCGGCCTACGACGCCTTTATCACCATCAGAGAGAAGCTCGTTAGCCCGTGGATTGGCCTCGAGCACGCGCATGCTGATCGCGTCGAGTACGAGTACAGCATCTCCAACCATATCGAAAATTCGACGATATCGGGTTTCGAGCTGTCGCAGGCGCCAGTAGTCTTGCTCCAGGGCATGTTGCGCATTTACAAGCTGCTGCTTAAGGCTGGCGACCGGGCGCAGGTCCGTTCCGGCCGCCAAAACCGTGTGATCATTCAGTGCCACGAGCTGATATTGGACTGGTAATTCGGACCCGCCCGATTCAACACGGTGGACCAAATCTAACTTCTGATCGGCACCCTCCAGCACGCGTTCTATGTCGCGGATGGCGGTTGCCGAGGAACTTACCAGGGTGTCGTCAATTGGGCGGCCCTTCCACGCCTTTGCCAGTGTCTCTGGAAGTTCATCGCTGCAAACCTTGATCGAAAGTATACACCCGGCGCGATCCAGCGTGAGCAAGAGGTCAGCCACGCGCTCCAATAAAGAGGTGAGTGTGTCCGGCGTCCAATCTGCTTTTGAGGATTTCGACGAGGTCATGTGTGAATTGCTGCGCGAAGAGGCCGCAGTTGGCTATGGCAGTTGGCTATGTATGGCCATACATATGGCGATACATAGCTATACGCGCAACTGTAGGCGCGCAGACCAGCGGCCGACAGTAAATCAACCGACGGCTCGGCGACCCGCACACCCAGTGCGGAGCTTTCATTAGCAACCAGTGCGACGCTCCGCTCGCACTCCCTCCCCCAAGGAGCCAGGTGCATCGCTAGCAGCTTCTGAATGATCGACGTGAAATCACTCATGGAGGTAACTAGCAACTCTATTCCTCGCAGTATGGCACGCGTCAGTCTGTCGTAACACCTCTCTCTGATAGATCTAGTTGACAGTTATGGCAGACCACGCCTTTGTGTCAAATATACTGGACTTTTAAAAGTGTAAGCTCTAATTGACATTGCTACGCAGCAGCACTACATTCAGATGGCAGTCGGTAAATTTGCGGTATTCGGGACTGGTGAAAATGGCCAACGAACCAAGGGCTTTATATGCAGGCAATGCTCGCAGCAAGAAGGAGGCCAGAGTAATCAGCATCGAAGAGTCAGCCATAACAACAAGATCAGAGAACAAGTCCTCCTCACCTCTGTACACACCAGAAGAGCGAAAACGACGAGACGAAACGCCATGGACGGTGGTTCAAGGCGTTCTCGCACCCCTTCAGTTTTTTGTTTTTCTTGTGAGTCTTGTTTTGGTCATTAACTTCCTGATCAACGGTTCAGGCCTGCAGGCTGCCGTCTTCTCTGTTGTCGCCAAAACCCTGATTCTCTACACAATCATGATCACTGGTGCAATCTGGGAAAAGGCAGTGTTCGGATGCTATCTGTTCGCCCCGGCGTTTTTCTGGGAGGACGTCATCAGCATGGGAGTCATCGCCTTACATACGGCCTACCTGCTCTGCTGGCTGTTGCAAATCGGCTCTCCTGCGCAGCAGCTCTGGATAGCGATCGCCGCGTACGCGGCCTATGTCGTAAACGCAGTACAGTTTCTGCTCAAGCTGCTTGCCGCCAAGAACCAAACCGAGTCCGATGGCGCAAATGTCACCATGCCGTTGGGCCTCCAGGGGGCTCTCGAATGAGCGGTGCCGTACTAGCGACTGACTGCGACACAGGCTCATCGGCGGTCAAGGTTGAACGTGGACAACGCGCTGTGTTCTGTGGCCTCACGTCCATAGTATGGCTTCATCGCAAAATCCAGGACGCCTTTTTCCTAGTCGTAGGCTCACGCACTTGCGCGCATTTGCTCCAAAGCGCGGCAGGGGTAATGGTTTTTGCTGAGCCACGCTTCGCGACAGCAATACTTCAGGATCGTGACCTTGCTGGTATGGCTGACTGCCACGAGGAACTAGATCGCGTGGTGAAGGAGTTGCTCAGTCGACGTCCAGAAATAAAGACTCTGTTCCTGGTTGGCTCGTGCCCATCCGAAGTCATCAAACTCGATTTGCAAAATGCCGCGGAGCGGCTGCAAGCCCAACACGACGGTCGTGTTCGTATGGTTGCGTACAGCGGCAGCGGCATCGAGACGACGTTCACCCAAGGTGAAGACAAGTGTCTTGCAGAGTTGGTGCGCGCGGGCCAGAAGGACGCCTCTACTGCTCCTGAATTGCTAATCGCAGGCACGCTGGCTGACATTGTCGAAGACCAATTTCGGCGATTGTTAGAACAGCTGGGCATTGGCTCAGTCGGCTTTCTACCTGCATCGAGCGGCGCCGCAACGCCTGCGGTCGGACCCAACACTCGTGTACTGCTCGCGCAGCCGTTTTTAACGGAGACGGTGCAGGCGCTGCAGGCTCGAGGTGCGACCATATTGCCGGCGCCTTTCCCTCTTGGTGCGGAAGGTACCCTGCTGTTGCTAAAGGCCGCTGCGCAGGCATTCGCAGTAGACGATTCGGTATTCGAGACCACCATCTCGGCACCCCTTTCGCGCGCTCGTCAAGCAGTAAGTTATCAGCGAGAGAAGCTTCGTGGGAAGCGGATCGCGTTTCTTCCCGACTCACAGCTCGAGCTGCCGCTCGCGCGTGTTCTGTCGCGGGAATGTGCTATGGAGTTGTAGTCCATCTCCTCGCCTTTTCACGACACTAAGTTGATGACAAGCGAAGCCGAACTCCTGGGTGAGCATCCC
>JBCCNK010000329.1:0-3804 GCA_039025875.1 Pseudomonadota bacterium
TGGCTTATCACGCTGTTCAGCGGCCGTCAGTATACTTGGAACATACCCGATGGCCGCGAGGCTCAGGGCGAACCCCTGACGCAGTGGGTTAAGGCAAAGATAGCGCTCACGAATCAAGGGGCGTATTCCGACGGCCATTGCTTTGTGACCGGCTGGAAAAACCTTGAGGTAAGCACTGTGGTCGGCACGCCCGTGACGGGAACCTGTACCTACGCTGGGTGGGAAGGTCTGGTATCGGGCGATTTGTTCTCCGGCACCCCAACTCTTGGAATCAAGGATGCCGACGGAGACTGGCTCGAGCGCAAAACAACTTGGCCGGACGTTACGGTCTATCCCGATCCCAACAAGTATGGGACGGGCGACGATGCGATGCTCGCCAAAGCGGTTGAAACGCTTCTCAAAGAGCTAGATACCGCTGATTGAGCGATGACGGTTCAAAGGGGGGTCGGATGTTTACTTTCAAGACGAACACCTGACTTATACCTATCCAGTTTTTCGGCTAAGTTGGGCCTCGCTAAACGGCCCTGAGATTCGAAGCCGTGCTTTGAAGTCGAGCATTGACGCCGGGCTTTGAATAGTCGAGCAAACAACCTCTTTGCAGCGGTGCCTGAAGGAACAGCGCGGTAAAGCTGCAGCACAAGCCTGCAATACAGTAGGAATCGCATCGGCGAATAGTGCTTCTAAATCAAGCTTCGCAAAACTGGCGCTAGATCGGCGCTATCGTCGGCCTTTGAGACGTGTCGTTTTAGCTCCTTTTCGCATCGACACGCTTAAGCGATAGCCAGACCAAGAATCCCACCGATTCATGACCTAGCTGAATCATTGCCTCGTGGTTAATCGGTTGTCGACCGAATCGCACGCCCCACTGCAGAGCCCAGCTCACCCCTAGATACGTTACGGGAACTCGCGGCAAAAAAATGAGCCCTGTTCGGTGATTGCTTCGCGTTTGTTAAAGACACGACAGAGTGAATCGTCCGCGAGTCCAATGCCGAGTCACACCGCCAGACCCATCCATTCGGATGAGTCCGAAGCCCTGTCGTTGACGATCTCAGTTTCTGTTGGAGTTCTCTTGATGCGTTATCTAGTCCTTGTTCTGCTGACCCTGCTCATGTCCATTTACGTTCCAGCAGCAAACGCCACTACCTGCGACATAGACACCGATGGCGATGTGGACCGCCTGGACATACGCGCTATCACACTGGCACGCAATACGCCGGCAGCGGGGACCGATGATCCGCGCGACGCCGATAGCGACGGGACCATCACGATTCTTGATGCTCGTACTTGCGTCACTCGCTGCACACTTGCTGCCTGCGCGGAGCCCGCACCTGATCTGATCACGGTGCCTGAGTTGGTAGGCACCTCGCAATCCGCGGCCGAAACTGCCATCACCGGGGCAGGTCTCACGGTGGGTGTCGTCACACTGGAGAATAGCGGAACCGTGCCTGCGGGAAGTGTGATCCGCCAGGAACCGGCCGGAGGCAATGACGTTGCGCCCGGCACCGCCGTGAACCTTGTTGTGTCACTCGGCGAAGAGCTTACTTCTGTCCCGGATATCGTAGGACTCTCACAGTCGGCCGCCGAGGCCACGATTACAGGCGCAGGCCTTGTGGTCGGCACGATCACGACAGAGAACAGCGACACCGTACCCGCAGGCGATGTCATCAGCCAGGATCCCGCGAGCGGAACTGACGTAGCACCCGGCACCGCGGTAAATCTCGTCGTGTCGCTCGGTGAGGAGCTTGTCACTGTACCTAGCGTTGTGGGCGTGTCCCAAACTGCAGCCGAATCTGCGATTACAAGTGCCGGCCTACTTGTCGGCAGCATTACTACCGACAACAGCGACACGGTTCCCGCAGGTGACGTGATCAGCCAGAACCCTGTGGATGGCAGCGTTGTGGCGCCCGGCACTGTGGTCGATCTCGTGATCTCGATAGGCGAAGCGCTCATACCAACGCCAAACGTAGTGGGACTTTCGCAAGCCGACGCAGAAATCGAACTGCTGGCTGTGGGGCTGGTGCTCGGCAGCGTCACTACCGCGACGAGCGATACCGTGCCGGCTGGTGCAGTGATCAGCCAGACTCCCCCAGCGGGCGAATTGGTTGCACTGAGCACAACGGTCGATCTTGTTGTGTCCTCCGGGGCAGCGGCTGAACCAGGTCTAATTGGCGGCCCGCCCGATGGTGCTGCCGTTGCCTTTATAGAGCTGGTGCCACCAGCGCCCAGCCCTGCTGAGGCGCTAGGTGAGCTCTTCATTTTTGATCGACTGCTGGTCAGCATCGAGCCCGATGCTACGGTTGCTGAGGTCAACGACGCGTTTCGTCGTCACGATGCACTTATCAGTGCCAGTAGTCCCAACACTTTGAGAGTAACCGTTCAGATCGAACGGCAGCCATCAATGGCCGCTCTCAACACTAAAGTCGCAGCTATGCGCGCGGAGCCTGCATTCTACGACGTCGACTTGGCGCGTCGCATAGGTGTAACTGAACTACCGATATTCGCCGACAAATCGGATATCGACACCTACGAAAACGAGCTCGCACCTTACTTCGCAACGAAGTTTCCCGCTGTTTGGAACTTGCGCGATCGGATGCTGCGCACCCCAGATGCCACAAACTTGTCCATCGTAGTTTCCGACTACTTCCCGAAGTACGAACACCCGGAGCTGCCAACGCTTATCGGGTCTGACCTCCCAAGATCAAACCTACACCATGGTTTGGGTGTTACTAGTGTGATTGCGGCAGGCTACGATGGCACCGGGTTAACCGGGGTAATCCCGGTGGAACCTGCGAACCCGATTTATGCAATAGATGTCTCACCGATAACAACATCAGACGGCGTCCTGGAGACCTATTCGAACCTCCCACCAACGGGAGACTTGGTGATCAACTCGAGCTGGAACTATAAGACCAGTGCTCCGCTGACACAGGAAGAGCTCCTTGGTGTGGCCCTAGACGCACTTGATGTCAAAAAGTTTTATGCCAGCATGACTGATAGAGTTCTTCACGTGGTAGCCGCTGGCAACGAATCGCGACTAGCCGACACTCTGTCGCCATACGCGATCGCCACGAAATTCGATGATCCGTGCGATATAACGACCGATCCGCCGGCAAGTCTGCCTCTCACACCGAAAGATCTTGCTTACTGTGAAGAATACAAGGCTCCGCTGACTGACGATCTCGGTGAGTTCCTCGATAATCCGCTTCCCAACATATTGATAGTTGGCAGCGCGGCGAACGATAGATCTATCTCGAGCTTTTCGAACTTCAACTACGAAGTCGCTGCAAATGGAGAGGGCATCATTGTCGCCTGCGCCGACCTCTCGCTGGATCCGACGGCGTGCATACCTTTTGGTCGTTCCGGCTCGACAGATATAACGGACTTTTCGCAGGGCACCTCGTTTGCTGCACCGCAAATCACGGGGCTCACATTTATCATGCAGAGGCTCCGGCCTGATGTGCCGCTGTTCCTCATCGAGCTGTTGATTCTGAACTCTGGAGACCGCGCAGACACGCTGCTGTCAAATGCCTACAGCGCCGTACTAGAGTTAGACAGAGTGCCCCCAGGTGGTGGAGATGCGCTGTCGGGGCTGGACAGCCTCAATGTAGCGAACAGCGTGCGCGGCGCTATCCTTGACGTTCGTGACCACGGCGGCGATCCAGATACACCGGCTCAGGACGATGCGTTTACGGAAGTCGACCTTGAAGCGTTCATCGACGCCTTTATCGGCGATCCTCTGGAAGAAATAGACGCCGAGCCAGGAGCGCTCAATTTTTCCCGCTTTGATCTGAATGGAGACGGCAA
>JBCCNK010000330.1:0-3795 GCA_039025875.1 Pseudomonadota bacterium
AATCTGTCCAATGGCCTGATGTTCCAGATGACCATGGAACATCAGGCCATTGGACAGATTCGCGTTGTGGGGAATGGCGAGTACCCGTCCTCCGGTACCTTCTTCGTAGCCACGCATGTAGTCCCACAATTGTGGAGCTGTAGTGTCAATGCCAGGAAATGGGAACGTTTGTCGGGTCTTGTCGCTACCATCACGGAACATGACCACGCGGTGCAAGTTGTTGCCGTTTGGCATCGCGGTCCACTCGTAACCCGCAATCGCAGAGAACACGCCAGGCTCGTTGTATCGATCCAGTGTGCTGAGCTGTGTATTCCAGATGTCTTTGGTTCTGTCGTCTGCGCCGTCGTCGTCAGCAAACGCTTCCGGGATATCGCCGCTCGCCGCGGCTTCGATAAGTTCGGCAATCGCGCGGATGGACTGCTCGGGGCTTTCATGCATCATGTCGTACCAGCGCAAGACCGTCTCATCGCGCAGCACCCAATCTATGTACCAGCGTGGCGCATCGTAAAGCTGACGCGTGGCACCCAGCGCGTCGGAGTGATCAGCAATCACCAAAAAATCGAGGGGACGCGCCAGCTGGGTCTTGCCACCAGTGGTCGCGGTGACTTCTTCGCCGCGCGCAAAGCGCAAGGCTTCTTCTGGGCCCAGTCGGGTGCCGAAACCAAACGCGTCGACTGAGTTGTCGGTGTGAAGGTGCGTATCACCCCAGTAGGGGCGGTCAGGAAACTCGGCAAGCTCGATCGTATCGGCGCCATCGCCGGACTGCTCTATGCTGAATTCAGTTTCCTTGTTCGAACACGCAAACAGCCCCAGGGCCAAAACACTGAGGCAACCAAGTCTCATCCATGTTTCTCGAGGTGCCATGCTCTCCTTCCTTGTCATTGATCGTCTCGCCAGCAATGCGTTGGATGCTGAATTATTAAATTGTTTGAGCAAGGCCAGCCATGCCGCGTCACGCTCGACTCACTGGCATGACGAAGGATCCGACAGTGCCTAATGATATGACCGCTGAACGTTCTAAGGAACTGGCCGAGCTTCCACCCGCTTTATACAACCATAACTCTCAGCAAGCGGGGTCAGCCCGGCGCGGCCACGCATCTTTTTCCAACAAATATAGATAAGGACGCAGTAGAGCCAGACGCACCCAACGATGAACGTTCGTTGGTCGAACCAAAAAATTCGCGCGCACTCAAATCCTCTGCAGCAAAGCCCACCGGCATCTTACATTGCTCCCTCGGCCTCAATAGCTCGTAATGGCGAAGAATTCCCCAAAACGTTTAAAACCGATATCGCCCCTGAAGTGCGACCGATAAAGGCCGCTCTACGATCGCAAAATAGCTATTCGAATTGGTGAATGCCACGTCGTTTCGCCACGCGTAGGTAACTTCGTCGGTCAGATTCTTGCCGATAAGTGACACGCTCCATTTTCCGTCATTGCTCGCAAGAGTCATGCGCACGTTCAGCTGCGTATAGGATTCGTGAACCGTGTTCGGATCGAGGTCCAACGCCGAGTAAAACTCGTTTCTGTAATTCACATCGACGGACGTTCGCAGGTCCAACCTCGGCGTCAAAGGAACGGTATACACCGCATTAATGTTCGCACTCCACTCAGGCGCATAGGTCAGTGTTTGCCCCGATAAGTCTTGTCCACCGGTTTCGCCAGGCACCACGATATTGGTACTGTCAGGTCGCAAGCAGCCCGGGTTGTTCATTGGATCGGTCGCTTGCGGGATAGTGCACGTGGCACCATCGAACGTGTCGTAAGTGGCGTCCAGGTAAGCCAGCGAGGCCGCTATCGTGAACTGTTCCGACAGAATGGCGCGTCCATCGATCTCTACACCACGGCTGGTGGCTTCACCGGCGTTACTGACGCGAAACACATCGCCGACGAGTGAGCTGACCTGCAAGTCCTCGTACTCGGTCTGAAACAGTGCGACGTTTAGTTCAGCCGCGCCGTTAAGTAGCTTCATTTTTGCGCCAATCTCGTATGAAACAACTTGCTCGTCTTCGTACTCAAGGACCGATGCATCGACACCCGGAACCACAACACCGTTGGGTTGGCCCGTGAGTGGATTACCGAGACGGATCGCTTCACCAGGTCCACTGTAAGCCTCATCAAAACCACCCGCCTTGAATCCCGTACTCACGCTGGCATACAGCATAGTCTCTTCCATGGGGTACCACTGGCTGTTTAGCGTAAAGGTGACCACGTCATCGTTTCGCTCGAGATTCTCGAAACGGTGAGATCGGACATCCGACGTGAGCTGGCCGGTAAAGGGGTTCGCAAACAGGACGTTAGGGCCTAAGCGAAAACCGAGCGCTGGATTCGGAGGGTTGATTTTATCGAGATCCTTACGTTCCTCCTGATACCGGACACCCGCTGTAAAACGCAGGGTCTCCGACGCCGACCAGGTACCTTGCCCGAACACCGCCCATGACTCCGCTTCTTGATCAAACAACTGCGTGACAGGCTGAGCGCCATCGACGATGACGAGAGCGGGCACAGAGAGTGGGCCGGACAGTGCGAAATCGAGATCGGTGTTGATACGGCGGACCTCAAGGTCTGCCTGCTGATAGTACCCACCGACAACCCAATCGAATTTCCCCTCTCCGTTGGAAATCAGCCGTAGTTCCTGACTGTATTGATCGTACTGCTCGTCCGTAAACCGGTTGAGGGAAGCTGTTGCTGCAAGATCGGTGTTCGACTCATCGATTCGCGTGTATCCGGAGTAGGCGCTGATGCTGGTGAAGGTAGCGAAATCTAAATCCCAGTTTACCGTCAGCGCGAAGACATCAGTTTCGACATCACGTTCATTCGGTGCATCAGATGCACCGCGATCGCGTTCTGAGATCACGGGAAACGGTATCGTCCCCGCGAAGTTCGGTTGTCCCACGAAGTCAGACTGATAGATGACCCCGGGGTTGTTATCCGTAAAAAAATCACCAATTTCGTACTTCGCATCGACCGTAATCTTATCGGAGGCGTCCCATCGAAGGCTGCCGCGCGCGTACACATTGTCAAAATTAGGTCCCTCTTCCTGGTTGGAAACATCCGACCACCAGCCATCAAGGGAGTCATAGCGAACGGCAAAGCGCCCCGCCAGCGTGTCGGTGATCGGGCCGGAGACCGTTACGTTGTATTGCTGCTCGTTATGATCGGGTGACCACAAAGCCTCGACGAAGCCCTCCAGTTCATCGCTGGGCTTCGCGGAGGTAATGCTGATTGCGCCAGCGATTGCATTTCGGCCAAAAAGGATCCCCTGCGGACCTTTGAGTACCTCAACTCTCTCCAGATCCATCGTAATGGGAACCGCCGACAACGCTGCGCGGCCCGCGTAGACGCCATCGATATACATCCCCACAGATTGCTCAAAACCTGCATTTGTCCCCGAACCGATGCCGCGAATGAACAGATTGGGTGTGAGGGCGCCGTTATTAATGTTGACATTCGGAATATAGGCCGTGAGTTCTTGAAGGCTAGTGATCGCCAAGCTTCCGATGCGTTCACCATCAACGGCGGCTATGGAGATCGGTACGTCCAGAGCAGACTCAGCACGAAGCTGTGCGGTCACCATGACCTCTTCCAAGATCGGCTGTTGCGCAACGGCGTGCATCGAGGGTAGTAGCGCGACGCAGCCTATTGTAACGAGTTGCCGGTGGCCCGAGAGCTGGTTCATCTTGATTTTGTTTTTCATAGTCCTTCCTTCTTCTTCGCTCGCGAGTACGGGTAACGAGTAGCACAACAACGAAGTATCAGGAGAAGAACGCGAGTCAAGATGAGGTATCACTGAACTC
>JBCCNK010000331.1:0-3783 GCA_039025875.1 Pseudomonadota bacterium
CTTCGTAAAGTAGACCTTCCTTCTCTGGTCATCCACGGCGCCCACGACCCGCTCGTGAAGGCGGAGTGCGGCATCGACACGGCCCTCGCGCTTCCTGAATCCGAGCTGCTCGTTCTCCACGGCATGGGCCATGACTTCCCGGCAGTCCTGCTTGAATCGATGGTGGATCGTATCGACGCGACCGCGCAGCGCGCCCGGGCGGCCTAAGATCAGGTGCCATGTACTTAACGGCGGAAGTAGTTGAGTTTGCGATGGCGCGACCCTTGGTCATCACCGGATATACCTTTCGATCCATTAAGACTGTCCGCGTGACGCTCCACGATCAGAATCATCGTGGAGTGGGCGAGTCCGTCGGCACTTATTTCTTGGGTGAAACCGCCGACTTAATGCTCAACGCGATCCGAACAATTTCCAGCCAGCTGTTCCCGGGAATCACTCAGGCAGAACTTCAGGAGCTGATGCCTGCCTGCGGAGCGCGGACGGCAGTTGACTGCGCTCTGTGGGACCTCAAGGCGAAGCAAGCCGGAAAAACGATTTGGGACATTCTCGGCGTTGCACCCAAACCACTCACCACCGTTTTCACACTGGGAATTGATGAACCCGACGCCATGGCTGATGCCGCTAGGGAGGCTAAGTCATATCCGCAACTCAAGGTCAAATTGGATGGGAGTAGACCTGTCGAAAAGCTTGAAGCAATCAGGCAGGCCCGACCCGAGGCCGTACTGATCGTAGACGTAAATCAGGGCTGGAACTTTGAAGAACTGAAAGAGTATGCGCCAGCTCTGGGAAGACTCGGCGTGGCGATGATCGAACAACCCCTGGCGCGCTCTAAAGACGCAGTGCTGGAGGGCTATCAGGCTCCCGTACCGCTGGGAGCCGATGAGTCGTGTCTCAACCTTAAGGAATTCGAAGCGATCCGCGAGCGTTATCAGGTAGTCAACATCAAGCTCGACAAGTGCGGTGGACTTACGGAAGGGCTAGAGCTGGTACGCGCCGCTCAGGCTGCAGGTAAACAGGTTATGGTCGGCAACATGATGGGCAGCTCTTTATCGATGGCTCCCAGTTTCGTCGTCGGGTTACATAGCCGTTTTGTAGATCTTGACGGCCCACTCCTGCTGTCAGGCGATATCGAGGGTGGGCTTACCTATTTCCCTGGTGGCCAAGTGAATCCGCCGTCTCCTGAACTCTGGGGATGAATGTCGACGCAAGCCTCGGCCGGGGGAATACCCGGCAAGCAAGGTCTGACCCAAAACTAGCTGAATGGAATAAAGCCCGTGACTGAACGCGCAGAAGACGCAGCGAGAGACACCACCCACACATTGGTCGTATCGAGCCCGGATCGATCCGGACTGGTCGCTAGTGTCTCGCGCGCGATCGCCGACCACGGCGGTACGATTGTGGAATCGCATAACCACACCGATACCGAAGAGCGTTGGTTTTTTATGCGCAATGTGATTGCCGGGGCGCCCCAGTTCGATCACGCCGGTTTTCAACGTGCCTTTGCCGCCATATCCCAGGAACTAAGCCTTGACTGGACCTTGCATGATAATGCGGTCCCGTCGCGAGTCGCCATATTGGCCAGCCATGCGTCTCACTGCCTTTCGGATCTGCTCTACCGCTGGAAAAGCGGAGAGTATAACTGTGACATACCGTGCGTAATCTCGAATCATGAGAATCTGAGGAGCATGGTCGAGTGGCATGGAATCCCCTTTCACTATGTGCCAATCAATAATGAAACGAAGCTCGAAGATTTCCAAATCGTGGACGAGATTATCGAGCGGCACCGGGCGAGCACTGTTGTTCTTGCGCGTTACATGCAGATATTCCCCGCAGAGCTATGCGCTAAGTACGAAGGCGAGCTGATCAACATTCATCACAGCTTTCTCCCGTCTTTCATAGGTGCCAACCCCTATCAGAAAGCCTTCGATCGCGGCGTAAAACTCATCGGAGCTACGTGTCACTATGTGACCACAGACCTTGATGAAGGGCCCATCATCGAGCAGGACGTTGTGCGTGTGGACCATAGTTGCCGTAAAGGCGACCTGGTACGCCTTGGGCGAGATGTCGAACGCAGCGTGCTATCCCGGGGGGTTGCTTACCATCTTGAGCGTAGGGTGATCATTTTCGGAAACCGCACCGTAGTATTCCGATGAGCGCCTTGGCCAAGTTCGGCCGCTCGCCCCGTATAGGCGCGGTGGCTGCTACAGTGCCTCGTACCTAAATTGCAAACCACAGATCATCTGCATGCCAACTGCAGGATCATCGAACAGAGATCATTCATTGAGCACAGCGGATACGATCGTCATAGGCGGCGGGCACAACGGCTTGGTCTGCGCGACCCTGTTAGCCAAAGGGGGTCACGACGTAACGCTCCTCGAAGCTCGGAACTCGCTTGGCGGCCTGGCCTCGCAACAGGAGTTCTTTCCCGGATTTCGCGCCTCCATTGCGTCCAGCCTATACGGTATTCCGCGTAAGCTGATCGATGAACTGGATCTGGTTCGGCATGGTCTGACCCTCAGCGAAGAGACGGTCCCGCTGGTTGGCCTTGGAACCGAAGGGCAGAGCGTGCGAATCTCGGGCGAGCCTGGTAGAGCCCGTATCCAAGGTGTGTCTCCTTTGGATGAAGCCGCGTTCGGGGAATATCAAAAGTCCTTGAAGACTTTCGCCCACGCCCTTGCGCCCTTCTGGCGAAAAACGATGCCTCGAATCGGGGACAGGGAATCGTCTAGCTTGTTTACGTTCGCCCATCTTGGATTGAAGCTACGCATGCTCGGCAAGGACGACATGCTTGAGTTCTTCCGGGTCGCCACCCTTCCCATCAGAGACCTTGTTGAAGAGTACTTCGAGAGCGATCTCCTCAAAGCCACACTGTGCTGGGATGGCCTTGTTGGTTCCAAGCTCGCTCCACGTTCTCCGAACCAGGCGGTCCTGACATTACTCAATCGAGCGGCGGGAATGCATGACGGCGCCCATACCGTGCCAGCGAATGGTATGGGCGGTTTCGTTGAAGCTCTCGGCACTGCCGCTCGTGCGGCTGGAGTCAAAGTGCGCCTGGACGCCGGGGTTGAAAAACTGAAAATCGCAGCTGATGAGAACGGTCAACGGTGTGTTGGTGTTGAACTCAGTAGCGGCGAGTCACTCACCTCCGCACGGGTAGTCTCAAGCGCCGATCCAAAATCGACGTTCCTGAATATGCTGGGTGCCCCGCTGCTCGAGATCGAATTTGCCAATCGGATTCGCCGCCTGCGCGCAGACGGGTTCGTGGCGAAGGTGTTTCTGGCCCTGAAAGGCGTACCCAAGTTCTCTGGCACCGATGACTGCCACGGCCGCATGATTCTCGCCTCGAGCATGGACGCCATTGAGTTTGCCTACGACGATGCGAAATACGGCATTCCGTCAAACGACCCGGTGATGGAAGTCATGGTTCCGAGTGTTCACGATCACTCCCTCGCACCCGCAGGGCAGCATGTGCTCAGTGCCAACGTGATGTATGTGCCAGGCGACATCAAGGGGGGCTGGACCGATCAGGCCAAGACAGAGTATCTCGACCGAGTGCTAGATTGCCTGGAACAGTATGCACCTGGCCTTCGTGAGCTGACCTTGTACGCACAGCTGTCGACCCCCGCGGACCTAGAGAGAGAGTTCGGTCTCCACGGGGGTCACTGGCACCAGGCTGAACCCGCCATTGATCAACTGCTGATGATGCGGCCTACCTATGAGGCTGCGCAGTACGCTACCCCGATTTCCGGACTCTTCCTGTGCGGTGGTGGAAGTCATCCCGGC
>JBCCNK010000332.1:0-3755 GCA_039025875.1 Pseudomonadota bacterium
CAGTGCCGATATTCTGCACGCGTCTGTAAAGCTGGCGAAACAACTCGGATTGATCTGCTGCGTCGAAGGCGTCGAAACCAAGCACGCCGCCTCGGTCATACGCAGTCTCGGTGCTGACGAGGTCCAGGGCTACTGGATTGGTAAACCACAGTTACTGCGAACGTCCACGCCGCGCCCGAATGCAGATGAGCACGCACCCCAGGCCGTTCGGGGGCACGTCAAGCGGAACCTCAAGTTAGTGTCGTGAGTTCGATCGGCCAGTCCCGCTGGCATCATCGATACCAAGCCGTTGATTGACCCGTTACTAACCGGTTGATCGCCAGGGGGTACCTTGGGTCATCATCGGCAGCGCGACTCTTACGGGTTTGTTCACGCTTTTTTAAATGCGTCGATGAGGTCGGCGACCTCGGTGAGAACCGTAGAATCCTCTATGGTCGAGGGCACCGTATAGTCTTCGCCATCCATCATCGCACGCAACGTGCTCCTAAGAATCTTACCCGAGCGTGTTTTCGGGAGACGCTCTACGGCAACAACCTCTTTGAACGCAGCAACGGCCCCGATTTCTGTCCGCACCTGGCGAATAAGCTCCTCTTGCAACCGTTCGGGGCTCGCTGAAGCTGTGTTTTTGAGAACGACAAATCCTACGGGCATTTGACCTTTTAGTTCGTCTCGGCGACCGATCACCGCGCACTCAGCAACGCTCGCGTGGCGAGCGAGGACCTCTTCCATCTCCCCAGTCGACAGGCGATGCCCAGCCACGTTGATCACATCATCGACCCGCCCCATTACAAACAAGTAGCCGTCGTCGTCGAAGTAGCCCCCATCCCCGGTCGCGTAGTAGCCTGGCAACGCCGTGAGATACGAATTCTGAAAGCGTGAACTGTCCCCCCAGATAGTCGTGAGGCAGCCGGGTGGTAGTGGGAGCTTTATACCTATGAGACCCTGCGAACCTTGCGGTACTGGCAATGCGTTTGCATCGAGAATCTCAACTACGAATCCGGGAACGGGTTTTGTTGAAGACCCCGCCCTGGTCGGAAGTGGCTGTTCACCCATCATATTTGCTGCGATGGGCCATCCTGTTTCTGTTTGCCACCAATGATCAATGACCGGCAGGGCGAATGTCTCCGAGAGCCAGTGATAGGTGGGTGGATCGAGACGCTCCCCCGCTACAAAGAGATACTTAAGGCAGCTCAGATCGTAGCGCGCGGCCATCGCCGCCTGAGAATCTTCTTTTCGAATCGCGCGGAAAGCCGTAGGCGCGCTAAATAATGCCTTGACACGGTATTCCGAAATCACGCGCCAGAATGCCCCGGCGTCCGGCGTATTCACAGGCTTGCCTTCGTATAGCACTGTAGTGCAGCCGTGGAACAGAGGGCCGTAGACAATGTAGGAGTGTCCTACCACCCAGCCGACATCCGAGGCGGCCCAGAATACTTCTCCCGGCTGCATGTCGTAGACGGCAGTCATGCTGAACTTCAGGGCGACCGCATGCCCGCCATTTTCACGAACCACTCCCTTGGGCTTTCCGGTGGTACCCGAGGTGTACAAGACGTACAGCGGATCTGTTCCCAAGACCGGAACGCACTCCGCCGGAACTGCGGCTTCCATGAGCTCATGCCAATCAAAATCCCGATCAGGAATGAGATCCGATCGGGATTCGGGCCGTTGAACGACCACAACTCGGCCCGGTGGAGAACCTGCCAACTTGAGACTCTCGTTCACTAACGGCAAGTACTCAATAACTCGATTTACCTCAATGCCGCAGGAGGCGGTAAGAAGGACCTTTGGCTTCGCATCGTCAATTCGAACCGCAAGCTCGGCAGGTGCGAAACCGCCGAACACGACCGAATGGACAGCGCCCAAGCGCGCGCAGGCAAGCATCGAAACAGCCGCCTCGGGAATCATGGGCATATAGATGATGACTCGGTCACCCTTTTCGACTCCAAGGGAACGGAGCATTCCGGCACAGCGCTGGACCTGGACAAGCAATTCGGCGTACGAAAACGACTGTTTAGTCCCCGTTACTGGCGAATCGTAGATCAACGCAGTCTGATCACCACGTCCTGCGTCAACATGCTGATCAAGTGCCAAATAACAGCTGTTAAGCTTCCCATCGCTGAACCAGCGGTGAACACCACGCTCGTCTTTAGAGAGCACAGTGGCTGGAAACTCGAACCAATCAATCTTTAGCGCGGCTTGCCGCCAGAATCCCTCAGGATCTGCCGCCGCGTCAGCATGAAGCGAGTCGTAGCTCATGTAGGGCCTTTTTTGTTCTTGAGCGAAGACGAGGCACGGAAGTATCGGGTGTCGAAAGATAACTTTCAAAGGGTGCGCGATTTTTACCGCAAGTCACCGCCGGGCGCAGCAACGTACACAGCGCAGGACTGCACCGGGCACCCTGGGGTTCCGCCATGCGCGCGGCGGGTCTTTCAGACGCTAGTACCCTAGGGAGCAGCTGCCCAGACCGAAGAGGATCGTGGGTGACGTACCACTGGTGTTGCTACAGCCGGGCTGGCTGTTGGTGATACGGGTACGTGATAAAACGGGTGGGACCGAGGACTAAAACGCTCGCGATCTTCGGGTGGCCGGCAAATAAACCGGCCGGTCGCTGCCTACTGGCTGTTCTCTATCATAAAGTCAACGGCAGCGATTACGGCTTCATCAGACAGCTGCGCCTGTCCCCCCTTGGCCATCATCGCAGTTCCGGTGACCCCGTTGATGCCGCTGTCGTGAAGCGCATCAACACCTTTTGCAAGGCGCGGCTCCCAGGCGGCAACGTCACCAACCACAGGAGCACCACCTGCACCACTCGCATGGCAAGCCATGCAGGCGTTGTTGTAGGTCTCTTCGCCGTTTACGACCGCTACTGCACCGGCGGCGGCGCCTGCCGCACCGCAGGACTCGCCCTGCACGCAAACATGACCCGCGGGCGCAATACGCGCCACTATGGCCTGCCGCATCTCTTCGGTCATCTGGATCTCGATTGCATAGGCTGCGGATGCAAGAATCCCAACACCAAGAAAGCCGAAAATGTTACCTCGAACAGACACTTCTATACCCCCCGAAACTGTGCGGGAATTATAGCGATGCAGTCTACGTCCGCAAAGCACGGCGTGCCCCGCTAACGCGGTGCTCTGCTACCATCGAGGAAACTTTTCGGGAAAACCCAATGCATCTCTATTCCTTCGACAGTGCCCCTAGCCCTCGTCGCGTGATTCTCAACTTGCGATACAAAGAGGCCGAGGTTCCAACAACGCAAATCGATATGCGTTCCGGGGCCCACCGGGAGCCCGAATATCTGGCCATAAATCCTCAAGGTACAGTGCCGGCATTGATGACTGATGAGGGCGTTTTGCTCACGGAGGTACTGGCTATCTGCGATTATCTCGAGTCAGTATTTCCAGATAAACCTTTGTTTGGAAACACGGCCGTGGAACGAGGGTTGGTTCTGAATTGGATGAACAGAATCTACGGTGGAGTGCTGATGGCGTTCGCCGAGATGCTACGAAACAGCAGTCCAGCGTTTGCCAATCGCGCTCTCCCCGGCCCCCTCGATGTCGAGCAGATACCGGCGCTCGCTGAGCGGGGTCGGCTGCGCTATCGCCAGATCCTGGAATTGTTCGATACCGAAATGGAGGAGCGAGCGTTCCTGTGCGGTGACTTGCTAAGCCAGGCGGACATCGATTTGTTTATCGGCATTCAGACCGGAAGCTGGGTAAAAGAGCGACTGCCCGAGAGCTGCGAGAGGCTGCACG
>JBCCNK010000333.1:0-3750 GCA_039025875.1 Pseudomonadota bacterium
ATTACCGGTGTGGGTCCAGTGAGCGTGAAGGTGCCAAAGGTTCGCTCACGGACGGGAGAGCCGGTCACCTTCCGTTCGGCGTTGGTTCCACCGTACGTTCGCCGGGCTAAGCGCGTGGAGGCCGCCCTGCCTTGGTTATACCTGAAGGGCATATCTACGGGCGAGATGGCGTCAGCGCTTGAGGTAGGAGAGCACCAAAATCTGTGGGGTATAGACCGCACTTACTAGGCTGCAAACTTCACCGGCTCATGCTCCTGACCAGCCGGCCCAGGGGACCTCATCTCTGGATGCCATGTCTCAAAACGAGAACGTAGGTCGCCGTTCAACACCGACGTTCTTGTCTGCAATAAGCTGTGGGCGCCTTCGCGCGACCACTGCATCTGCTGTTTTTTGACCATGCGCTTCGCAACGATCTCATTGACGGTCGATTCCACAAAGGCCGTGCTGATGGTTTCTCCGTAGCGGTGCTTTTCACCATAGTTCGGAATGAGGTGACCGTTGTTGTCGACGTAGGTCATCATGTCAGCTAGATACTGGATCAGCCTGCTCCGATTGCGATAACGAAGCGCCGGATCGCTCGCCAGAGCGTAGCATTCATCGAGCGTCATCAGCGCTTGCTCGACCTTGCCATGCCACAGGTTCCACTTCGTGCTCTCCAAAATTTTCAACAACTCGGCACCCTCGTTGGGGTCGCTCTGGCGCAATCCTTTTGCGAATTGCGTGAGCACGGTCAGTCGCATCGTCAGGTGAAACCAATCGAGGACGTGCTCTGCCTCCGGATGCATGAGTTGTTGCAGGTCGCGCAGGTTATCGGCGCCGTCGGACAGGAACGTGATCTGCTGATTATCCTGCAGCCCCTGATCCCTGAGCAGGCTCAGGAGTCGACGCCCCGGCCGATCATCCAGAGCCTGGACAAACCCCAGCCGCTTGGGCGATCGGGTTTTCGAGAAGGCCTTGCCGATGATCACC
Source organism: Pseudomonadota bacterium (assembly GCA_039025875.1). GTDB lineage: Bacteria > Pseudomonadota > Gammaproteobacteria > Pseudomonadales > Halieaceae > Congregibacter. Next base: position 970 of record JBCCNK010000333.1, read on the forward strand.
TCGAAATTCGTTTTCTTCTGCCGGCAATCTCGCACATAGCCGCCATCCACGCCGACGGTCATCGGCTTGTCCGGACGGGGTAGCTCGGCCCACTGATTGGGGCAGCCGGACACGAACCGCGGTTGGTCCTGAAGCTCCGCCTCCATTCGGCCTGCGGTCTTGCATAGGTGATGGCGGACCGTTTCTCCCGAGAGACTGTTACTCACCGGAAGCACGTCCTTCAGCAGATCCACAGTCATGCCGTAGGACATGAGGGAAGCCCATTTCGTCTCGATATACCGTAACTCCGGGCTGTTGTGGTCGCGAAGCCAGTCGTTCAGTACGCCAAAGGTCTTCGACTCTGATGCCTCGCAGGAACACCGGTACAACCTTGTATTCGGAATCGAGACGATACCGAACAGAGTTCGATACTGAATGTCGTAATGTCCCTTACTCCTGCGCGGCGCCCCACAGTGAGGGCAGCATCGATGCGCAGTCGTGTACGCCTCCACCTGAGCCCTGACGACAGTCTGTTGCAGCGCTTTCAGCAATCGTTTTGACTCGTCCAGTGACAGTCCGAGGAGCCCTTCGCCACTGATCGACTTGTCCAGTGTGATGATGTCTACAGTGGCAGGCTCGCCGTGTGGTTCGTCGATGATGACTTGGAGTTTGACGTGCATGATCGCTCTCCTGAGAAGGAATCGCGACCAGGCGGTGTGCTTCAGTTGCGCCTCACCAGGAACGATGCCTTCAGCTGTTGATTGATTCCGAGGCGGCTGAATCTCACGGCTTCATACTGTACGAACCAGTCGCGGACCTCACCGACCGTCACGTGCTCTCCGGCCCGGGCGACGCGTTGAAGCACCTCGGCGCCGGCAATGACTTCGTCCATCTTGTAGTAATTGCGGACGCCTTTCCGACCGCTGCCGCCAAAGCAGCGTGGTACCGCCTCTTTCTGGGTGTTGATGGCCTCGATCCGAACATCACACAGCCACCAGTCAGTGTAGTTATAGGTATAGGTGAAGCGGTCGCCCACGTCGAATTCGAAGTCGTCGAGAATGACCTGTTCAGCGTTGTGGCGAAAGGCAATGCCGCCTGGTTTGCTGATGCCGTAATCGACACCGTGGATATGAAAGTGGTGCAGATGATCATCGTTCCAGCCCATGGCAATCTGGATGATGCGATGCAGATCGGCCAGGGACGTGGTTCCGGCGAGCCGCAGGCGCCGCCAGATCATAGGACTGATGCCGCGGAGTGCGACTTTGATCGAGTAGATGTTCACTGGCAGGACCCATCACAAGAGGTCCTTGAGCTTCGGCTACATCAGGGTTATTTTGGCCCAGACCGCCGATTTTATGCAGTAGAACGAAATAGACTGATAGAACTACAGCTCTAGATCAAAGCGCTATAGAGAGTCGCCCTCGGCGATAGGATACCTGCGCTACGACGAACAAATGACCGAGTAGACTGGTCCGGCGGTGCTGAAAAAATACGATATATCCCTGTTTTAATAGCGATATTGTATTAACTCCTTTGGTTTTGATGCTTGCTTGGCATACTGCACTTTTTCGGCGGTTTGGGCGAACTTGACCTACTACATTGCCTTAGCACACCGCTACCACACGAGCCATATCATCTGCGAGACTTAGGTGTATTGTATCGAAAGTCACCGCCGTTGTTTGATGCGATCTGTCAAGCATTGTTGTTTTTAGATGAGGCCGAGCGGAAAAAACCCGAAAGCTCGATCGAACTACCTTTGGGAAACCTCTGAGCCAGATAGCTCGGCCGAGGCCTCCAGAACGTAAAAAGCCGCTCATAGGAACGGCTTTTCCGTACTACCTGTTATCACACTCCCATAGCGTACATTCGTAGCAACACTCAGCGACCGCTGCTATCGGCCAACTGCGGTCAAACCGCTGCCTCATTCTTAATGTAGTTTCTAACTCTGCCGCGTTAGCCAGTGTTCTTCACCGAGCGTAGCACGGCTACTGCCTAACTCTATGATTTGATTGACTTTGTAAGAGTGTAAATCTCGAAATTAATGCTAGGCTCGGTTTCCTCAGGCGCGGTATAACACCGTGACTAACAACACTCGATATGCAATGCGCTGAATTTTATCGAGTTTCTGGACAAGGGTAGAGATGTTAGCGAGCCAGGCAAAAACGACCACGGTCTCTAAACGTAGCTGTTAAGCGGATCGGAGTGAATGAAATATGTTGATTGCTCTGTTAGCAGGTTTTTTCGTCTGGGCTACGATCGGGCTTCTCGAGAGAAAGCGTGATTCAGAAATGGACGGCTGGCAGTCGTTCGTCTTGGTGTTGGTGCCCGCCTTGCTTGGCTTTGTTCTTAGTGTCGGTCTCGCGTTTTTGGGTCTTGCCCCCTTCGCTCCGTTGTTAGGCTTGCTGCTCTACTTTGCAGTGCCGCTGCTAATGCTCAGATATCAACTCGAGTACCCATGGGGTCGATCGTGCGCGTATGCAGGCATTGTCGTCTTCTACGCACTTGTTGCTGAGTTTGTAGTGGTTTGGGGCTTTGCTCAGGTATCCGCTTAACAAGTCAAGGCTGCAAGGGCGCTTCGCGCCGGGACGTCAAAATCGCTGCGCGGTTTCGCCGCCCCAGCTTGAAGCGTTGAGGATGTAGAAAAACTCTTTATTTAAAGCTCTTTTTGCTACTCTGACCTCATACTCGTGGAGGTTTTCGCATGCCGAATTTCAAGCCCTTCGACTACGCGCAAAGCGCCATGGTGGTGGTGAACTTCGAGGAACAACTGCAACCCGGGACCTTCGAATTCACCCTGCACCA
>JBCCNK010000334.1:0-3750 GCA_039025875.1 Pseudomonadota bacterium
AATTTCCGATTGTGCGCGAACAGCGGTACGTCGGTTTCACCGCGAAGCGCGATCGCCGTGCGATCATTGAGGCCCAGTGAGCGAAGCTTTTGTTCCACACCGCGTTTGTGCAGCAGATAGCCGTGCCCGCGAAAATCCGCCGAAACGCCTCGTTTGAGCACGTTGGCGAATGCGCCTAGCGACTGCGGATGAAGGTAGTTCAAGGTGTCCCAGAAAAACAGGAGATCGAACTGAACGCCCCGAAGCTCTGCAAGAATAGCTCCGAGCTCAAGTTCCATTTGCTTCGAACTCGGCATCTCTTCTCGCTGGGCAAGATCGCGCGACCAGTCAAGGAGCGACTCCGCCACGTCCAGTATGCAGAGCCGACAGCTAAACTGATTGAACAGCTCGAGACTGGGTCCATACGCGCTACCGAAGTCCAGAACGTTGAGGGTGTTGAATTTCTCTAGAAATTCATCATCCAGAAGCTTTGGGAGTAGACGACTTGCTAACTCAACGGGTTGGTGCTGCGACGAATCTTTACCCAAGCCAGACCGCTTCGTACTCGCGGTGGATAGAGCATTACCTAATCCTAGGAGGCCGGCCATAGTGAGTTGCCGTTCCTGGTAATTGAGGGGGTTATCGATAGGGGTTTGGACGTGGCCGGAGGTAGCACTATTGCAGGCACAGGCGCAGTCAACACAAAAATAGGCTGAGGCTCTCTTATGCTTGCTACGCGGATGTAGCGGTTTGAATTCTTGCAGTGCGGCAAATGTCTTCGATGGATGACGGAGGCGGACGCACCCCGGGTCGAGGCAACTTGCTCATTTGTGTTGGGGGCCAGAAGGCTGCGGTGACGATTGCTTGCCGAAGCCTTCCGGTAAAGCATCAGGCGTGCATCAAGAAGACAGTGAACAAGAGTATCGGAGCATTCAGAAACCCTGCTAGCCGGCTTTGTCGATACTGGCGATTTCTGGTTTCGACAAAGGCGCCGCTTTTACCGACGGGGACGTCGCGGATTTGTTGCTTCCCATATCTATGCTGCCCTTAAATCGACCGCCGTCTTCCAGCATCACTCGCGGAGCCGTAACGTTGCCCTGAACGTTACCAGAAGCGCAGATCACGACGCGCTCGGCACCTTCGATATCGCCGGTAACCTCGCCTTCAATACGAATGGTCTTTGCATTGACGTCTGCTTCCACTCGTCCGGAAGAGCCAACGACAAGCTCGTTGTCTGTCAGCGTGATGGTCCCAGTGACCTCGCCTTCTACCAACAGGTCCTCACTGCTGACGATGTCTCCGTTTACTTTAACTTTGGCACCGATCATGGCCTGACTTCCTCTGGTTGGCTGGGGTTTTTGGTGTACTTGTTGCGAAGCCGATTCGGTTATTGTCGGCTCCTCTCTTTCGCGCTCCCTATTACGCTCCTCGCGCGGTGCGGTCTTACTGCTCTTTCGCTCGAACATGGTGCGTCCTTCTGACGTTTGTCACAGTGCGCGTAACTAGATCAACGCCGCTCACAACACTTATACGGCGTCTGTGTGGCGTTTATGTGGCGTCGAACAGCGCCTGGTGGCGGTGCATACATGCTCCAACCGACCCGCGACATAAACGGTCCGTTTGACCGCATGCTAGTTCAAGCCTTTTGATGAAGCAAATGACCTAAAGCTCCCCGTATTTACGGCGCGCACCTGGGTAACCACAGCGAGTAGCCACCACCTGCCGACGGGTCTTCTGGCCCGGTGCGGAGCTGGAATGTGCAAAACTGTCGCAATTCCTGTGTGAAACGACGGAAGCTCCCTTCAATCGACGTACAAACGCTCGCAAGATGCAGGTTCCTGTTAGCAATGTACGCCCAAAGGAGAGTGCAAATGAAACACACAGTCACAGCAACGATGGCTTTTTTGCTGGTCATGAGCGGTATCGCATGGGGCCAGCCGGGAGGCGGGATCCTGCGGATGGATCAGGATGGAGACGGACTTGTCAGCCGAGAAGAGTTCGCGCTACCCGAAAAGCGCCGTGGACCGCGGATTTTCGAGAGAGCGGATCAAAATAGCGATGGATCGGTAACGTTTGAAGAGCTGCAAAGCTCACTGGCGGAGGGCGCCGAGAAGCGCTCGACCTTTGCCAACGAACGTTTTGGTGAAATGGATGCCGATGGAAATCAGGTGCTTACGCTTGATGAAGTGCTGGAGCACGGATTCAACCAGGCCGACGCTAACGGAGATGGGTTTATCTCTGAAGAGGAAGCGCGTGCGCGTTTCGACGAGCGTCGTGGCCACCGAAGATCGCGTCGCGCTGACGGCTAACTGCCTGATCCGTACCGGTCCCTCTTATGCGTTAGCTTATGCTGCGTGATAACGAAGCGCAGCTCATGCGCCGCGTCGCCGATGGTGATCGCGGCGCTTTCCGTTCACTGCTGGATCAGCACCAGCGGTCCCTGGCGATCTATGTCCGTAGGATGATGGGTGATAGCCACCTAGCCGACGATATCGTTCAGGAGACATTTTTGCGCATGTGGACCCACGCAGCCCGCTACGATAGCCAGACTGCCCGTTTAAGCACCTGGCTGCACAATATTGCCCATAATCTGTGCATCGACAGTTTTCGCAAAAGTTCGCGTATCACCTATACCGACAACGACGAAACTTTTGGCGGTGAGACACAGACCATTGAACAAAGTCACGACCAGCACGTTAAAAGCGCCGAGGTTCGCGCTGCGCTGGCTGCGCTCCCGGAGCGTCAGAGGAGTGCATTGCTGCTGTGCCACTATCAGGGTCTGTCTAACAAAGAAGCAGCCCAAATCCTTGAGGTATCTGTGGATGCCCTTGAGTCACTTTTAGCCCGCGGTCGCCGAAAGCTCCGCAAGGAACTGCTCGCACATGATTGACGAAACAAAATTTCGAGCTGTAATTGACTGCTATGGCAGCCAGCCTTCGCGCTGGCCCGGGGAGCTGCGAGACGAGATGCAGCAATATGAGATAGCCAACCCTGACGCCTCTCGCTGGCTGATGGAGGCACGGGCACTGGACTCTTTGCTGGATGCCTACAAGCCAGCAGTTAACGATCTCCGCGAAGAGATTATCGGCGCGATACCGAAGACTCTCAGCGAGCGGATCAGCGAATGGCTCCTGCCTAATTCGCCGTCCGGGTTCTGGAAGCCAGCGCTAGCGGGTTCGATACCTCTTCTTTTTGGCGTAGCGGTCGGCATGTTCAGCGGCATGTATCCGATGGACAGCGCTGGCGTCTTTGCGAGCGAGAGTTGGGAATTTGAAGAGCGCGCGATGCTGTCTCCTGTCTCAATGTCTGGGTCGTTTGTGGACTCCCTTGGCGGTGAGTTCGATGAGTAGAACAGCCGTTTTGTTCTTGGCCCTGGGCGTGTCTCTCACTATAAACCTGCTGGTACTTGGATTTGTAATAGGCCGGAACTCTGTGGGCTCCGAGGGTGCCGCAGAGCGCCGTGCTGCACCGATGGAGTGGGCGACGCAGAAGCTGGAACCAGGTACTCAAAAGTTGGTGCGCCAACAGCTACGTAAGCGACTTCGTGAGGTGCGTCCGATTCGACGAGACATGCAGGCGGCTAAGCGTGCGGTGCAGCGGGCCATAACGGCGGAGGACTACAGCGCCGAAGAGCTGGAGTCTGCGTTGGCGCAGTTGCGCAGTGCGTCAGTGCGTTATCAGACACTGATTCATTCAAGCCTTGTACAGGTATCCCAGGGGCTCACGAAGGAGCAGCGTATCGCCGTGGCACGGGCAGCCATCGATAGAGCG
>JBCCNK010000335.1:0-3733 GCA_039025875.1 Pseudomonadota bacterium
GAATCGGGACTATCTGACCGGGCTCTACAATCGCCGTATTTTCCGTGACCTCGCCAACCAGGCACTCTCATTGAGCTCGAGGAACAATCAGCCGGCTTCGCTGATGCTCTTCGATATCGATGACTTTAAGTCCGTGAACGATCGCTTTGGGCATGCGGTTGGCGATAATGTAATCCGCCTGGTTGCGGATACGATCCTGGCAGGTAGTCGTAAGTCCGACGAGGTGTTCCGCTTTGGTGGTGAGGAGTTTGTTGTAGTGCTGCCCGAGACCGGAGCTGATGGTGCGGAGCTAGTAGCGGAAAAGATTCGCGAGTCTATTCAAGAGCTGAGCGGGTCAGCACCGGAGTGGCCATGTCCGATAACGGTAAGCGGAGGCATCGCGACGCTCGCGGGCAAGGATCATGATCTTGAGGGTCTGTTACGGAGCGCTGACACGGCGCTTTACCGAGCAAAAAACCTACGCAAAAACAGGGTCGTCGCAGCGTGAGTCGACCGGGCCAGCTATCAATTCAACAGACGGCAGTCCCTGAACACATCGTCGACTTCGACCGGTCCTGTCCATTGCGCCACTTCTTTTGATTCCGGCAACAAACGATAAAGCCCATCCTCACGTTGATGTAGCGCCATTGCTTTAAAGAAAGGGTCCACCAGCGTCGCACCCGGTGCCAGCTGATTAACGATGCGCCGGATCATTTCGACGTACAGAGCGTCATCGTGAATCGGACGAAACATGTAGATGACGTCGTAGTCCGCGTAATTGCTGTAGGTCAGCGCATCAGCAGAAAAGCTGCGAATCGGATAGGGAGTCTGGGTCTGAATACTGGATATAAGGAAGTCAGCGACGGCGAGAGTCTGCTGGTTTACCTCCAACCCGTCGCATTGCGAGAATCGCCCAAGACCATAGGCAAGAAACGGCTTTTCTCCGATACCACTACCGACATCAATAAACTTGCCTTCTATCTCAAGTAGATCGAAAAAACACAGTAAACGGAAAAAGCGATCCGGGTGTAGGGCGATATAGGGGTATCGCCCGTCGGCGTCTTCATCCTGGTCGTCCTCTGTGACCAAGACGGATTTGCGCCGGGGCGCGTAGAGCGTCGCAAGAGTCTCGGCAAGACGCTCGCTCTTCGAACTGCTCGGGAGTTGGCGCGCACTCTGAACCAGCACCCGCAAGTTGTCGTTGTCCAGAACTGCAGCTGTCATAGCAGCAGCTTCTCGGCTGGTGCACGCAGCTTCGAGCAGGCGTGGCATCCGCGGACGCTGGATAGCGTCGAGAATGATCGAATCCGGTGTTCGAATGCTTGCTGCGTTCCAACAGGTGCCCCAGCGTGGCACTAGGTCCCGGGACGCACGGCGTAGAGGCCCTGGCTTGCTACCCAGTCGCTGGAAGGGAGTGTCGATCGGTAGCTCGATGTGCAGGCTATCACGCCGCAGAGCAACGGCTGCCGAGCCGCGCTCACCGATCATACCTTCAAAGGTCAGAGCCCAGCGATCGCCGAGACTGCCGTAGCAGAAGGGACAGGGATACGCGCCTTTACTGATGGTCTGACGGTTAAAGCGATGGCGTCTCTCTGGGGGAATCGTGATGAGTAGCTGTGTTTTCCTACGCCGGCAGCGCGGACTCTCACATTCGAACGCCGCGACCGTTCCCACGCGCTGTCGAGAACGCGAGCTGTTGGTGCTCGCAGGATCAACCCGATAGCTATCGAGAACGGCATACCGGCCAGTTCGCAGTTCCCCGTTGTCAAATGAGGCTTCGAACGCGCGGCACAACTCTGTGATTTCATAGAGCCGCTGGGTGCGTAGATGAATTCCGGCGATGAGGCTTCCAGACGTGTTACGGCACTGACAGCACAACCAACCTGCGCTTAGCTGACCACTGCGTCGATCCGCCCATTGGACTGTTTGTCTAAGCTGTTTCTGAGTGAGGGCAGAAAACACAACCTCACAGGCTTCGCGAGCCTGACAGGCGGGGACTATGTCTGAGCTAACGTCTACGAGTCCATCTTGTCGGATAAGCGCTGCGAAGGTCTGACGAAACATATCGATGGCAACATCGATAGTCTCGCTACTCGAGCCATCCCAAAGCTCTTCGGTACCCTGGCGCCCAAATCGAATCATGTTTTGTTGCTGACCATGGGGGTTGCTTCCAAGATCTTAGCTCAGCGTTTTGGCGGTAGTCGTTGATCCCAGTTCAGCACCCCGTGAGATTCAAGAATTGATAGCAGCTTATCTAGAGGGATTGCTTCGCGCACCCCGCGCTTACTCCTGACGGTGGTCGCTTTGAAAATCGCGTTGTACACCGCTTCCTCCGTCGCTTCAGCGGTAGCCGCAAAGAGTGGAGACATAGCAACGTTGCTGAGAGTCGCCTGTTCGACGGGGTCGCGTGCATCTCGTTGTTTACGCACCCTCGGGTCTGTCGAAAAAGCGATGACGTAGTCTCCAGATCCGTTCGAGGCATAAGAGCCGGTTCTCCCGAGCCCCATCATCGCGCGCGCACCGATACGATCCAGGTTTCGCGCGGTAAGTGGTGCATCTGTCGCCACCACCACCATAATGGAGCCATCGGCACTACCACCGTTCAGCTCGTCTCTGAATGGGTAGGTCCCAAGCTCCCGGCCCACCGGTGCGCCATTGATCTGCAGCACACCTCCGTAGTTGGTTTGAACCAGCACACCAACGGTGTAGCCGCCCAGATCTTCCGGAAGTACTCGAGAGCTCGTACCGATCCCGCCCTTCCATCCGAACGCCTGGGTGCCCGCGCCGGCACCCACGCTGCCTTCGGCCACGGGTCCAGAGCTTGCAGCTTTGAGCGCGGCGAAGACCTCTTGACGTCCGATAGGATCCGCCCACATATTGTTTACGGCCGCATCGTTGGTCTCCCCCACAATCGGGTTGATCGTGTGTTCGCCCATGCCGGGTTGTTCGTAGACCCACTCCTTCAGCGCGTTTGCGGCACTCCATACGCAAAGCGTGCAGGTCAGTAAGATGGGAGTTTCTATTTCTCCAAACTCGCGCACTTGGGTCTCGCCGATCAGCTTACCGTAGCCATTACCAACGTGTATCCATGCGGGGATAGGTCGGGTGTAAAGATTACCCGGGGCAGGGATGATCGCCGTTACGCCAGTGCGAATATCGTCACCTTCGATCTTCGTATGGTGGCCTACCAATACACCGCCGACGTCTGTGATGGCGTTTAGCTCTCCCGGTGCAAAAATACCCACAGCGAGTCCCGCTTCGCGAGCGCGCGGACGCTCCTCGGCAAGCACGCAACCGCACAGCAGGCAGGCGCAAAGCAAAAGTGGCACCCGGGCGCTGCAAATCCCGCGAAGCCCTCCGTGCAGAGCCATCACAACTCGATAACCGGTTCGAATCCTCCGAAGATCAGACGTTTACCGTCAAATGGCATGGGGTTTTTGTCCGGGTCCAGGCGATCATCGCTGAAGTCTTCGGCCATCATCTTCTCCATGGCGGCGTCTCGTGTTGGTTTATCCGGCCATTCAATCCACGAGAACACGATCGACTCGTCCTCCTTGGCCAGCACAGCTTTTCGAAAGTCGGTGGCCTCTCCTTCCGAGACGTCGTCGCCCCAACACTCGAGGACTCGGGTCGCCCCAAACTCAATAAAGATGTTGTCTACCGCTTTCGCATGTTCGACAAACTTCTGCTTGTTGGCAGTGGGAACTGCAATTACGAAACCGTCGATGTAGCTCATGATTCTTCTCCTTACAGC
>JBCCNK010000336.1:0-3731 GCA_039025875.1 Pseudomonadota bacterium
CCACACCACACGACTGACGTGGGCAGGCCGGCTCTCATGTCGCCAAGAGGAAGTCAGGCGTCAAGAGACGGTTCGGGTACTATTCGGCGACGCCTTGGAGGAGTTTGCCAGCGACAAATGAGCCGAAGGAAGAAAAGCACCGGTGGTGTGCGGCGTGCATCCAGAGTGAAACATGAGAACGTCGGAAAACAGACAGCGGCATTGATTTCCGAGGCTTTGAAGAAGGGTCTGGTGCTGCATCAGCAGGGCCGAGTCCAACAGGCAAAGGCGATCTATGAGGAAGTTCTGCGCCGAAGCCCCCGTAATGGCGATGCTTTGCACCTTCTGGGTCTGCTGGCGTTCCAAGCTAACGACTTTGCCACGGCAGCAAAGCTTCTGCAGCGCGCGACCGCTCAACTCAAGGATCAGCCTGCCTGCTTCAATACCTTAGGCGCCGCTCTGCATCGCCTCAATCGCACCGAGGAGGCGATAACGCAGTACACCAGGGCCCTGCGGCTCAAAGATGATTATCTGGACGCGCTGGAAAATCGGGCGCGCGCGTTTCAGGCACTTGGTCGCCATCGACAGGCCTATGAGGACTATGATCGTTCGACACAGCTCAACGCTGCAGACCCCGGGTTATGGACGGGTCGGGGCAACGCGCTCGGCCGCCTGGGCAGGCACAACGAGGCGATCGAGTCTTTTGACCGAGCGCTCGAGCTTCAACCCAGCAGGGGAGCTGCACACTTCGGACGCGCTGCGAGTCTGCGAAAGCAGAAACGCTTCCAAGAGGCCGTCAATGCTTATGATTCTGCGGAGCAGTTCGACTCTTCTATTAGCTACCTCCCGGGCCTGGCATTTCACACGAGGATGCAAGCGTGCGATTGGCGGGACTTTCACGAGCGCAGAAAACAGCTAGCTGAGGCGGTACAGAATCGAGACAAGGTCTGTGATCCCTGGGTGCTCCTCTCCCTGATTGATGATCCCGCGCTTCAGCGCATCGCCGCAGACAACTACGCTAAGTCCCTGACAACACCGGAAAGCCGCCTTCGCTATCGACGCCTGAATGATCGAATCCGAGTGGGGTATTACTCCGGCGACCTGTTTGATCATCCGACGACCAGGCTGATCGTCGAGATGATTGAAGCACACGACCGTGATCGGCTGGAGGTCATTGCTTTTTCGTTTTTTCCACCTTCGGACACGCCCTTGGGTAAACGGATCCATGCGGCATTCGATAAGTTCGTCGACGTGACGACTATGGACGATAGCGCCGTAGTAGCACTTTCCCGCTCCATGGGTATCGATATAGCAGTTGACCTGAAGGGTGACACGGCCGACGCCCGCCCCGGGCTGTTCTCCCGGCGGTGCGCTCCCGTACAGGTGGCCTACCTGGGGTTTCCCGGTACTTTCGCCTGCGGGGGCATCGACTACGTCTTGGCGGATCGAGTTGTGGTCCCGGATGGGAAAGAGCAGCACTTTTCTGAAAAGGTCCTTCGCTTGCCCCAGTGCTATCAGCCAAACGACTCCCAGCGGCGGCGCATAGAACGATGTGAAACGCAGCGCAGGGACCATGGCCTCCCGGAGACGGCCATTGTGTTCTGCTGTCTGAACAGCCCCTACAAGATATTACCCGACCGCTTTGCGACCTGGATGGCAATACTTAACGACGTGGAGAACAGCGTACTTTGGTTGCTGGAGGGCACAAAAGACACGACGGAGAACTTAATAGAACAAGCCGCAGCGGTTGGCATAGACCCCGAGCGAATGGTCTTTGCACCAAACCTGCCGGCCGACGAACACATGGCGCGTTACCCCCTGGCGGACCTGTTTTTGGATACCAGTCCATATAACGCTCACACGACAGCTAGCGATGCGCTAGGGGCTGGTGTTCCCCTCGTAACCCTGGCTGGCAAGAGCTTCGCCAGCCGCGTGGCGGCGAGCATCCTCACAACCCTGGGAATGCCTGAGCTGATTACCGAGTCCGAGACCGAGTATCGAGACCTCGCGATTGCTCTGGGTAACGACCTAACCAGGCTCAAGGAACTGCGAGAGCGAATCGCTCAGTGTCGTGACGAATCGCCGCTGTTCCTGGGTAAGGCGGTGGCCCAGCATGTCGAAGTTGCGTTCAGCGCCATCGCCAACCGGTACAACGATGGACTGCCGCCTTGCGCGATGGATATCCAGGCGGATGGAACGATAGAAAGGCGAGGTTAGCTAATTAGCAGCGGCGCGTTCCGCCCTGGCGCCGGAGATATGCCGTCAATGCCGCCAACTGCCATCGAAACGTTCCCGTCTGTGGAGTTGCGGATCCAGGAGCGTGAGCAAACCATCATGCGCGACTACGAAAACACTCTACAACAGGCAATAAGCCTGTACGCCAGAGGGGCCGTTCATGTCGTAAAAGAGCGCAGGTCAAACCGATAGAATGGTGGGCGTGCTGGGTTCGAACCAGCGACCAAATGTTTAAGAGTGGGACAACCATTATCCAACCGATTAATTTAACTCTTATCGGTCACGTCCGTTGCAACTTGCACCACAATGCACAACAAAGCAGTACTGATTCCGAAAAAAGTCCGGCAGTGGCGACCAGTTGGATTTCTACTGGCTATCCTACTCCGAGGAGGCTTTCTCCAGAAAGGGTATGGGACAGATAAAGGCACTTCCGGAAGTAGACATCCTCGCTGACTGTGCCGACTGGGACTGCAGACCTATCAAAGTTTCGATCTGTTAACCCGTAAATCCAGTTCGTGGCGGTGGGGCTTAGCGGCCTGCTTAAGCTGACGGCTTAAAAATTGGGCTCGAGCAGTTGTTGGATCTCCGGATCGTCCATCAGGCCACCGAAAGGATCACCGTCGTAGGGCGCGAAGGGGTTGTAGTCCATGGCAATGGCGTCGCGAACGACCATCGCATAGGTCAGCTGCCACAGATAGGCTGAGCGCTCCGCGTAATCGGGATTGTCACCAACGAATGCTTTCACGAGCGGCAGGTAGTCGTCCTGCTTTTTAAGCAGGGCGATGAGATCCGCCTTCTTTATCGATGTTGTCGGCGTCTTTCCCTCTAAAGCCGCGGTTTCTTCTTCAGAGAAAAACGGTTTAGTGAACATCACATCGTAGGGCAGTGGTTCGAACAGAATCTGATCTCTAGCGTCTTCCAGATCGGGTGTGTAGCCGAAGTCGAGGATTTCCAGACTGAAAGCGGTGTGATCTGACGGAATGATCTTGATTCCAATGATTTCGTCGTGTGCTGCGTCTCGATAAAGGATGGCGTCTTTCTCGCGAAGCACTATGTCCATCTCGCGCGCATTCACCCACTGCCCCACGGGAACGGTGCCGGAATCCGGGTCCGGATACGACCCAGCGTAGTCGGCCGTGCGCAGGCTGTTAGCCGAGATTACGTAGCGCGTTTTCGCGCCGCCCACCGGTTCAAAGGTGTAATACGTGCCCGTCAGATCCGACGCAAACGCGGTAAGACAGCAGCAGTAGGCCTGTATTGCTAACAGTGTTTTTCTCATTGCCCGCCTCGTTCACCCTCATCCGGCGCCACTCGCAGGATGTCCAAAAAGTATCGGAAGTGATGGAAGAGAAAAGAAAAGGGTCTGCGGCCTGAATGCCGCGATAGCCGGCGTAACCCTCTACTTCTGGTGGTGATTATATGGTGGGCCGTGCTGGGTTCAAACCAGCGACCAATTGGTTAAAAGTCGGACAACTATTTTCCAGCCAGTTGATTTAATTTACCTTTTTCCGGTGACG
>JBCCNK010000337.1:0-3718 GCA_039025875.1 Pseudomonadota bacterium
GCTCTTCCGATCTACCGATACCAGGCGCAGCGCTCCAAACATCGACTCATTAACAATCTTGATGATGCCTTCGGCCGCTTCCATCAGGTCAATCCCCATCGCGTCGGCCACCTTCTGTACCGCCGTCTCCGAGGCTTCACGGTTGATTTCCATCTTACCGCCCAACTGGACGTCCGATGGCAGATATCCCAGAACGACGTTCGCATCACACACAGTGGGCAGTTCACCGCCTTTCAGATAGCAGGCCGGTCCAGGGACGGCGCCGGCCGACTCAGGACCCACGCGAAGGGCCTTCGTCAATTCCGGGACGAACGCGATGGAACCACCGCCCGCACCTACGGTACGCACATCCACAGAAGGTGCACGGACACGAACGTCGCCGACAATCGTTTCACGTCGCACTCTGGCACGGGCATTCTGTATCAAAGCAACGTCGGTTGAAGTACCGCCCATATCAAAGGTCAGAATGTTCTTAAACCCGGCGCGCTCGCAAAAGAAGCTCGCGCCGGCGACGCCGCCGGCTGGCCCACTCATAAGCAGGTTCACCGGGGATTGAGCAGCCGCTCGCGCCGAGGCCAGGCCGCCATCTGAACGCAGGATAGACAACTGGGACTGCCCGCCCAGACGCTCACTTAATGCCGACTGAAGATTCGAGACATACTTGGCCACTTCCGGACGCACATAGGAATTAACGACAGTTGTCTCGGTGCGTTCGTATTCCTGCATTTCGGGCACTACATCACTCGATATTGAAATCGGCGTATCGACAAAGACTTCTCTGGCAATCTCCGCAACTCGCTTCTCGTGAGCGGAATTCACATACGAATTGATTAGACAGATTGTGAGCGCTTCAATATTGCTCTTCGCATGCAGCTCCGTGAGATCCTTGCGCAAAGACTCCTCATCGAGAGCAGTAACAACATCGCCGTCAGCGCCGATTCTCTCTCTTGCCCCGATCGTGAGTTCAAGCGGAGCCAGAAGGGGGCTTTTTATGTAGCTCACCCATCCACCGAGACCACCGGGGCAATAGGATCGGGCGACCTGAAGTGTGTCTTCGTACCCTGCAGTCGTCACCAGGCCTACAGTTGCACCGCGCCGGGTGAGTACCGCATTGGTCGCCACTGTGGTGCCATGCATGACCAGTTCGATTTCGCCGGCATCAACACCGCTTTCAGAGCAGATTCTCTCGATGCCATTCAAAACACCGATCGATGAGTCTTCCGGTGTCGACGGTACCTTTGCGGTATGTGTCTGTCCGGAGGCTTCGTTCAGGAGCAGGAAATCGGTGAACGTACCGCCCACATCCACGCCCAGTCGGTAGGTCATTTCAGTTAGTGCTCCTCATTAGTCTAGGCCGCCTGCTGCTTTAACCAGCTATAGGCGCGGCCACCGTATTCCTTGCTCAGCAGGTCGCTGACAAGAGTCACGGCAGACAGTAATCCTTCCATCTTGATACCGGTGCGAAAACCGAGCTGTTCGCACAACATCACAACGTCCTCAGTCGCCACGTTGCCCTTGGCTCCCGGGGCAAACGGGCAACCGCCCAGACCGCCAATCGCGGAATCGAAGCGGCGTATTCCGCACTCGAGCGCCGCGTAAACGTTGGCAAGTCCAAGGGCACGCGTGTCGTGAAAATGACACGCCAGCACGTCTGGGCCGTGCGTCTGGGCGAGCCGCGACATCAGCGCGCTGACCTGCGCTGGATTGCCTGCACCGATCGTGTCTGCGATCACAAGTTCAGCTGCTCCCGCTCCAAGCAGTTCGGCTGCCAAGTCTGTGACCCTTCCCGGATCCACTGCGCCTTCGAACGGGCATTCAAATGCGACGGCGAGATAGGCACTCACGCGCACGTCGTTGTCTCGTCCGCGCTCAATGACCTGCCGGGCGATGTCCATCACCTGATCGACGCTCATACGAATGTTCTTTTGATTCATCGACTCGGTGACCGAAACGACCAGCGCCACAGTTCGGATACCCGCACCCAGAGCCAACTCATAGCCCTTTATGTTCGGAATCAGTGCTGACACCTCAACCCCTGGTCGGACCCGCAGCTGTCCTGCCAGCCGGTCGGTTCCCGCCATCTGAGGAACGGCACTGGGAGATACGAAACTGCCGATCTCCATTCGAGGCAGGCCCGCATCGAGCAAGGTATCGATCAGAGCGAGTCTCTGGTCGAGGTCTAGAATCGGCAGTTGATTCTGCAGGCCGTCTCGCGGCCCGACTTCTTTAATCAGTACATCCATCACAGCACCGCTTTGCCACTGCGCAGCCGTTCAACGTGCTCCGCGCTGTAACCGAGTAACTCTGTCAGTACCTGCGTGGTGTCCGCTCCGAGTTCGGGGGCAGGGCTGAATTCCTCGCCCGGCGTTCTGGACATTTTTATCGGGTTTCCCGGCCCGCGCGTGGATGAACCGTTTGGGTGAGCAAGTTCCACAACCATATTGCGCGCCAACACCTGCTCATCGGAGAGGGCCTCGTCCAGTCGATTGACGCGGGCACAGGGTATGCGTTTCTCCTCCAGCAGCCGGAGCCAGTGGGCCGAATTTTCAGTCTGAAAGATCTCTCGCAACCGGCCGTCGATGATTTCCTTGTCGGCCAGTCGCGCGGGCTGGGTGGCGTACTTGGGGTCGCGAAAGGAGGGCTCGTCCACCACTTCGAGGAAGTTCTCCCAGAAGCTGTCAAAGATCACAGCGACGATGATGTGTCCATCAGCCGTTGGATAGCTGTTATACGGCACATGAACGAAGTGACCGTTACCGATCGGTTCCGGGACTTGACCCGACAGGAAGTGCATTGTCGCCATGTAGTTCAGCATCGAAATCTGGCAATCGAGCATCGAGATATCGATGCGCTGGCCTTGCCCGCTTCGTTCCCGCTCGTACAGTGCAGACAAGATACCCATCACGGCGAACATGCCGCCGCCGAGGTCGCCGATGGGAATACCCGCGCGCGTCGGCTGCGTCGAATCCTGACCGGTAATCGACATACCCCCGCCCAGCGCCTGCACCACCTGATCAAACGCAGGCCGCTGGAAGTTAGGCCCGTCGGCGCCAAAGCCTGAAACGGAACAAAAGATCACGCGCGGATTGACGGTCTTGAGCGTGGCGTAGTCGATACCAAGTTTGGCGGTCACGCCAGCACTGAAGTTTTCAAGCAGGACATCGCTGTGTTTGACGAGGTCGAAGAATACCTCTCGCCCAGTATCGCTCTTGAGGTCGATCGCAATGCTCTTCTTATTGCGGTTAAGCGTGATGAAGTAGGCACCGAAGCCATCGAGGGAATTCTCCGGATCTTCAGCCAGCAGATTGCGAGTGCCCTCTCCTTTAAGAGGCTCGACCTTGATCGTTTCTGCACCTAGGTCAGCCAGGATCATCCCGCCATATGGACCTGAGAGCATATGCGTCAGATCGAGTACGCGGACGCCTTCAAGTGCTCGCGGCATGACTCAGGCCAGTGCTTTTTGCACTATCTATGCAGGTTGTGCTGTGATCCCAGGATACTGGATTGGCATAACCCGATCTGAATCCGTGTTTATTTTTGGAAGTTTGGTTCAGCGCGATGTAGCTCATCGGTCCCAGGACCGAGATGGTGATATTCCTGATTTTACGCGCGAGTCAGAACATTGGTTCTGACAAAAGTCCTACGGGGGCTTGCTTGTGCCCGGTTGGAGAACGCTACGGACGCAATACCTTTTCGCCTCGCGAAATCCCAGCTACAC
>JBCCNK010000338.1:0-3707 GCA_039025875.1 Pseudomonadota bacterium
ACCTTCAATAATTAACTTTAGAAAAGCTTAACTGTAGCGCAAGCGATCTAGATTGGTTCGGTGTCACCAACGGTGCACACTGTCGTCTTTCCGGTGATAAGCAAGCAGCGATCCGTCAGGAGTTCGGGACCCGCGTGCAAGCCGGTCAACAGTGCCAGCGGGAGCAACAACAGATGAGCTATTTGAACCACGAAGAAGCAGATTGCACCAAGGGAGACTCGCAGATCTCGCTTCGCATCAAACCTAGAGAAAAGGACCTCGGGGCCTTCAGCGTACGTAGAGTTTTACCAGCTTCAGCGAAACGCATGGTTGGCCCATTTGTCTTTTTTGATCAGATGGGGCCCGCAATCTTTCAGGCGGGCCAAGGGATCGACGTTCGACCCCACCCCCATATCGGAATCGCCACCATCACCTATCTATTCGAAGGAGAGATTCTGCATAAAGATAGCCTCGGAGTGGTGCAGCCAATCACCCCAGGAGAGATCAACCTTATGACAGCCGGCAGCGGGATCACACACGCAGAGAGACCGGGCTCAGATTTCAATGAAGTATCACGGCTGTTCGGAATCCAATCCTGGATAGCACTACCGGATGACCTACAGGAAATCGACCCTGCGTTTGACCATTACGCCAAAAACGACCTGCCAAGCTGGACCCGTGATGGGGTGAGCTTTCGGCTCATCATGGGCTCGCTTGACTCTCAAAGTTCACCGGTAAAAACCTATTCGAAAACTCTTTACGCGGATATGCTTCTTGTCCCCGGAGCCAAGGCATCGATGAGCATTAGCGAAGCCGAATCGGCAATCTATGTGGCTCAGGGTGAAGTACGTATCAATGAGGAATTGGTTGAAGCGGGGGTGATGGCTGTGCTTGAGCCCTCTGTCCGCTTCACGATCAGTGCCGAGCGGGATGCTCGTCTGCTGTTAATCGGAGGCGACCCGGTCGGTGAGCGTCATCTGTATTGGAACTTCGTTAGCAACAGCGTCGAGCGAATTGATCGAGCAAAGGCGGACTGGGAGGCGGATCGCTTCCCAAGGGTACCGGGCGACGAAGAATTCATACCATTGCCAGACTGAACTGCACATTCCTAGCGGCGACAGCTTAGCTCGATACGCAGCGGGCAATCGATCGGCTAACCCCAAGGAGCGCCATCGGAAGAGCTTTTCTGAAAACGGCCCAGCGGGGCCGAACGCTTTCGCCTGATGTAACCGGAGCTGAACAACACGTTATGTTGAGCAAATTCTCTCTTGATCGCTTGCGATTCGCCGCCCATTGGCGACTACAAAAACTCAGTAACTTGCTAGCACCGTCGATACCGGCGCCGGATACCGTTCACGGGGGTGTGCCTCCTGATCCAGCGGAAGTCTTCGCATCCATGACCGAGCACATGGAGAACGCGCGAAGCAACGCCCTATCCACCGAAGTTTTGTTTCAAGCTCGCTTGAGCATTATCGACACTTTGGCCTGTGTCTTCGCTGGGATTGCATCGAAGGAAGGCCAGTCGATTCTAGCTTTGCATAACATCAGTAAAGTTCACTTTCTGGATCAAGGTCGGGTTGCATCCGCGCGAGATCACGCAGGTCTGATCGCGGCACTGGCGCAAATTCACGACTTCAACGACGGATTTCAAGGCGCCGAGCAGCGTGGCGGTGCCTTCCATCCCGGTCGGGTTATCGTACCTACTGCTCTGGCTGCGGGCATTCACCATTCGGTTAGGGGAAAGGATCTGCTCACAGCGATCGCTCTGGGCTACGACCTGGCATGCCACACCAGCCATACACCAATGAGCACCCCGGCTGACTCCTACGGGGCGGCAGGTTGCTCTGCGTGGCTTGCTCGGCTAGCCCCCGCACAAATCGCATTCGCCATTCGGGTGGCGGCACTCATGTCACCACGGTCAGGTTCTGAAGACTTCGAAACGAACAACTTGACCGTAGCGCAGCAAGCAGCGAGCTGCGTCTTGGCCACTGAACTCGTCGAGGCGGGCTATCCCATCTCCCGTGCCCGTTCGGAATCTCTCCAAGCTCCAAAGTTTAACTTCTCGAGACCGTCCTACCCCGGTGAATCCTTTAATGAGTTGTATCGAAAACCCTATCCATGCTGCAGAGATATTCACCGCGCTATTGATGCGGCTTTGCAACTGCGCGCGTCGGCGCAGGATCTATTTTCGAGCATTGTTACCGAAGCCGTTCACGATCATGCCGCATCTCAGATAGACTCCATCGACGTAGAGGTTCCATCATCTCTCGCGGGGCCGGTGTATGCACTGCCTGCGGGCGAATACTACAAGTCATACCAGTTCAGCATCCCCTATGTGATCGCGGTCGCGCTCGTCGACGGTGCGGTTGGTCTGGAGCAGTTTACAGAATCAAGATCCGGTGACCCAAACGTCCACTACCTACAGTCAAAAGTACGACTGCAGCAAGAGGAACCGACCGGCCGCGCGGCAAAATTTGCACGAATCACTGTACGACTTAGCACAGGTGAAACACTCGAGTCAGAATGCACCGATGCTACTGGCAGCCCAGATAAGCCGCTCACCGAGGAAGATCTTTTTGAAAAGCTTCACGAGAACGCTGAAAGCGCGGGGCTAAATGTGACCACACTAGCGCAGAATCTTCGAACCCTCGCGGCGGCTGAGGACGTTGCGGATAAGCTAACTCTGTAGAGAAGGACTACAGCGGCTTACTCTTAGCTAAGCGGCACGTCCGCCACAAGCAAAAAGGCTGTCCTGCTTCCCGAACCTTGGCCGTGGAAGACACCCTTTCAATTGTGTGAAGATTCGCGCCTGGCTGGTGTTCGATGCGCGGTTGCGCAGCCTGCAGTCCGAGCCCGAAGCGTCACGGCCCGTACCTAGAGTACAAGCTCGCCCTCAACGCGAAAGCGACCGAGGAAGTTCACATGCTGCCAAGCCGATGGCGCGAGTTGCGCAGGTAGCAAAGTCGGTCCTTATCACACGATGTCAGCGCAAAAAGGAGATCGCGCTCACCCGCTGAACGCTACAGCAGACCCCACAAAAACTCGTATTCCCATGGGTTCAGTCCGCAGTCGGTCACGCAACGGACGCGGATCCTCCGGCTCAGCATACAGGTCCCAGTTCTCGGTATGTCCTTGTTCTCTCCGCCGAGAACTGACTACTCCAACTCGTCTTCTGCGCGCGCTACAAGTGCAAACTCCTCTTCTGCGGTCCGCACGATAAGGTGTTTGCGCGCAAAAAGGCCGTAGTAAACCCCACCCAGTGCAAAGAGGCTCAGGGTTAGCAAGAAGGCGGTCGGGTCGAACGCGTACACTCCTGTCAGAGCGATCAGCGCAAGAACGAGACACGTCCCAGACGTCAGCGTGCCCCCGGGCGTTCGATAGGGCCGGTCGAGTTCGGGCATGCGCGCGCGCAGCACGATATGCGAGTAAGCCATGAGAGCATACGACACTGTTGCGCCGACGACCGCCATGGCCAGCATGCGGTCCCCCTCACCTGTCAGCGACATCAAAAACCCAAAAACACCTGGAACGATCAACGCACGAACCGGTATATGGCGCTTGCTCGTAACTGAGAGCCCGCGGGCCAGATAGCCGGCTCGTGACAATGCAAACACGAGACGGCTGTAGCCATAGATTATCGAGAAGAACGAGGCAATCAGGCCCGCAAGCCCCAAAACGTTCACCAGCCGGGCTGACTCGTTGGCACCGACAGCATTCAGGGCGTCCAC
>JBCCNK010000339.1:0-3645 GCA_039025875.1 Pseudomonadota bacterium
CGTCCACTCTACACTGTAAACGTGGAACTCAGTTTCCGCTGTTTTGATAATCTTGCTACCGCCGCGTTGGTTACCTTTAGACCAGTAATTATCTACATTTTGAACGGCTGCGTTCATGGTGTCCTCCTGGCTAGCTGATGAGCTCACTGGCAACCTGCCTCGCTCGCATCACCTCGAGCAGCTCGAAAATCAATTCCACGGCTCGCCCAGACCTGATTAGAGATCCATCGCACCGGTAGACGGTCCACCCGATCTCCATGGCGTGGTGATATTTCTCCATGTCATCGCGAAATCCCTTGCCGCGGTTGTGGCGCCCCTGGATCCACCCTCCCCCTTCGACCTCGACCGCGAGCCAGGCATCTGGCCAGGCGAAATCGAACAGCCAATTCTTTTTGCCATCGGCTGCAAGCCGGGTCTTGATCCCATCACCGCGACCGGCATGCTCAGCCGCGAACGGGTACTCCCGCTCCGGGGGTGAGATCCCCATGGCCTGAATCTGGAACTCGAGGCGTTCTTCGAGGGTGGAGGTCATGGGTCAAAGGGTTCCGGTTTGCCGGGTACCGGTTTTTATATCCCCCCTAAAGGGGGGATATAAAACGGAACCGTGGTACCGTTTTTCCGGAACCGGAACTTTCAAAACCGGAACCTTTCTTGTAAGTAATTGATTAATATGGTTTTTTCCTTAAACCGGAACCGGAACCCCTAACCCGGCTCAAAAAACTCCAAAACAAGGCCGTTTTTTGCTGAAACCGGAACCAGAATCGACTGATCAATGGCCCATTTAATGAGCTCTGATCGGCGATTTTTTGGTACTCCAACCGACGCCAAAGCGTCCGCAAGTTGTGGTCGATCGACCAACTTTTTTGCCTCGGCGGGAATATTCTTAACCTGCGCTCGGCAGGCATTGATGAGCAACGCCTGGTTCTTGCCGGCCTTCTTTTTGTCCTTGCTTCCGATGATGTTTGCAGCAGCGTTTGCCCCGATCGTCACATCATCTGTAACCACTACCACTCGGCTTCCAATCGGCCGCACGCGCCCGCGGCTGTCCTTGGCCGTCCCTAGATCCACCACTGGCATCTCGAGGCGCACAGGAGGTGCTTCGGGTCCGTCTTTCTGTTTGTGAGTGATTAGACTGAATTGGTCTTTTTGTGGTTCGGTCATTTCGAGATTGGTGTAGACGGCACCGATGAGGGTGGTGCTGCCTCGAGGGCCGTTATCTGAGTTCTTCCCTGCGTGGTGTACGGTCAGTGTGTTGCAGTTGAGTCGTTCGCTGATTCTTTGGCTGGCACCTATGTAAAGATCCATGTCCTTCTGCTCGTTTTCTGAGCCGGCGCCGAAGTTTCGGTTGAGTGTGTCGATGATGATGAGTTTGGGTAGGTCGGTAATTTGTTGAATCGCGTTGAGCAGTTGATCGGTTGCTCCGGGAGCTGCAATCGGGACAGCCACCTCGGTCATGAAGAAGTTAATGCTGCCCCGTATCTCGTGGTGTTTTTGCCAGGCCGCCACGCGCAGGGGAATCCCGTTGAAGCC
Organism: Pseudomonadota bacterium; assembly: GCA_039025875.1. Classification (GTDB taxonomy): domain Bacteria; phylum Pseudomonadota; class Gammaproteobacteria; order Pseudomonadales; family Halieaceae; genus Congregibacter. The sequence continues at coordinate 1,531 of JBCCNK010000339.1, forward strand.
CTCTCCACACACGTAAACGACATCCCCCTGGCTGACTTCATGGCCATGCCAGGCCGTCCCTGTCGCCACGCACAGTCCCATGTCGATCGCCACGAATGATTTCCCGCAGCCAGGGGGGCCCCAGATCAGGCTGGTGGTCCGCTCGACCAGGAAGTCATCGATTAGGTACTCGATGGGCTTGAATAGGTCTTTGTCTGTGACCCGCGTGATGGGAATCTGTGCTGGCGCCTCTGGCACCACCAGATCCACCACCTTTTCGGCATTGTTGCGCGCATGCGTCGCCGTCACGCTCTGAACAATCGTGATGACTTCCTGCTCTGGCAGCGGAGGCTGGTTGCCGGCGTTCGTCTGCATCGCGCGCGCGAGTACCTGATCGACGCTGTAGCCTTGCTGTATCCAGCTACCAACCAAGCGAGTCATGTTCTGGTTGCGCCCGCCTTCCTGGACGCCCGTAGCGAGCGCCGGCGCATAGCGACTGGCATCAAAGCCGACGAGATTCCCTTTGGCCCCGCCGAGCGAGGAGCGCTTATAAGCGTTGATCTTCTCGAGGTCTTCGGCGGTAAGCGATGGCAGATCTTTGATGCTATCGATGGGCCAATTCTTATCAACCTCAAGAACGTATTGCTGACCGCTGTTATGCACGCTCCCAGGCGCCACGACGTACCCGCCATAGCCGCGCGTATCGACCTTGGCGTGCTCGTCCGCGCTGTTCTTGAGAGTGAGCTTCTCGTTGGTCTGGTAGTAGAAGTGAACGCCCTTCGTCGTCTTGACCGTCCAGGGTGTGCGCGTCAGGTTATCGCGCACCCATTGCACGGCCTCGGCGTCATCGGCATCAACGACATCGATCTCTTTGCCCGTGGCAATCGCAAAGTTGCATCCCGGGTGCTGCACGATCCATTGCGCGACCTGGGTATCTGAGGGCTTGGCCTTTTGATACTGCGCCCATTTGCCGCGAGGCATCTTTGGCCAGGCAGCTTTCGCCTTTTCTCGATCGCCTCCCGAGCGCTCTATGGCCCAGGCTGGAGGCTCCTCATTGACGGCGCCGAGCGGAAAGACGGTGAGCCCCTGCTCGACCAGCGGCCAGATCCAGTGACTATCGATGTCCTGTTGATGCACGGGCATCTACTATGCGGCGCCTACCTTCCTGACTGGGCGGGCTTCAAGCTCAGCGATTCGAGCGAGCAATCTCTCTTTCTCAGCCTCTGCCTTCAGGTACTTCTCAGCGAGGTAAGTGATCGGTGATGTGTCGCCAGTGACCTCGATAAAGGTCTCAAGATCGTCAAGAGTGAAGCGGCGCGAATCGTTAGGTGACTGCGCCAGCTTTCTTGTCAGATCCGAAGGCGAGTAGTCCATGTCCGCAGCGATTGCCTTCTGCGGCTTACCCTGCGAATGAATCCTTGAAGCCACGTACTCGCGGCACGTTGCCCATGCTGTAGTCAGGGGCGCTTCGTAGTTGATTGTGATCTGTTCCAAATTTCTGTTTCCCTTACTTTCCTTCACTTTCCTCTAGGAAAAATGGGCAAATAAAAACCGCTACGAGAGCGGTTCGTTTTTAAGCTGCGACTTCCCCGAAAACGTCGGGGCGCAGTTCAGCTCTTGTGACACCACCGTCCACTGCGCGCTCAATAGGTGCGCACAGGGTCGGAGGTATTCGCCTTTGCTTGTTAACCAACTGGCTAACAAAGCTGGCTGAGACATTGATTTGTCTTGCAAGACTGGCCTGCCCGCCAGCTAGCTCAACGGCTTTTTCGATCGGAGCCATTACGCGCCCTCATTGCTTAAGGCGCATCATAAAGCATTGCTTTATAAATTGGCAAGCAATGCTTGGTGCATAGATTAAGCATTGCTTATAGGGTGCCGCTATGGCTACTACAGAACGAAGAGACCTGACCGAGCAAGAGCGTCGGAGGGCTTCTATATTTAAGCGAGCATGGCTCGCAAAGAAGAAGCGAGAAAAGTTGACTCAGGTTGATGCAGGCGATGCCCTGAGCATGACGCCTAGTGCTTTCGGTCAGTACATGAACGGCAAGGTGCCTATCGGGCTAGCAGCAGGCCTGTCGTTGTGCGCTTACTTGGAAGTTGCTGTAGAAGATGTTCGACTACCTCTACCTGAAA
>JBCCNK010000340.1:0-3628 GCA_039025875.1 Pseudomonadota bacterium
CATGATCTCGGCGGCCACGGGAGCGATGGCATTGGTCATGGTGGGACTGGTGAAGGAATACGGACTGCAGTACTTACTGGCTGCCACCATACTGACCGGCGTCCTGCAAATCATCGCGGGATGGGTACGCCTTGGCAGTTTGATGCGTTTTGTTTCACGGTCGGTGGTGACCGGGTTCGTGAACGCACTGGCAATTTTGATTTTTATGGCGCAGTTGCCGGAACTGACCAATGTCAGCTGGGTTGTCTACGCGATGACGGCAGCGGGGCTAAGTATCATTTACGGATTACCCTACGTTACCCGCGCAGTGCCCTCTCCGTTGATCGCGATCATTGTGCTCACGATCGTCGCCATCGTTCTAGACCTGGACATCCGGCGCGTCGGCGATATGGGTCAGCTCCCCGATAGCCTGCCGGTATTTCTGCTGCCTGAGGTACCTTTAAATCTGGAAACCTTACGGATCATTCTTCCCTTTTCGCTTACTCTGATGGTTGTGGGCCTGCTCGAGTCATTGATGACCGCGACCATCGTTGATGACCTCACCGATACAAAAAGCGACAAAAATCGAGAGTGCGTTGGCCAAGGAATAGCCAATATCACCAGTGGGTTCATTGGCGGCATGGCGGGGTGCGCGATGATCGGTCAGTCCGTCATCAACGTGAAGTCCGGAGGTCGAGGCCGTCTGTCTACCCTAGCGGCAGGCCTGTTACTGCTGATCATGGTGGTGTTCCTCGACGAGTGGGTTGGGCAGATTCCCATGGCGGCACTCGTCGGCGTCATGATTATGGTGTCCATCGGCACCTTCAACTGGGGCTCTATTCGCGACCTTCGGGATCATCCCAAAAGCTCGAGCGTGGTCATGCTGGCCACGGTCGCTGTGACGGTTGCAACACACGACCTTGCCCGAGGTGTACTCACCGGCGTACTGCTCTCCGGATTCTTTTTTGCACACAAAGTGGGTCAGATTCTGTTTGTACGCTCGCTGGTGGATGAAGACGGCCGCTCACGAACCTATCGGGTTTCCGGGCAGGTGTTTTTTGCCAGCGCCGATCGGTTTATCGCTGCTTTCGACTATCGTGAGGTTATCGAGCGAGTACGGATCGACGTCAGCCGGGCCCACTTCTGGGACATCACCGCCATTGGTGCACTCGATAAGGTCATCCTGAAGTTCCGCCGCGAGGGCACCGCCGTCGAAGTGCTTGGCTTGAACGAGGCCAGCGCAACGATGGTGGATCGCTTCGCCGTCCACGACAAAGAGGGCAGCGAAGACCTGCTGCTCGGCCATTAGCTAAATGGCCGAGAGCACACAAGAAAAAATCCTTGCCTGCGTCGATCAATCGAGCTACGCAGAGCACGTCGCCGACTACGCGTGCTGGGCGGCCACTCGTATCGGCACGTCGCTGGAGTTTTTGCACATCATAGACAGCACCGATGCCCGCCCAAGCGGTGAGGATCACAGCGGTGCGATTGGCTTCAATGCCGAGGGCAATCTTCTCAACAAGCTGACGACCGAGGGCGAGGCCCTCATGCAGACCCGTCGCGAAGAGGGCAGAATTTTTCTGGGTAGACTGCGCGAACGAGCCATCCGTGCGGGCGCTCGCGAAGTCGACGTACGGCAACGCCATGGCGAGTTAGTCGACACCCTGCGCGAGCAAGAGGACGGAGTTCAGCTGATTGTGCTCGGTCGCCGTGGCCGCTCGGCCGAAGCGACGCAGCGTGATCTTGGGCGCAACGTTGAGTCAGTTGTGCGCACCCTGCGCAAACCTATACTCACCGTGACAGAAGGTTTCTCCGAGCCGAAGAAGGTCTTGTTTGCCTTTGACGGCGGCGCCGTGACGCGCCGGGGTGTAGAGATGATCGCCGGCAGCTCACTGTTCCCTGGATTACCCATCGTCTTGTTGATGTCCGGTAAGGTCAGCTCCGATGGTTCGAAGAACCTCGCCTGGGCAGAGAATGTGCTGACCAAGGCCGGTTTCGACGTAAACACCCAGATGATCCCCGGCGACGCGGAGGCCGTTATCGCGGCGACTGTCATCAAGGAATCCGTCGACCTTTTGATCATGGGCGCCTTTGGCCATTCGCCGCTGCGTAAGTTCTTTTTTGGCAGTAAAACCGAAGACCTGCTGCGCTCATCGGGGATTCCGACGCTGCTGCTGCGGTAACGCGCGGCAACAAAGAACATCTCTGATCTGGCCATGGGTGAGAGAAGCCCCTACAGTGACCGGGTGATGCCTTCACCCTTGAATTCCAGTAGTACCGCCAGCAGCGACTTGCCGCTGGCAACTCTTCAGCAAATCTTTGGCTACGAGGGGTTCCGTCACCCTCAGCGAGAGATCATCAGCGCCCTTCTAGCAGGCAACGATGCGCTGGTCATCATGCCCACCGGCGGCGGAAAGTCGCTCTGTTATCAGATTCCGGCGCTTCTGCGTGAGGGCTGCGCCATCGTTGTGTCGCCGCTGATTGCGCTGATGCAAGATCAGGTTGACGCGCTGACACAGCTCGGCGTTCGCGCCGCCTACTTAAACTCAAGCCTCAACCCAGAGCGGGCCGCAGGAGTCGTCGCCGCGTGGCAGAACGGCGAACTGGACCTGCTGTATGTCGCACCCGAGCGGCTACTGCAGGTCGAGATGCTGGCGCTGCTCGACCGGGTGCGGCCTGCACTGTTTGCCATCGACGAAGCCCACTGCGTCTCGCAGTGGGGTCACGACTTTCGCGAGGACTACCTCCAGCTCAGCGAGCTGCCTACACGCTTCCCCGATGTTCCCCGGATCGCCCTCACCGCCACCGCCGACGAACGGACGCGCGCAGAAATTGCCGAGCGGCTGGAGCTCACGAAAGCCGAGCACTTTATCGCGAGCTTCGATCGACCCAACATCTGCTACCGCATCACGCTCAAAGACAACCCGCGCGCCCAGCTACTGAAGTTCCTGCGCACGGAGCACCCGCAGGACGCCGGCATTGTCTACTGCCTGTCACGCAAACGGGTCGAAGAGACCGCGGCGTTTCTTCAACAGCAGGGCTTCGATGCCCTGCCCTATCACGCGGGGCTTACTTCGGTGCGGCGCGAGGAGCATCAGCGAAGATTCCTGCGCGATGAGGGCGTCATCATTGTCGCGACCATCGCCTTTGGAATGGGCATCGACAAGCCGGATGTACGCTTTGTGGCCCACATGGATCTGCCGAAAACAGTCGAAGCTTACTACCAGGAGACCGGACGTGCCGGGCGAGATGGAAATTCCTCTGATGCCTGGATGGTGTACGGGCTGCAGGACGTGATCATGCTCAGACAGATGCTGCAGCAATCCCAGGGCAGTGAGAGCTTTAAACGCGAAGAGCAAAACCGGCTGAGCGCGATGCTGGGCCTGTGTGAGATCACCACCTGTCGCCGCCATGCGCTGCTGGCGTATTTTGGTGAGGCATCACCCGCCACCTGCACCAACTGCGACAACTGCATGACCCCGGTCAAAACATGGGATGGTACCGAAGCCTCGCGCATGGCTCTGTCAGCGGTCTATCGCACCGGGCAGCGCTTTGGTGTGAATCACCTGATCGATGTGCTGCGTGGTGCGGAGAACGACAAGATCTTTCAGAACGACCATCACTACCTGCCAACGTTTGGCGTCGGCAA
>JBCCNK010000341.1:0-3622 GCA_039025875.1 Pseudomonadota bacterium
CCTGTTGGATACTACACTGGTGTTGGCCGATGGCAGTTCGTCGGTTGACGATATCAACTCACTCATGCGCCGGGCGGCCCAAGAGCACCCTGATTTGATTGCCGTGACCGATGACCCCATCGTTTCATCAGATGTACTTGGCTGTAAGCAGTCCTTGCTGTTCGATACCCAAGCTACTCTTAAGGCCGGGCAGCATTTCTACAAGACTCTCGCGTGGTATGAAACTCGGGGGCATGCTGCACGAATGCTGGATGTGGCGCAGCTGTATGCGGGCCTCACATCTGAGGGCGATAGCTGATGGCGGCCCTCAAAGTAGCAATCAATGGTTTCGGACGAATCGGGCGCGCAGTCTTTCGCATCCTCGAGGAGCGAAGCGACATGCAAGTGGTCGCTGTGAACGACCTTGCCGACAACGAGTCCCTTCGCTATCTCCTTCAGTACGATACCGTGATGGGTCCGTTCGCCCATGCTGCCACCATCAGTGACGGCCATCTGCATACACCTAAGGGCGCGGTACGAATGCTAAGCCAGCGCCAGCCATCTGATCTGCCCTGGCGCGACTTAGGCGTGGATGTCGTCGTAGAGTCAACGGGTGCCTTTCGACGTCGCAGCGAGCTCGAGGAGCATCTGCGGGTCGGGGCGGGACGGGTGTTGCTCACAGTCCCTGCGAAGGACGAGATCGACTATACGATTGTATTAGGAGTAAACCACGCGGGTCTCAACCCATCTCACCGAATCGTGTCGAACGCCAGTTGTACTACCAACTGCCTGGCACCCATGGCGGCTGTTCTACATGAGGAGTTCCAGGTCGAAGAAGGTGTGATCAATACGGTGCATGCCTATACCAACGACCAACGCCTCGCGGATGTTCCGCACTCGGACTGGCGGCGAAGCCGGGCGGCCGCAGAGAACATTATTCCCACGTCCACCGGTGCGGCCAAGGCAGTCGGAATCGTTCTACCTGAGCTCGAAGGGCGACTACATGGTATCGCATCGCGCGTGCCGGTTGCTGACGGCTCAGTGGTCGACAGTTTCTTCCGGCTTGGCCGAACGGTCACGCGTGACGAGATTGACCAGGCGGTTCAGGCGGCGGCCGCGTCCGAACGGTTTGCCGGAATTATCCAGTACTCCAATCGTCCCTTGGTATCGACCGATGTCATTGGAAACAGCCATTCATCCATCTACGACAGCGTGTTTACGCATGTCTCCGGTGGTCGTTATTTGCGAGTGCTGAATTGGTATGACAACGAATGGGGCTATAGCTGCCGGGTAGGAGACGTCCTGGCACGCATGGGTGCGGGGCAGTAAATCACTTATTTAGACTCTATGGACGCGTTATGAACCACGGAATTAACCACGCTATAAAATCGCGGGCTTCTACGTTTTCGGCTCGCTCGTTGCTCTTGTTTCTACTGGGATTAGCCTGTGCGACCGTGCAGGCAGATGAGTACGAAGACACGATTGGCTCTTTCCGAGCAGCAGAAGAGACGGCGGATTTTTTTAATACCGCCTATGCTTACGCCGTGTTTCCGACCATCGGCAAGGGTGGCATCGGCATTGGCGGGGCTCATGGTGCAGGACGGGTCTATAAGCAGGGCACCTACGAGGGCGACGCTACGATGACGCAGCTAAACGTGGGATTACAGCTCGGGATCCAGGCATTCAGCCAGATGATATTCCTTGAGGATGAAGCCTCGTATAAGAGCTTCACCAGTGGCAACTTTGAGTTTGCCGCGCAAGCGGCGGCGGTTGCGATAACCGCGGGAATTTCTGCGGAGGCCAACACCGGTGGCGGCCTAAGCGCCAGCGCAAGCGGTGGTCGCAATGATGCCCGGGTCGCCCATGGCGGTTACCGCAAGGGTATGGCTGTATTTACGATAGCCAGGGGTGGATTGATGTACGAAGCATCGCTAGGCGGGCAAAAGTTCACGTATAAACCTCTCAAGGAGTAAATTGCCATTACGTGCCAATCCCGTCAGTCGCTGGGGAGGGCGGTTCTGGCGAGAACTTCGGCAACGTACTACCAGCGTTTCGCCGAGCGTGTACTAGGCTAGCGTTTCACACCCGAGAGCGCCTCAAGAGCTGGAAGTCAGCAGAAACAGAGCGCAACTCAGGAACACTCCGAACACCGCAGTGCAAGCCCCGCGAATCCACGGATGCCGTTGAGCCCATAGAGTTCCTAGAACTTGCGTTTTGGTTAGTGGTGGCGCTGTAAGCCTCAGCTTTCGTTCCGCCGTTAACAGCGCGCGCATAGGAGAGAAATCCAGGATATTAGGTAGCAGCGGTAACGCTACCGGCAGGATGACCCGTGGAGTCACCACAAAATGCTCGCCGAAGTGGATGAACTTTCGCCTGCCGTAGTAGTAACGACCTTCGTTGTCGACGACTATTGCTCGGTCACCGTGCACTCCCACGTTGCCACCGCTGCCTCGGGACAGGGCCAGTGCGCCGTGCAAACCGAGCGCAAGTGCCGGAATCCAGATCACAGCTTCTCGTGCTGGCAGGGTGGCAAACAAAAGCAGCAGTGCTGCAGCACCAAGGGTCGCAACTCGGCCGATGGATTGATGAATGTGAGACTCACCTTTGCCCTCCGTAATCGCCCAGACGACGCCTGTCGGCATCGGATCCAGCAGCTCGGTTGGTATGGATGCAACTTTTTGCAAGGCTGCAGCGGCCGCGGCATTAAGTGCGGCATAAGCCGCAGCGATAAGCGCTAAAAACACAGGTACGCCGATACCAAGGTGCTTTCTGAACAGGCGCTGGCGTTCGTTTGAAAGCCAAAGATCGTGTTCCTGAAGCAGGAGCTCTGAGGTGAATGGCGCTTCCTCAAGGCCCTCGCTGTCGTAGCGCATAATCGTATTGGAGCTTTTGGATCCAAGGGCGATTCGGTCGCGCCAGACCATGAGGGCTCCGTCATCATTGATCGGTGTCGCGCTGATCAACCTCGGATTACCCCAGCCGCGATCGAAGCGATACAGCCAGGCGCGAAGATCTGCGCCGACGAGAATTGCCCAGTGATAATCGTCCGTTGCTATCACATCCTGGATGCGCGAGATCTCCTGTGTGCCGGGAAGTTCGGCAAGTAGAAAAAGCGCGTCGAGCTGTTCTCCATAGCTCTGCATGTCCGGTCGGTACACGCCCAGCAACGGTCCTTGCTCTTCGGGAGACAGCAGCAGCCCATCCTCCATGCGTAGGCCAGTCGATGCCATAGTTCGACCGGCGGCCTCCTCGGCCTGAGTCCTTTTGCCATCTTGGATGCGGTAGAGAATTCCATCCGACGACAGGATGTGGATTGCATCCCCCAGAGAGGAGCGGGCTGCCGCAACTGCATTGTCGATGCCTTCCGCCCCAGCAAATGGTACACAGGATAGAGAATCAAGATCACACTCAAGAAGGGCCATACCGCCATCCGGAAGTTCTGCGTTCAGTACCACCCGGCGTTCGTCCAAAGCCAGCATAGGTGCTCGCAGGCTTCTCACTCCAAGGTCTGCAACAGTTATACGCCGCTCACTCAGGCCAGAACGTGCATGAAGTAACAAGGCCTCGCTCGACAAAAGTAAAAGCCGATAGACATCAAAGACCACCGACGCCAGTTGTCCGATCGGTTCTGGAGCGTCGGGCG
>JBCCNK010000342.1:0-3617 GCA_039025875.1 Pseudomonadota bacterium
CATGGTCATGTCGATAGGGGATGCATTGGACGAAAATTGGAACGCTGTCCGCGATGGCAACGCTCGGGTACAGCAGATCTGTGCCGAAATCCCTTTAAAAGTCATATTGGAGACGTGCCTACTCTCAACGGAACAAAAACGCCGTGCGTGCGAAGTGTGTGTCGAAGTCGGCGTGGCATTTGTGAAAACGTCCACGGGCTTTGCCGGGGGCGGTGCTACCGCAGAGGACGTCACGCTAATGCGTGAAACGGTTGGTGACGAGATGGGCGTGAAGGCCTCTGGGGGCATCCGGGATCGCGAATCAGCACTCGCTATGCTGCGCGCTGGCGCAAACCGATTGGGCTGCAGTGCCGGTGTCGCGATTGTCACGGGCGGGATTGGAACAGGGAGTTACTGAGAAGCTCGAGCCCAATATTGCGGCGACGATTCACTCCACGCTGTGGCCCACTGCCCAATCATAGGACCGCTTAACAATCGTTTTCACCGTCGCAAGCTCTCGCTCATCCCGGGGAGAAAACACCAGGACCAGGCCTTTGGAAAACTGGCCGCGAGCGACCAGGTAATGATCTTCGCCCCATCCCTTATCGGCAACTTCCTGTGCGTCCTCGGCAGGCAACATCAGATGCATGCTGCCGTAGTCCGGGTGAGGATGGATATGCGCAAATTCTCTTCCGACCATAAACGCGTGTTCGTTGCATTCGACACTTGAATGCATCACCAGCGCCCGGGAACCAGGAACGGAAATGAGGCTATCCTGATTTTCGACCCCCTCTAGAGAGAACGCCCAAGCGTGCAGCTTAACGATGATGTCCTTAGGTCCATGCTGGTTCAGCTGCGAGTGAGGTAGCCTGTTCGTGGTATCAGGCCGGGGGCCAGGGCGGGTTTCTAGAAGCAGCGTACTGTTCATTGGCTTGTCTCTTCTCTCGTACTTCTATGTTTTGCTCGCAGTGCACACGGCCGTCTTAACGACGCGAGAGCTCTCATTTCGGTTTTACGCTGTAGTCCATAGCGACCGGTGTGGGGCCCTGCGCCTCGCCAATTAACTGGCGCATTTGCAGACGGAATCGTTCAAGTTGCGCTCGCTTCATCATGAAGCGCCGAAAATCACCGGGGGATGTGTTGTGATTAATAACGGATTGATACCCGGCCGGAGCCTCTATGTCATAGCGCACCGGGAATTGAAGCCAGGTCCCCTGCATTTCTTCGGAGAGCATCCAGTTCAGATATAGCTTTGCTGCGGCTTTGTTTCTGGCTTGGGTGGGTATAGCCGCGGTCTGAAACCAGGTCAGAAAGTAATCATTCTGGGGCAGCAGAAATCGGGTATTGCTTTCCTCTGGACTTTCCTCGGTACTTTGAAAGGCCCAAAAAGTGGTGAAGCTCGCTGCGTACCACCCGTTGTTGACGGCTACATAGGGCATCGCCGTGCCGCGAACCCATACCGGATCATTTGCAACCAGCTTTTCCAGATATTCCCAACCGTACTGTTCTTTTAGATTCCAGAATTGGTACAACACCGCATCATCGTCGTGCGGGTAGGTCAGTATGAGCTTTCCTTTTAGCGCAGGATCAAGATAGTCGAGGGCGTCTCGAGGTGGTTTTTCTACCAAATCCAAATCGACATAGTTGCTGAAGGTGACGCCGTAAACGCTCGTCCAGCGACCGTGAGGATCTTTGTGATCAGGAAATACCTTGTCCCAGTGTTTTGGTTTGTAGGGAACGAGAAGGTCTCGCTCAGCATAGAATTCAAAGTCGTGCAGCGTCTGGAACTGAATAACATCTGGGAATAACTCGTCGCTTGAGGATGCCCTGGCATTGTCATAACGCGGAGCATGATTAAGGCTTACGTCAACCGAGTGAATCGCCTTAAGTTTGGGAAAGCGCGCTTTGAATTTGTCGAAGTAGTAGTCAATCTGGTCGTCTTTATCGCCACCCGCTCGCAACACGAATTCACCACCTTCTGCGAGCGCCTCTGCATATAACTCTTCGAGGGATTTTGTCTCCATAGCCGGAGCAGCAGAGGCACCAACGCCCACAAGCACATTGATCAAAAAAAGTAGTAGATAGCGCTTCACCTGGAGTCCCTCCTTTCACCGCAAGCGCGAACCACCCTCTTTAAAGACGTAGCCCCTTGCCCGCATCGCTGTAGGCGCTACTGTATGCGTTTCATAATATGGCGATAATATGAGATTCAAGGGATTATTTATCCCGAATTTCGGGACAATTGCTTATGGAGATTGTGAAAGCGATCAAGGTGTTTTCCGAGGTCGCGAGACAGGGCAGTTTTGCCGCTGCGGCTCGTACGCTCAAGCTGTCGACATCGTCGGTGAGTCGTCAGGTAAGCGAGCTCGAAGCTTGGCTTAACGTAGCTCTGCTTCGCCGTACAACGCGGAAGCTCTCCCTAACTGAAGAAGGCCGCTATTACCTGGATGAGTTGGGAAAAATACATGACGACCTCAACCGAGTACGTGCCACCGCCAGCGATACGATAAGACAACCGTCGGGAACTTTGCGTCTAACCGCTCCACCATTCGTAGTGAAGGAGTGCATCCAACCGGTGCTTGCCGGATTTTTGTCTGCCTATCCGGAGATCGCCGTTGAGCTACTCGCAGTTGATCGCTTCGTAGACTTAGTGGACGAAGGCTTCGACCTCGCCCTACGCGTGGGCGACCTTCCCGACTCCTCATTAGTCGCTAGGCGCCTGGGAGACACTGAGCTCACGGTCGTTGCAAGCCCCACGTACCTGAGCAAGCGGGGTACGCCCGGCCAGCCCAGCGACCTTTCGAATCACAATTGTATCGTCGACACAGTGGCAGGCTTCGCACATCGATGGCCAATGAAACAGCACGGCAAACAGCAAACTCAATCCGTAACCGGGAACATCACGGTGAACAGCGGCGAAATAGCCCGCGACCTTGCCACCCAGGGGGTGGGGCTCACAATGCTGCCACGCTTTTTTGTGAGCCAGCAGCTTCGTGATGGAATCCTGATAGAAGTTCTCAAAGACACGGTGGCAACCAGCATTGGATTCTACGCTGTGTATCCGCAAAGCAAGCATCTTGCCCCAAGGGTACGGGCGTTTATTGATTACGTGGTTCGCTTTCTCGAATCACGAAGTAGCTAGTGCAGCGATGTTGCTAAGATATAGATTGTACTCAGATAAAAATAAGTCGTATTAAAGCGGCGGAACGGCACTTCTGATTGGAAATCCCAAAAGGACGCAATCAGTGAACCGTTCGGCAGCGAGGAAGAAAGATGTCGAAAAACAGACAGTACAGAAAAGCACAGCGGTCCTTTGAGCAAGGCTGGATCTCACGCAGGGCGTTTTTGCAATCGGCTGTAGCCCTTGGTGTATCAGCCTCCGCTCCCTTAGCCTTGGGCGCTCACCATGCGGCAGCTCAGGCCGCAGAGAACTATGACTACATTGTGATTGGCGCTGGTGCGGCGGGCTGTGCGCTGGCGGCAAGACTATCGGAGAACCCGAAGGTCAGCGTGCTCGTCTTAGAAGCAGGTCCGCCAGACGAAAATCAATTTATCCACATCCCTGCAACATTCCCCAATTTGTTTAAGACCGCATTGGACTGGGATTACAGCAGCACGGAACAGCCAGGGCTGAACGG
>JBCCNK010000343.1:0-3617 GCA_039025875.1 Pseudomonadota bacterium
CAATAAGCAATGTAAACAACTTAGAAGGACCTAAACTTTACCACAGTGGTAGATTCTGTTACAACACGGTGACCTTTGCAACTCAGTGGCGATCTCACATATTGCTATTGCTGTCTCAAGCTAAAAACATGCATACACTGTTATTTGAACTACAATGACCAAATCGGTTCAAGATTGTTTTCAACTGTGGGCTACTTTAAAAGTTTTTACTGACAATCTTCCTCCTCCTCTTTATATCAACCATTCGACTCCGCCAGACTGGGTATTACTATCATAATCATACAGTTGGAGTGTCAATTTGATTTCCCGGCTTTTGATTCTCGCTGCCCATGTTCACGACGCTCCAGATGCACCCTCGAGCGACTGGCGCCGACTCTACATGGTCTCTACGAACCGCCGCCATCGATATTCCCTGCGAAACCGTCGAAAACGGTTAATAAATGAGCATTATAATAGTTCTAGCTTTAGAATCGACCCCTAAGGCATTGTTTTATATGACTAATACTCTTTCGAAAAACGACAATCACGAATCAAGCAACGATCATAGAAACCAAGCTGACCACAACATGTAGTGTATATCCTTTGTTTAGATAACACTATCCCGTAGGGCCTCTGATCCTTCAATGAACCGGGTTAGATGGATTCAGCTTTGAGTTGCTCATAGAGAACGACACGGACCGCGGTATCGCCCGAACTCGCTTCGGCGCGATCCGACACCCCGACGAATTGCGCATTCGCTGCTCCAGGCTTCCCATTTCTGGACAACTGCGCAAAGACACGCACCACCCCTGCTTCACTCAACTGGGTACCGGTCATCGAATTCGCATCGGTCAGACGCAGTATGGCTGGTAGATCAGCAGCGGAGAGTCGCGCCACCGCGATCGGTGGTCCCGAGTTCGACGCTTCGGGTCGGGCAAACACGTAGACGACTGCATCTGGCTCGGACTCAAGACCATCGGCCAAGAGAAGCTCAACACTGATTCCGGGTGCTGGATCGGCACTACCTGCATCGCCGCTGCCAGCTACGGCACCGCTACCGGGCACGAGCCGCTCACGTGCCATCGCGATTACGCCCTGCAGCATCTCAAACTCCGCTGAATCCGGGGGCTCCTGCTGCTGCAGACGCGTCCAGTACTCGATCGCCCCTGCGTAGGCACCCTGTTCAAAAGATGCCATACCCAGCAAACCCAGTGCAGTACGCTGCTCGGGATTGCCTGCGAGGGCGCGTTCAGCCATCAGCTGCGCCTCCGGCTCAAGGACTCTGCCGGCGGCAAGGAACCGGGCCTGCGCTGCCATGGCGAGCGCTTCGGGGTTATCGGGCGCGCGCTCCACGATTCCCCCAAAAGCCTCGCTAGCAGCCGCATAGTTTTGCTCGGCCATGTAGATACGCCCCAGGAGATTTTTATAGGCGAGGTTTTCTTTCCGCTGTTCACCGCGAGCTTCTATTCGGGAAATCAGTCGATCACGATCCACATCCGGCACACCCTCCCCGAGCGCCGCGAGCTGAGACGCAATCAGCACATCCTCGATCGATCCGGTTTTCCGATAAATCAGCAAAGAGGCTATGACAATCACCAGGAGTATTGGCGCCAGTAAGCGCCAGAAGCTGCGCGGGTCATCCGCGCTTGAATAGTCTCGATAACCAGCGGACGGCGCCGACGCCTCGTCTTCCAGCACGCGCAGCGCCGCTTCATCGCGCAAAGCGTCGGCATTCGAATCTAGAGATCGGGACTGAGAAGAAAGTTGCTGCGGAATGTCGGCCGCTTCGCTTGCTGCGCCGGGTTCAGTCGCGGCTTTAGGAATGGAGGCAGGACTATCGCTTTGACTGCTGGCACGGTTCGCGTCCGGCTCCGCGCCGCTGGGATCCCGGTGATGAATACCAGGGGTTTCCGGCGAACTCAGCTCCGCCTCGCGCTGGCGAAGCCAACCGACGTTGGGGTCGTCTGCGTCAGCCGCCCTGAAACCTCGCCCCCGGGTAAATACCAGTAGCAGTGCAGCGACAACAAAAAACGCGACGGCACCTAGCAGAAAACTGATCACCGCCCTGACGATTCACCGGAGAGGCCACCGCCATCCTGCGACCGCAACTCCTGCATACGCTCTCGCTGTTGGGCATTAAGTGCGATGGGTGCAGAGGCTGCAGCGGACGAGTGCCGCCTGACAACCGTCACCAGGATTAGCAGTGCAAGCACCAGCAGCAACGCCGGCGCGAGCCAAAGCCACAGCGTGGCTCCCTGGGCAGAAGGTCTATAGCGAACGAACTCGCCGTAACGAGAGACCATATCATCGAGGATCTGCTCGTCACTGGCTCCGCCCTCAAGCTGTCGGAAGAGGAGCTGCCTTAAATCTTGCGAGATGGGAGCATTCGAATCCGCGATATTCTGGTTCTGGCATTTCGGGCAGCGCAGCTCCTGGCTCAGGCGATGGTACCGGGCTTCCAACTCCGAATTTGAAAACTCATAAGTCTCTATCACTGCGGAGGCTGATCTCACATCAAAGATCAGTACCGCAGCCAGCAATACGGCCAGGAACGCGGGCAACAATGCACGCAAAAGCGCAGGCGACAATGCAGGCAATAACGCAGGCAACAACGTAGGCAAAAAAGGAGTCGTACCCCCAGTCTCGATAGCCGTTTTGAACACGCGCCCGACTAACAAACCCAACGAAGGGCGCGAGTTAGCGATACTGGTACGTCGGATAGGCCGGCACATGTTCAGACCCCATCCAGATCATCGTAAACGGCCTTCAACCGGGTGCTCCATATCCGTTCGTCAATCACCCCCACATGACGGTAGCGAATGATCCCTTTAGCGTCGACGAAGTAAGTCTCCGGTGCGCCGTACACGCCCAGATCAAGACCCAGCCCCCCAGCCGCATCGAGTATGTTGACCGCATAAGGGTCTCCGTACTGGGTGAGCCATTCGAGCGCGGCGCTTTGCTCGTCTTTGTAGTTGATCCCGACGATCTTGACCCCCTGCTGGGCAAGGCGTTGCAGATAGGGATGTTCTACCCGGCATGAGATACACCAGGTCGCCCAAACATTCAGCAGGGCCGGCTCTCCTCTGAGCGACGACTCGGTAATCGAACTCGGCGCATCGAGCAGTGGCAGATCGAACGCGGGCAGAGGCCTATCGACGAGTGCCGATGGCAGCGCCTGCGGATCCAGGGACAGACCGCGGAACAACAAACCAACCAATAGCGCGAACGCCGCCAGCGGCAAAAAGAGCTTAAGCCGGGCTGCCATGATACCCAGCCGCTGTCGCGACCTGCCGTGAACGCGCCGTGCGATAGCGACGATCTGTGACCGTAAGGAACGCGCCCAATCCCATAGCCACGGCACCTAACCACATCCAGCGCACCATCGGCTTGTAATGCAACCGGATGGCCCACGCCCCGTCGTCGCCGACGGGCTCGCCCATCGCCACATACAGGTCGCGGAACGCCGTCGCATCAATAGCCGCCTCGGTCATCAATGAACCGGAGGCGAAATAACGTCGCTTCTCTGCTTTTAACGCCGCAACCGGATCGGCGTCGACTGCACGGGAACCCGCCGCAGCCGAGGCCTTGAACACGCGAAAATACGCGACATCGGCGAGGTAGTTTGGACCGCGTTCGCG
>JBCCNK010000344.1:0-3597 GCA_039025875.1 Pseudomonadota bacterium
ACGTCATATCCCTCATCGATGAATTGACGCTCTTCTTCGACCAGAAGATCTTCGTTAAAGAATCCTCGATACTGGGCGCACCCAATCACCAGATAGCACCAGCTGTGGAGCTCAGTCGAAAACTCTTCGGCGACAAACAGATTCTTCACCACGTAGTCACGACCAAGATCGACATAGGTTGTGTAGCTGTCGTTAAAATCGAGCTCAAGCTCTTCTTGAGCGAACCCTCGAGCCCGGGTGATCAATTCAAGCGCCTTCGCGGTGGTCGGATCGACGGTATCTGATATCTCGCGAATCGGTCGAGCTCTGTGGATCAGACTAAGGTGTCCTACCGCAGCCTGCCCATAGTATCGACCCGCACCGCAAGCAGCTGATAAGGCCAATGCCAGAAGCAGACAGACTCTGGCGCAAACCCCGAACCAACGCATGGGAATTATGGAACCGAAGTCACCTGGGTCCGCACCGTAGAGTGTGTACTCACGCCTACCGAGAGGCTTTGCCATAGCCACACAAAGACTTTCGAACTGATCAATGACCCGCTTCATGTCGTAGCGGCGCGTGGATAGACATGAGCTGAAGCTCCACTATAGAAATTCGTGTCGATTGCTAACCAATTCTTGACCTAAGTCACTAACTGAAACTGACGACGGCCGCCGACCTAGCTACCATTATGCAGCCGCAGGCCGACACTTTATCTGATAACAATCATGACCATCTACGCCAAAGCCGGTTTCCACAATGATGTCGACGCTCGGCTCTTAACCGCTGAGGTGGATGGCGAGTATCTTGTGTTCGAGGGCCAACAGGTCCTGACGCCTCGACACGAAGCATTGCTGAGTATGTTGCTCATATCTACGATGAAGGCCGGAGTCGAACTCCAGTTGGACAGGCAGACCACGGTCGATGGCCTTTGGAAGGCCAATGCTGAGAAGGCCATGCAGAAAAGCGCGCAATGGTGGCAGCTGAACCATTACGAACTCATGATTGAGTCAGGTATGAGCGAAATCCCCAGCGAGGGAAAACGTGGGGTCGGTCTTTTCTTTACGGGCGGTGTCGATTCCGCATATTCGCTTTGCGTCAACCGAGGAAAAGTGACGCACCTGATCAACGTTCAGGGATTGGACATTCCACTGAACGATCATCAACGGCAGGAGCAGACCAACGAGTTGTTAGCGCAAATAGCAGAGCGGGAGTCGCTGGAGCTACTCCAGGTGCGGACGAACATCCGCGATATGCGGCTGTTCAATGCCGCACCCTGGTCGATTACTCATGGTGGCGTGCTAGGCGGCATTGCTCACCTCTTCTCGCGCTCACTTGAAACAGTGTTGATTGCATCCAGTAATGTGCCGGGTCCGTACGGATCCCACCCGGAGCTAGACCCATTGTGGTCGTCGTCTGCACTGAATGTGGTCTACGACACGCCAGGAGTAAAAAGGCTAGATAAGGTCCGGCGTATCGCAAAAGAGCCCTATCTGGTCGATCTGTTGAAGGTCTGCTGGGAAAATCGGGCCACCGATCTCAACTGCGGAATTTGCGAAAAGTGTGTAAGGACACAGTGCGAGCTTGCCGCAGCTGGGGTTGAGGCGCCAGCTAGTTTTCCGAAGGGTAACCTTGTCGCCCGGGTGGACGACCTGGCCGAATTCAAGCCCCATTTTAAAGAGCAGTGGAATGATATACAGCGATCCGTAAGTAGCGATGAATTGCAAAATGCCATCGCAAGACTCTCGCAACGCAGTCTCGCTGCAGGCGGTCAATCACGCGTGCAGCGTTTGTATCGGAAGACAAAGGCCATTCTCGCGTCAAGAGCTGACAAGATGAGTACACTGTAATTGTCCGCGGCTACTATCATGGTGCGGAGCCACGCGGGCCAGTGTATTTCTCTCCTCGCCAGATCCAGTTACGCTTTTAGACTAAGCGCGCCAATCAGCTCCGCACCTGATGCTCTCCACATCGCTGTGGAAATTGTCGTTGGCGTCTACACGTCATCCAGTGACTTAGGGACTTCTTTGGGTTCCGGTACTTCTGGGCACATTTAAATCTGGAGCCGCCATGTCTGACCTTGATCCAGAAGATTGGGGCGCGTTCCGGGAGACCGCGCACGCACTCCTAGACGGATGCATCGATCAACTCGCTGATGCCCGCAACCACCCTTGGATCCCGGTGCCGGAAGACGTGCGCGAGGCCTACAGTCTGTCAGGATCACCCATCGGCCTGGATGCCGTAGCGTCGCACATGCAGCACGACGTCCTTCCCTACGGTGTAGGCAACACGCATCCCCGATTTTTTGGATGGGTTCATGGAACCGGGTTAGCTTCGGGGCTGCTATCAGAGATGGTTGCAGCGACCATAAATGCAAACTGTGGTGGCCGTGACCACGGAGCGGTTTATCTTGAGCGCGCCGTCATCGACTGGACCCGCAAAATAATGGGGTTTCCGGAGGGCGCATCCGGTGTTTTGGTTTCTGGCACCAGCCAGGCAACGGTCATCGCCATGGCCGCAGCACGAGTTCGTGCTCTCGGTGTTGAGTCGCGAGAGAAGGGAGTAACGAATCGGTTAACAGCCTATGCCTCCCCGAGTTCGCATAACTGCGTACGGAAAGCGATGGAGTTACTCGGGCTTGGTGGTCAGAACCTGCGCCAGGTTGATCGCTGGCAGGATCTTTCACAGCAAGTGAGCGAAGATCGAGCGGCGGGAGCAATTCCGTTTTTGCTAATCGGTACAGCCGGTTCGGTGGATCTGGGTACGTTCGATGATCTGGATGCCCTGGCCGACCTGGCCTCATCCGAGCGGCTTTGGCTACACATCGATGGCGCATTCGGCGCCTGGCTGAAACTCGCAAACTCTCCCTGGAACGGTCTTGTAGATGGCCTGGAACGAGCAGACAGCCTTGCCTGCGATTTTCACAAGTGGATGTACATACCCTATGACTGTGGTCTTTGCCTTATACGAGATGAAGCCGAGCACCGCGCCGCGTTTGCGGCTCGCCCCTCCTACCTTGAATCTCAGGTGCGCGGGGTAGCTGCCGGTGAGCCCTGGTATTGCGACTACGGCATCGACTTATCACGTGGCAATCGTGCCCTAAAGGTCTGGGCTGCGATTCGGGCCTATGGAGCAAACAACCTCGGATCTGCCATATCGGACAATTGCGCGCGGGCCGCCCAGATGGGTAGCCTCATAGAAGCAAGCGCGAACATGGCGCTAGCCTGGCCGGTCATCTCCAACCTTGTCGTCTTCACGGCCGCCAGAGATCTTGATCCAGCGGCTCAGTCTGTATTGAATCAGCGGATTGCTCAGGAGCTGCAGATCTCCGGTGAAGCCGTGTTCTCTACCACGGCCATAGAGGGCGTCACTTACTTACGAGCGGCGATTACAAATCACCGCACAACTTCTGAAGACATCGACAGAGCCATCAACGCTGTGGTTTGCGCCGCAGAGCACTTGGTTAGCGAAGCATAGTTCGACGAAGCCCATTACGGCACGCAAGTTGCCCGAAGCACATAGTTCTTTCCGTAACGAAGCGATCCGTGCTGGTCAATCAGCGCATTACCCTGTTCTCGCATGGCGAAAATGCGATTGGACATGGCACGAGCAAGCTCG
>JBCCNK010000345.1:0-3588 GCA_039025875.1 Pseudomonadota bacterium
CCCGGATATGACGGAAGAATGGCTGCTCAGCCTGCGCGATTTTGGAGAGATTGAAACCATGAGCCGTTTTGCTGAGACAGCTGCTGATTGTTGAGTCGGCGTATACGCTAATCAGACTGCAAACCTGTTTTGATACGATCACCGAAAAAACAAACCAAAGCAAAGAAGGTTATTGAGTTAGTAGCCGTGCAGCGAACCTATACCATGGGTGCGCAAACCGTACGCGCCCTCGACGGTATAGACTTCCAGGTCGAGCCAAACGAATATGTTGCCATTATGGGATCCTCCGGTTCTGGCAAGTCTTCGATGCTGAACATTTTGGGCTGCTTGGATCGTCCTAGCAGTGGCGAATACTGGTTGGCGGGCGAGCTTACGACCCAAATGACAGGGCGTCAGCTGGCTACGCTTCGTAACCGTGATATTGGCTTTATTTTTCAGACCTTCAACTTACTCCCACGTCTCTCAGCACAGGCCAATGTTGAAGTGCCGCTTATCTATGCCGGCGTAAGTGCTGCAAAACGGCGACAGCGTGCGCAAAAAGTGCTCGAGTTGGTGGGTTTGGCTAATCGCTTGTCTCATCGTCCAGCGGAATTGTCCGGCGGTCAGCGTCAGCGCGTCGCAATCGCTCGCGCGTTAGTTACCGAACCCAGTCTACTGCTCGCAGATGAACCCACCGGGAACCTAGATTCGGCTACGGGAAAAAGGATCATGGCTTTGTTCAAAGAGCTGCACCATGCCGGCAATACCATCGTCCTCGTTACTCATGAGCAAGCTATTGCCAACAATGCACAACGCACTATCGAGCTCCGTGACGGTCGAATCATGGACAGTGGCCACAGAGAAGCTGACATTTGAACCGTCTAATAACTGCAGCGGTATGTATTTTTCTGTGCGCCTGTGACGATGACGTTGCGGTGGAGCCGGCTTACACCGAGGCAAGTGTTCAGCTGCGGGATATCGACGTAACTGTAAGCGCGACCGGTGTAGTCGAACCTCTCACCACGGTAGAAGTGAAGTCTAAAGCTTCCGGGGAGGTACTTGAGGTTTCAATCGACAACGGCGATCTCGTTGATGAAGGCAGCTTGATCGTAAGAATCGACCCGCGCACGGTAAGGAATCGACTCGCGCAGGCCGAAGCG
This sequence comes from Pseudomonadota bacterium, assembly GCA_039025875.1. Taxonomy (GTDB): domain Bacteria; phylum Pseudomonadota; class Gammaproteobacteria; order Pseudomonadales; family Halieaceae; genus Congregibacter. The sequence goes on from JBCCNK010000345.1 coordinate 1,140, forward strand.
GAACTCGTTGCCGCCGAGGCCAATCGCGCCGTGGCAAGAACTCAGATGCAGCGTTCGGAGCGCTTGAAGCGTAGCGGCACGATGTCTGAGGCCGATGTTGAAGACGCTACGCTTGAACTCGCGAATGCACAGGCGCAGCTCGTGAGTGCACGTGTAGCGGTTGAGAACGCGAGAATTGCAGTAGACGACACGGACGTCCGGGCACCGATATCAGGCACCGTTTTGAACAAGCCCGTGGAGAAGGGCCAGGTGATTTCTTCTCCGACGCAAGACGTTTCCGGCGGCACAGTGCTTTTGTCGATGGCTGATTTAGCGGCCGTACAGATCCGAACACTCGTTGACGAAACGGACATCGGCAAGGTGCTGCCCGGGATGCCCGCGAAGGTATCCGTTGCCGCCTTTCCCGGGCAACCTTTTTTCGGGCGAGTCCGAAAGATCGAGCCCGAGGCTGTAGTGGAACAGAACGTCACTATGTTTGCGGTGCTCATCGCGATTGAAAACCCTGATCGCTTACTCTTACCAGGAATGAATTCAGAGGTTGAGATAACCACACAGAGCGCTAGAGAAGTGCTCACGCTGCCTGTTATGGCTCTGCGAACAGCGCGAGACATCGCAAGCTCCGCGAAGCTGCTAGACCTAGACGAAGGCAAGCTACGCCGTGAGATTGATGACTCAATCGCGGCTTTACATGAAACGAGCGAAGCAAAGGCCAAACGGGAAGCTGAGATCAGAAACGAAGCGGAGGAACGCCATCTTCAAAACATGTTCTGGGTCCTACTCGCTGGAGATCCACAACCGGTTGTGCGGGGCGTTGAAATTGGACTCACCGACATGGATCAAGCAGAGGTGGTAACTGGCTTGGGCAGGTCCGATGTAGTTCTTATTCTGCCGAGCGCGCACATGTTCGAGACGCAGCAGAAACTGCGGGAAATCTTGAAACCAAAGGTACCGCGATCGAGCGGTAAAGACCGCTAGCAGCGCCGTGTTGCTTTTCGAAACCCTGAAGGTGGCGCTGTCTTCGATTCGTGCCAACCTCTTTCGATCGTTTTTAACGATGCTGGGCATCATCATCGGTGTCGCTGCAGTGATCACCCTGGTGGCCCTGGGTACCGGTGCGCAGCGCGCCATTGATGAGGAAATGGCCACGCTAGGTGGTGATGTACTTCTGATTGAATCGCCAATCTTTTCTCGAAGCGGTCTTGCGCGCATCAATAAAACGCTCACCTATCCAGACTACCGGCTAATGCGTAGCGAGTTAACGCAGCTTTCCCTTCTCGTACCAGAGATAAACAGCCGCTTTCAGGTGAAGCTCGCTAATCAGAATCAAAACCTTCTCATCGTAGGCACCACGCCTCTGTACCAGGAACTCAACGGAATAGACATGGCGGCCGGTAGGTTCTATTCAGAGATCGAAGAACAGGGGCGAAAACGCGTGGCTGTTCTGGGTACGAATATTCCGTCCATGTTCGGTCTTAGTCCCGAAGCCATCGTAGGACGGACCCTGTCGATACGCGGCATCGGGTTCATCGTAGTCGGCGTTATCGAATCAAAGGGAATGACTGGGGGTCGTAGATTTGACGAATCGATCTGGGTTCCGCTATCGACGGCACGTTTTCGCCTAGCCGGATCTGAGTTTCTGGATAGGATAAGTGCGCGCGTTGCTGACTACTCAAGCACGGAGCGAGCTCTACTCGACATCGAACGTGTACTGCGTAGAGCACACGGAATTCGCCCCGGTTCAGATAATGACTTCGATGTGGTTAGTCGCAGTCAAATTGCTGATATGCAGCAAAAAACCGCTGAAATACTCACCTTCCTTCTTGTAAGCATTGCTGGCGTTAGCCTTCTAGTCGGTGGTATCGGCATTATGAACATAATGTTGGTGACCGTCACCGAACGCACTCGCGAGATCGGGATCCGGAAATCTCTGGGTGCTACCAATGGCAACATTCTGTTGCAGTTCTTGATTGAGTCGACAACGCTCTGCCTGCTTGGAGGGCTGACTGGCTTAGGTATCGGTAACTCCGCTGCGCTGCTGCTTGGAAAAACAGCTGGATTACATGCTCCTGTAACGCTGGAGTCAGCTGCCATGGCGCTTGGTTTTAGTGCCTTTGTAGGAATTGTGTTCGGTATCATGCCAGCGCAGCGGGCCGCTTCTCTCGATCCAATTGAGGCGCTTAGAAATGAGTAAATTGGCCGTTTTGGAGTAACCATTTAGTTGTTGTTTGGGCGCTAGGAGTGTGTAGTCACGGTCAATGGCTGGGACGCCTGATCAGTGTTCCTGTAGTTGCGGATGACGTGGCTTACATCGCCTCGTTCTCGTTGGCGTACCCTTAATTGCTGATTCCTCTAATTCCCAAATGCCTTTTGTTCTTCTGTCCTGCGATGACGTTTGACGTCATTGATAGGGTTTTCAAGTCGCGATCTAATCCAGCTAATCTATTGAAAC
>JBCCNK010000346.1:0-3580 GCA_039025875.1 Pseudomonadota bacterium
CCGCTAGGCATGTACGGCCACGCACCTGGCCCCACGATCGGTATGTGGGACAACCAGGGGCCCACACCTGGCCGGGGCGACTGGCTACTTTATCCGATGACAGGCTATGCCATCGAGGGCAACGTGGTTCTACGTATTCCTGAATGGGACAATCAGCCTGTCCAAATGAAGCTTGAGCAAGATGCCTTGTTCGATGGCGAGTCGGTGCATTACCTTGCGGGACGCCAGACCCAGCTCCATCTGGTTCACTGATTGTAGCGCTCGCGCTGGTTTAGCTGGATTTGCCTCCGTTAGAGTCTGGTTGTCTGCGGCATCCCAGTTGGGGTGGTTGTTCTCTTGCGCCAGGGAGCGGCGCCTGAATTTGATCCACGCATCATGCTGAACTGCAGAAACTGCGGCGCCGAGCTTTCTCATTCGGATCGCTACTGTCCCAATTGCGGCCAGGGCGTCGCTGAGGGACAGGAAAGATGCCTGATTCCGCTACTCAAGTCCGCCCTTATTGAAGTCACATCGGTCGATAGCCGGCTCTGGCGATCTCTCGGCGCGCTGGTGCTGAAGCCAGGGTTGTTGGCGAGGGAGTATCGCGCGGGGCGCAGACGACGATATCTATCGCCGATTGGCCTATTTCTGCTTGGCAACCTTCTGTATTTTCTTGCTCCCCCGCTGTCGGATCTTCAGCTCTCGCTGACGGAGCAGTATGAGCTGCAGCCCTATCGCCACCTGATTACGCCGTGGGTTGATAGCTACATCGCGGTGTCTGGGAGCTCCTTCGACGAGGTTGCTCGTCGGTACGAGTTGCGAATCGCTGAACTTGCGAAGATCATGGTGATTCTATTCGTGCCTCTTGTCGCCCTGGTGACGATGGTGCTGTTTGCCGACCGCCGTCTGTACTTCGCCGACCACCTTGTCCTGGCGCTTCACTACATGGCGTTTCTGTTGCTGTACTTTATCAGTACTGGCGCGCTGGCGGCCTTTGCGTATCTGCTGATCCCCGAACGCCTTCCATCCTCTGCAGTCACTATTATGCTCCTCGCGCATTTCGTCTATCTGCCGCCAATGTTTAAGCGCGCATTCGATGTGTCGTGGTGGCGTGCGCTGGTAACAGCGCCGATTTTCGTTTTCGGCTTCTTTCTCGCACACATCACGTATCGGTATGTGCAATTCAACATCGCTTTCCTGCTGACAACGCTTGCTTGAGGCAAACCCCCCGGGCCGGGGGCGTGGGGGGGCAGGGGACGGGACTTCTGCTTAAACCGGGAAACACTACTTCCCAGGCTCAAGCCCGAAAACCCGGACTGCGTTGCCGCCGAGAAATGCCTTGAGAACTCGCTTTTCAAGGTCCAACTGCTCCAACCCTGCCAGTGCGACCTCGGGAGTTATCATCGGGTAGTTGGTGCCAAACAACACCTTATGCCGTCCATGAGATTTGAGGTACTCGATAAGCTCGGGAGGGTAGCGCTTTACCGTGTAGGCCGAGGTATCGATGAAGACATTCTCATGCTTGGTCGCCACCGCGATCGCTTCGGTCGTCCAGGGGTAACCGATATGACCGCCCACAATAGTCAGCTCGGGAAAATCGAGCGCCACCTGATCCAGATAAATCGGGCGGCCCACTTCTGACGGCATAAGTGGTCCGGTGTGACCGATCTGTGTACAGAACGGCACACCGAGTTCGCAGCAAGCGACATACACAGGGTAAAAACGCCTATCCGTGGGGGGTACTTCGCACAGCCAGGGCAGCACTCTGATGGCGCAGAAACCTAGTTCCTCTACGCAGCGGTGTATCTCTCGCACAGCCTCCATCGGTCGCGAGATGTCGACCGATCCTACTCCTACGAATCGATCCGGTGCCTGCGCGACAAAACCGGCGACCTCATCGTTGCTGATCATGTCCCGCCCGGGGGCCTGCCACGCGCAGATCAGACTGCGCGCTACCCCTCCTGCATCCATTACCGCCAGAGTGGCCGCTACCGGCAGTTCCTCTGTCGGTACCTCACCGCCGGTCCAGCGCCGGAGGGAGTCGAAGATGGGATCTCTAGCGTGGCGGAGTGTTGGGTGCTGAGCCCAGGCATCAATGATCATCGTTCTATTTCACTACTCGGGCGAGGTGGGTGTAGCGTTCGCGGCCCGACTAGGGTTGCTTTGCGAGCTGAACGCGATTTCTGAATGCAAACTCGCCTTCATCCAATGGTCTGACGCTTTTCTCGATACTGAGAGTCGAGGGCGACGCTTTGGCAAAGCGCCACGAGTATCTGATCTTCGCAGGCTTTTCGTCATCGGTGCCGTCGGTCTCGAAGACCGCGGTCCAGCCAGCGGAGCTTACGTCGACCGTTGCTACGGTCAGTTCATCTACCGACAGTTCATCTCCATAAACTGTGACAGCTCTGGCCGCTCGGTCGCTGAGCTGGATCATTTCGGCGGAGTACACCTTGTATCCCGGGTCGGTGAACTCGCTCTGGGTGATCACGTAGCTACTGTCCGGCGCTACATGGGTAGTGCGCGCCAGCGGTAAGCGAACACGGCGATCGGACTGATAATCCCGGTACTCAAGGTAGCCATCCCAGCGCCCTGCCAGCAGGTGTACCTGCTGCTTAACGGCGGTCAATTTGGCATCTGCGTCGTCGTTCTCAGACGAATGAACAGTGTAAGCAGCCTGCATTACCAACGTGAGGATTACGCCCACCGCAAGGTTCTTCATATTTGTGACTATCCGGTATTCATCCAGGGCAAGCCATGAGCTTACCATTGTGCTGAGAGCTTCCGCTCGGCGCCGTCGCCTTTGTATCGTGGCAAGCAAGTGTTGCCTGTGGTGGAAACGCTCAGGAGCAAGCCGGGGAGAGGTTGGGCGATTCTCGTAGCCTGCGTGACAGTCCTTACAAACTGTCGAGCCAGCGTCGGATGAATGATGAGCTTCGATCGTCGGTTGACAACAACAGCGCTCGTTCCAGGGCCGAACGAGTGTCTGCAACCTTTCGCTGCACCTCAGAGAGTCGCGCTTTGACCACGTAAAAGGGCTGATAGTCCGCAGCCGTGTCGGCCACTGATGCGAGAGTAGCTTCGGCTTCTTCCATTTGCTCCGCTTCGATCAGCGCCGCTGCCAGGCCGCATCTCGCGCCAAGACTCGGGGCATACGTTTCCAACCGGCGATACAAACCGACAATCGCCTCACGTAGGTCACGATGTTCTAGGCGACCGACGATATGGGCCGACTGAATGGCCGCCTCCAGCTGATAACGTCCCGGAGTCCGCTTCTTGGAGGCCCTGTTAAGCAAAGACTCTGCCCGCGCTATCCGTTTCTTGTCCCAGCGGTCTGTATGACGCTGCGCGAGCGGACCCAGGGTCACATCATCGGCGAGTGCCCGTCGATACAGGCACAACGCTAGCAAACCAAGCGCTTCGGGTTCGTCCGGAAACGCCGACGCCAGGAGTGCCGCCAGATACTCGGCTTCGAGCGCGAGGTCATCGTTGCCGACCGTAAGCGCGCCGTAGATTGCAGCGAGGACCGCGTCAAGTCGTTCTTGTCGCACGTGCGGCGCGGGAACCGTGAAGGGGATGGCCGCCTTGGCTATCTTGCTTTTCG
>JBCCNK010000347.1:0-3549 GCA_039025875.1 Pseudomonadota bacterium
AGCGAGGTACATTTAACTGTTCGGCCTATGCTACTGCTTCTTATGTCGCTGCTGTTGCTACTTCCGAAAATCGAGAGCACGTGGGTTAGCGAACTCAACCAACAGGGCCCTGGCTATCCAGGGCAACACAAAAAAGGGGAAGAGCATGACTCTTCCCCTCCTAACCATTTCTTGCATGCCGATTCGCTTTACCTGGGTCCCTGAGTCGTATGCTTACTTGTCCTCACTTTCTTCAACACTATCTTCAGCATTTTCTTCAGCGCTACCTTCAGCGCCCTATGACCATTAACGTAAGAGGTAAATCCAGATCAGCGGCGCCCTCTTCACTGAGGGCGAATCGAAAGCAGTTAGGCCGGTAAAGCCGCCTTTGCTTGTTCAACCACTGCGGCAAATGCCGGCTTGTCATGGACAGCGAGGTCGGCGAGAACTCGTCGATCCAGGCCAATATCGGCGCGCTTAAGACCATTGATGAGGCGGCTGTACGTGAGGCCATTCGCCCGAGACTGCGCATTGATCCGCGTAATCCACAGAGCTCTAAACTGACGCTTACGCTGCCGGCGGTCTCGATAGGCGTACTGGCCTGCCTTGGTGACCGCTTGCTTAGCAACACGGAACACGCGAGAACGAGCGCCGTAATAGCCTTTGGCTTGCTTGAGAATCTTTTTGTGTCGTCGGTGTGCTACGACACCTCTTTTAACGCGGGGCATAATGTCCTCCCAAAAAACCTACCGATGCTTTCCTGTTTGCACGTGCCGAACACGCTTCTTTAACAGGGCCGCAAAAAGTAATTCAAAAAACGATTGTGACTAACACCATCGATCGCTGGTCGCTACTTTGTTCGCAGCATCCGATCGACCAGCACCTCATCACTTTTGTGAACCATGGAGGTGCCACGAAGCTGGCGTTTTCGCTTGGTCGTCATTTTGGTCAGGATGTGGCTCTTATGCGCACTCTTGCGCTTGTAGCCACCCGCGGTTTTCTTAAAGCGCTTAGCCGCGCCACTGTGAATTTTTGCTTTCGGCATTTTTGCTTACTCCGGGAGGATCCAGTGGGGTTACGCCCAAGCGCTAGCCCTGAAGCTGATTCCTTCTCTTTAATTGGCCGACGTTGCCATCGACATTTACATCGGGATGAGTCCGGGTGGCCGACTCTCAATCACCCCCAGAGGGTGGAGTGCAAAGGCGACCCGAACTGGACATCAGGGCATTCACGGGCCTCTGAGTCCTGAGTAGCTCTGAGCGCGATAAGCAACGAGCTGACCGATGTCCTAGTTACAACTTAAAACTTTTAACAACTTCTAATAACTTCTAATCACTTCTAACAACTTCACTCGGCAGTGCTGCCTCGTCGGAAACACAGCTTCCAGTGTTTGCTGTGGTAGCCGCTCAATGCTGCCCGGAAATTGACCGTGCGCAGTACTTTGTGCGATTCGAGCAACTTGCCAAGGAAAACACTTTATCGAACCACGCCGATTAATGCGTTTTTTTCTTCGGAGCGATCACCATCGTCATTTGGCGGCCTTCCATCTTCGGAAACTGCTCCACGTTTCCAAGTTCGGCGAGATCGGCTTCGACGCGCTTGAGCAACTCCATACCGATTTCCTGATGCGCCATTTCTCTGCCGCGGTAGCGAAGTGTCACCTTGGCTTTGTCTCCGTTCTCGAGGAAGCGGACGAGGTTACGTAACTTCACCTGGTAATCCCCTTCCTCCGTTCCCGGACGGAACTTCATTTCCTTTAACTGGGTACGACGCTGGCGTTTCTTCTGCGCGTTTTTCTGCTTCTTGGCTTCGAAGATATGTTTGCCATAATCCATGATCTTGCAGACCACCGGGTCTGACTGATCGGCGATGAGAACCAAATCCATGGCAGCGGCTTCGGCCGCGGCTCTCGCCTGCGCAATTGGTACGATACCTACCTGTTCTCCGTCGGCGCCAACCAAGCGAACCTGGTCCGCCTCGATCTCGTCGTTGGTCAGAGCGCGTTTGCCCTTACCGCTATCTTTGCTGATTGCCTGTCTCCACTGTGTCGCCCACTAGGGCCCTTTCTATTATTCCTGCTGCTGGCTTACGGAGCCCGTTTCTGCAGCTGTCGTCGTGTTCAAACGTTCCGTTCTAAAGCTGCCTTCAAAAGTCGTTGAAAGCCGGCGTCAGCCGCTGACAACCGAAGCGCAACTTTGCATCTGATTCCGACCGGCATTGGATCTCGCTCGGCACTGTCTCGCAGCTTCACTCGCAGCCTTTTCGCGGACTTTTCGCGGGCTTTTCGCGGCGTTTCGGGAGTCGCGGATACCTGGAACGTCGCGATGTTGCCGCACCACCATCTGTCGTTCGTTCGCACGCCGTCAATGTTCATCTCGTGCTTTCAAAAACCGATCGCCCGGCCTTCCAAAAACCGGTTGAAAGCCGGCCCAGGTAAGCGCGCATCTAAACCGATCACGACCACGCCAAATGCAGACGAATCACGACTAAACTTTTTTGCGACCTCACAACAGCAGTTTTATACGCGTCACACAACAGGGATAACCACACCAATACCGTCCTGAATGCCGGCATAAACTGGTGCTTTCCCTAACCGCTTAATCCCAGTCAGACTACCGATTTGCCAGGATGAAAGGGCCGATTCAAGTACTACCGACTGATAACCAGCGGACGAAAAAACCCCGCTAGATCGCGCGACGGCGGAGTGTAATGCTGATCTGGCCGTTTCTCAAGTCGAAAATCGCACGAAAGCTATTGTTTTTAAAAGAGTCTTCAGGTGAATTACACGTGTCCAAGGAGGCCCAAAGCTGGTAGAGATGCCAGGCTTCGCCTGCATAAGGCTCCCAGCTGGTTAGTCTGTTGGGAAGGCCTCATCGCCGCTTCGATGGTGATAATTGGGCGAGACCGGAATTTTAGCCTACTCGTCGCTCCGAGCGAGCCTGAGGTGTCGGACGCTACAACCCAAGCGACTTAAACGAATTTATGTGGCTGTCCCGCTACGCATTCGCGACGGCTTTCAACCAAACTCCAGCGTCGGCGATCTAATGACGACTGACTAGAGAGTCTCTGAACAGGTCCAGTGTGTCTCTGAACTTGTTCAGAGGTTTCCTAAGTGTTGAAAGACTGAAGGACTAATGGGCGGCAGCAATCTCACTGCCCCACACCCTTTCAGCGACGACCACATACCGTTTTGAGCCGCCGGGAATCAGCGCGTCAAAAGGAAAACAAGTGACCAGCAGGAGCCCCTGCGCTGGCAACAGTGCCGGAATGTAGCCATCGGTGGCATCTGCAATGACGGTAGTGATAACCCGGTAGGTAAGCTGATTGGTACCGTAGCCGAGCAAGATGGTATCGTCGCTCTCGACCCCTTCGAGAAACTTGAAGTGCGTGTCCCGGTGACCAGAGATCATGACCAGGCCGGGCTCACCTGGGCGTACTCCTTCCGCCATGCCGGCCCCGAACGCCATCGCATGCCCGCTATCACCCTGCAATACGAACCTTTTTATGCCGAGGTGCGGTATCTCTAGACGTGCTACGGGATAGGTGTCGGCCCAGGGCCATGGATAAGAC
>JBCCNK010000348.1:0-3534 GCA_039025875.1 Pseudomonadota bacterium
CCGAAACCGTTTTCGTTCGATCAGCCCGCCACAGATTTCTGCCACATCACCGCCGGGACCAGCGTGCCGGCCCGGCAGCAAAAAGAACATAGCTGCGACGCACTGTTTATGGCTCGTTGAGCCGCCACCCAAGCTTTCAAGTAGTGGCTCATTGAAGCTGAATTCATCACCTTCCCGACGCTCCATGGAACAAGCGATGACTTCAGAAACTTCCTCTTCCAGCAATCCCTTCAGCTGCCTCGCAACGGCATTGCGCAGTCGATTGACCGGTCGGTGAGGTGTGCCGTGATCGACTAGTGCCACTACCGGCTTTGAAAGCCGATGTCGATCCACGGTCTTTTGAACATGGTCTGCCAGTATCCGGGCCAATCGAATGTCTGGATTCTGCGCATCAACACCGGCGAGAGGAGGAGCGACGCTCACTTTAAGCTGTGGGGACGTGAGCTGCGCATCGCGTACCAGTCTGACGAGAAGCTCTTCGATCGCGAGGCTCGGGCCAAGGAACATAGGCAGAATGAGGATATTCAGTTCTCCTGCGGCAATGCATTCCTCCAGCCTTTTCTCAACAATCGAAGCGGCAACACCACCGAGTTTTTGGGCCGGGATTTTTGATGAGTGGAGAAGGCTCACGGCCTCGACAGCGAGACCGGTTCGCTCTGCGAGCGCCGCGGCGACGGCTCGAAGCGCCTGGACCGCCTGGGGACGTAACGACCCGTTGTCGACCAGAAAAACGCGCATAGCTAGCTACAGCTCTTACCTTGAGTCGTCCAAAGCTCCGGCGTTCGCAGACTGCGAGCTTGTATGCCGAAAATCAATGAAGAGTGCAGCAAAGATGGCAAGCTCAAAGTAGGCTTCCACATAGCGAAGCAGCCGCTGAATTGCGCGACTTCGCCCTACTTTGGAAGGCGGTACGTCACGTTGCCGTTCGAGATCTTCAGATAGCGCCTGGATTCGAGTGTGCTGATCAGAGACCTGAGCTGACCCTCCGAGAGCTTTTCCGAGAACAGAGCCTGGATTGTGTTTGCCAGCGTTTTCTCTTTGCGGGGCCGCGACTGCGCGCGGCCGATCAGATTCTTAACGATCGCATCGATCTTCTCGTCGCTCGAAGATTCTTTGGACAAGCGCAGAACCGGTATCTCGGCCAGATCGTTTTCTCGATGCACGTCAAATCTGCGTGAACGCAAATGGCGGACCAAAGGATCGAAGCCCTTGTCCTTAGAAATAATATGGAAAGACGCTTTTGGCTCGCGGGATGCGAGCTCCCCTAAATAGCAAGCGATGTGAAAATCCAGCGCGTTTTTGCCCGTACCCGAGATCTTGATGTATTGAGCCGACTTCCCCATCGCCTGCATAGCCTCGGCCAGGTCAAAAGGCACGCGCGATTGGGTCGCGCCCACGAATACCACCACGTTAAAAGGATGAAGACGCAGTACTTCAAGGTTTTTGGGTCGAACGTTCTCAAAGTCGATCAGCACGTAGTTAGTCGTCTGTGCCTTGTCTTTCATTGTGTCTGCGCTTCCCATCTCGATACCCATCCGTTGCCATTGGCACCGGCTCCGTGTATCCGACGCGGTGCTGTCCTGGCTGCATTGTGGGAGGGTATACCGAAACACGATGCCGAACGACAGACCTGCCCTCGCATCCCAGGCCGACTGCCACGTGTGTTTAAGTCGAACTGCCCGCAGTTTCCGCACCGCTCGACTGAGCGATCAAACCCTGGGCTGGATTCTAAGGCCTAGCGAAGCCGCACTTGCCTGAACCGCTCGGGTGTGTAGACAGGGTAACCATAGTCTCTCGCCCCACGGCCCACTCCGTTCAAAATAATAAAGTGGTCGTGGATTCGGATGTCGGTGGATCCATTCATCAGCTGAACAACCTGGTAGGCTTCATCGAGTAGCGCCGCTTCCAACTGCAAGGCGTGCTCTCGGGGCCTGAAGTTGCTGCGCAGCCGGTAATCCACGCCTGGGTAGTCACTCATCTCAATCCGCCCACCCATAAGCCACTTCACGGCATTTTCATTCTTAAAGGCCAATAGACTGAGAAGCGAACTCTTGTAGGCCTCAAAATCCCGTATTACCAGGCGACCGGGATAGAACGCATTGCCAGTGAACAGGAAGTCGGTCCATGAGTCGTACAAACACACGGCGTGCTCATCGAGCCCCGGCGTCGGCAACAGGCTTAGCGACCGCCCGCCAAGATCGAGGGTTCCCCGCGCCAGAAGCTGTTCACGCTGAAAACTCCCTACGGAGAGAACTTTGGTCTTTGGCCGATCGGCGAATTGCGCAGCACCCTGATTTTGCGAAAAGTCTGAGCCCAGCGGCAGGACACTAAGCTCCAGGGAGTCAACCTGGTTCGCCCTCTGCCAGCGGGCGATGATCGTATCGACGGTATTGCGAAGAGGGAAATACTCGCCCTCGGTGGTAGCTCCTGTATCCAGAAGAACCGCCTGGGTCTTTCCAAACACCAGATACATGAAGGGCGCTTCCCAATGAATAGCCGGATTCTGGCGGAGAATATAGGTGTGCTCGTTATAGCGGTGCACCTGAATTCGTACATCCGAGTTCGCCTGTGCAGAAATGCTTCCGTGAATCCAGTTAAAACGCATGTTACCGGGAGCCGGATAGTCACTAATGAACTCCGGCTCAGCAAGCGTCGCTGCTCCCAGGAGTGAAAGCAGAAGCGCGAGGGGCGCTATGGTTAAGTGCCGTTTTTCGTTCATCGTCGTCTTCCCGCGACCTCTAAGGGTCTGTGGTGTAGGCCCAGGGGATCTCGTTGTAAATCAAAAAGTCGTCGTACTTGTAGATCCCGGGACCCGTGACCTCGTCGATAGCTTTGACGGCATCATCGAGCATCGACAGCGTCATCTGCATCGGCGGCTCATCGGGTTGCCAGGTGGTACCGATGGGGTAGTCGACCTTTGGTGTGGTGGTCATCTCAATGTGATTGTTGATGAGGTGCGTAACGGGATACTCGTCAGCCAGTTTGCGCAAACGCCGGATACTCGCAACCCATGCCTCCCAATCGTCAAGGTAGAGGCGCCCGCGATAAAACATATCGCCGGTGTACAGAAGATCCGTCCAGGTGTCGTACATTGAAAGTTCCGAGCTTTGGTGCCCAGGCGAGCCGGTCACAATCAACGTCCGCCCACCCAGGTCATACTCGATGCGCTGGTCCGGATAGCTCGTAAACCCCCAGTAGTCCATGACTTCTTCGTGGGTTAGGCCAACCATGGTTGTGTTGGGGCGATCCACAAACTGATTCCACGCCGCGTAGTGATCTCCGTGCAGATGGCTGTTCGCCACGATGAGCTCTACGCTCTGACCGTGTTTTGCCTCCCATTCGCTAATGACACTGTCGACAACCTCTCGAAGCGGAAACAAAGCGGGTGAGGAAGTAGAGCCCTGATCGATCAGAAGCGCTTTGTGATTACCGAAGAGCAGATACATAAAGGCGCCTTCATAGTTAATCGCCTTGTTTTCGCGAAGAATGAAGGTGTGCTCGTTGTAGGCGTGAACCTGCACGGGCGGGTCGGTA
>JBCCNK010000349.1:0-3467 GCA_039025875.1 Pseudomonadota bacterium
CCAACTCCACTGCGACATTAAAGCGGACGCGCATCCGATAGACCACGATAACGCTGCAGTCGACCCACTCCGGCCATTTGGATGCTCAATGTAATGCGTCGAGTAATTTGAAAATATCAGCTCCCCAATGTGCTCGGTTTCCAAAAGTACACGCGTCCCTCCGCCTCTAAAGTGCCCTGACCAAATACTTCTACCATTTGCTGCTGGTCACGCTTCGTGTCCTCAACATCTTTGCTTAATGTTTGAAACTGAAGGAGGCCACCGAGAGCCTCGGTCTTGAAGTACATTGACGTATAAGCTGACTCAAATGGATTGACGCTATCTCGCTTGAGACTGCGAACGATGACTTCGTCTCCTTCGATAACTATTCCCCAAAGCCCCTGATCGGTAAGCCACATCTGATAGGACAGCTCAGCGAATTCCGGTTGTTGTTCGAATGCAGCAACGAAGAGAATTCCCTCGAAGGATGCTACGTCTACTCCGACTTCACGCCAATAGTCCAGTTGTGTTCTCAGCTGCTCTGGAGGTTGCAGGATCTGATTCCGCGAATAAGCATCCCGCAGAAATACATCTTGTGTCGTATTGGGATCAGTGCAAGCACTGAGGCCCACAACCAAGAGCGCGACTCTAAAACCAAAACTCCTAATGTAGTTACGGCCCATCAAAGTCCAACTTTCATTCACCGGGTGTTTTTGCTTAGCGACGAAAGCGCGGTCGCCCTACTCGAAACGAAACTTCGCGATCATCGGTTAAGGAGACGGTTCTCATAATTCAATATCGGCCTTCGACAAAACCTGAGAACCCCGCAGTCCGACTCTGGTTGTCCGCTCTTAAGAGCGGTCATTCTTGATCTGTTTGTTGGCCTTCACAGTACGGCCCGAATGCGACGTCCCTCTATGGCTAACTTGTTAACGGCAAAATCTACTTCCAGCTGAACTCAAGTTCACGATGAGCCTCAGCGCAGTCTCTGAGATAGAGATTTATCAAAGACTGATAAGGAATACCCTTCGCTTCAGCCATGTTTTTGAAGTACGCAATCGTATCCTCATCGAGGCGTATCGATATTTGTTTCTTCAGCTTTTGCGCATAGGGATTAGGAATGGAATTTGAAAAATCGTAGTTATCACGCATGTCGTCGTTCCTCGTAAACTCGGCGCTCGTTACGATCAGCTTTTCGCGCCGAAATGATTCGGATCGAATCACCTGCCCTCACACAGTGGCAGACCACCAACAAGCGCGACTGGAGGCTCGTACCAAGCAGAATGAATCGTTCTTCTTCACGCGAGTGGTCGGGGTCAGGAATCAACCGCGCGAAGATATCTGAAAAGGCGGACTTTGCCTCCTCAAAGGATATGCCGTGTTTCTTTAGGTTTGAGGTGCTCTTCCTCTCGTCCCACTCGAACTTAACGACGCTCATGCCATGATTGTATCTACATTGTAAATACACGCAAGCGCTTGGTGACAACTGGCAATTCACGGACATGTTTAGTGACCGTGGTCGTTTTTATCTGGCTCGCAAACGTTGTAAGCACCTCCTGAACAAGCCACTGTGCACCCGGAGAAAAGCGCTAGGTGGTGCCGCAAGGTTAGAAAGTGCTTTTTGTGTGAGCAGCCGATTTGACGGCTTCTGGCCGATCTGAGCGATAAGGCGTGCCAAAAAGCCAGGTAGTTTAACGTCCGCTTTAAAGTAGCGTTCCGATCAAACCCGACACCCTCAGTCAGCTCAGGTTTGAGCAATTACGATTAAGAGCGTCAGCTGTATGTTGAGAAACGCATGGTAATGCAGCATCGATAACCATCACCTTGAGTCAAAAACACCCAAAGGCCAGCGATCGACGTACGCCGATTTATGCCGCCAGGCGGCCGCAAAGTGCGTTCCGTGCCCAAAAATTCAAAACACCCGGTCCCGACCCGTGCAGGTGGGCAAGCTAATGCAGTGCGACAGAGACGCTGGTTTCGCGTTCGCGGCCCTCGGCGAACAGGTAATCAAGCTCCAGGCATTCGGCGCAAAGTCTTCTCGTTGACTCGCAGGCCGCCGAGATAAAGTGCGCGAACTGCGAGAAAGACATGCCCTTTGCGCAGGGGAATACCGCGGCCATCACCAACTGCGGAGTCGCATCGTCGACGACGTCTAGAAAGGCCTTGAGCAGTGGGTAGTCCATATTTAACCGACCCAGGTCGGCCGCCAGGGGCAGCATGGCCATGGGTCGAATTTCGAGCTCGGTTGTGAGCAGTAGTCCGTAGCGCTCAATAAAGAGGCGGCTATCGACGATGCCCTCTATGCTTCGAAGAGCTTCAAGATGCAGGCCGTCGCAGTCGTTGCACTCGTGATAATCAACCTTGGCCATGCCCAACCAGTCTTGTAGCAGGTCGCGGTCGATTTTCTCGACGATGTCGTTCATAGCTTCCCCCCAGGCCGCTTATTACCGGATCGCGTCTATTTTGTCTGCCACGGTCGATGAGCGCCATGCAACTTATCCGCTCAAGAGTGTCAATTATAATTGACATTGAATCTGTTTGTATCAAACTGACAGTTTAGTATTGACGTCAGAAAGGGCGCAGCAAGAGAATTTCCTGCACCAGCCCGCATCCGTCACCGATACAACGTAGCGGTTTGGAATTACTACTGTTAGATGATGCAGTGCTAGATATTCGTTCTTCATTGTTTTTGTCACCCTGTTTTGTCGGTTTTGCAGCAGGTCTCGCACGCTCTCGCCGCACGTGCTCCCTTCGACGTAGCTACTGCTACGCCTCCGGTCGCGAGCACGACGAGAACGCGCGATCCCAAGCTGCAATTTCCGCCAATCGGTGACGGATGCGGGCTAGCAGTCGATGACAACGGTTCTGCTCACTTTAGGTCGCCTCCCCAAAGCACTTGCTCTCGCTCGGGCGTGCAAACGCGTCGGGTGTCGCGTGTTGTTGGCCGAACCTTTTCGCTGGCATTTGTGTCGCCCCTCGCGCGATATAGATGCGTGTTTTCGTGTAACCGCTCCGAACGTATCGCGTGGCACCTACCTTGACGAGTTGATCGGCATCGTTGAGCGCGAGTCCGTAGATCTGATTGTTCCTGTGTCCGAGGAAGCACTTCATGTCGTTGCTCTCCAAACGCGCCTTCCCGATGGTTGTCGTCTGTGGGCGGCTGAACAGAACGAGCTGCACACGCTTCACGACAAGCTTCGGTTTGCTGAACTCGCGGTCCAGCGGTCCCTAACCGTTCCGGAGACTTACAGCGCTGATGATCCAGGTGCGCGTGAGTTGGCCATGAGACAGGCGTTCGTCGAAAAACCAGCACATAGTTGCTCGGGAATTGGTTTGCGGATTGCTAATGCCGGAGAGGCTGTCTCGGGAGGCCGTTCCGGGGCCTTGGTACAGGCCTTTGTCGGTGGGGAGCACATCAGCAGCCTATCGATCGTGCACGAGGGCCGTGAGATCGGGTCTGTTTTTTACCGGGGCCTGGTGTTCGCCGG
>JBCCNK010000350.1:0-3464 GCA_039025875.1 Pseudomonadota bacterium
ACTACCTTGGGGCCTCCGTGCTGCGCGATGCAGACGATTTTTACTGGCTCATGAAAGACTACCTGGACGTCTGTAAACGCGAACACATCGTGCACTGTGAAATCATGGTCGAGCCGCAGACTTATGCACCCTATGGTGTCGGTCTGTCTGTTGTTATGGACGGCTTCAAGAAAGCCATTGCCGAGGCGAAAAGTCATTGCGGCCAGTCTGTTGTTCTCATTCTGAGCTTTTTACGTCACCTTCCGGAACAAGACTGCTTGGACACGCTGGTCTTGGCCGATGAGTTCAGGCAGGACTTCCACGCGATTGGACTTGCAAGCTCGGAACGGGATTTTCCACCTGAGGGTTTTGTAAAACTGTATGCAGAAGCGGCAAAACGTGGATACGCACTGGCCGCTCACGCGGGTGAGGAAGGGTCTGCGGCGTATGTACGAACAGCGCTCAGTGAACTTGGTGCGACCCGCATCGATCACGGAGTGCGATCCTCGGATGACCCGGAACTCATGCAGGACCTGATCGACCGGCAGATCCCTCTGACCGTTTGCCCGCTTTCGAACGTTCGACTGTGCGTTTACTCACACATGAGTGAACACAATATTCTCGACATGCTGGAGCAGCGCGTCCGGGTCACAGTCAATTCCGATGACCCTGCGTACTTTGGGGGCTATCTGCTGCAGAACTTCGCAGCCATGGAAGACGAGTTAGGCATGACCAAAGCCCAGGCACTGGCTCTGGTGAGGAATAGCTTCGAGGCCGCCTACCTCCCGCAGGAGCAGCGCACGCGGTACCTACAACAGCTGGATCAGTACTGCGAAGAGCGGGGGTTTCGCTAGGGAGCCTCTGAACAAGTCGAGCGTGCCTCGAACATCAATCAGCAAGCAGCGGCTTCAGGTAGTAGCGCAACCGACTTTCCATCTTGGCATAGCCGAGGTTGTTAGGGTGCACACCGTCATCACTTAAGTTGTCTGCCATGCCGCCCGATGCGTTACGCATTGCGATCGCAAAGTCCACATAAGTCACGTCAGTATCATTGGCAAGCTTTATGATCATCTCGTTCAGATCCCCGATACGGCTGCTCACATCGCGGGCCACACTCCACAAAAACGACTGCGACGGAAGAATGCTGGTCAGTACCGGGGTGATGCCGTGGGCCCGGGCGGTCGCAAGCATCGCGCGCAGATAATAGAGCGTCTCTCCTGGGCTCATCGCACCGCTGTTGCCGGCAATATCGTTCGTTCCGGCGATAATAACCACCACGCGTGGTCGTAAATCGATGACGTCCTGCTGAAACCGCAGCAGCATTTGCGCGGTTGTCTCGCCCACGATACCCCGCCCAAAGTAGCCACTGCCGCGAAAAAACTCAGGCCGCTGCCGCACCCACCGCTCGGCAATGCTGTCTCCCAGTATGACTACATCGACCGTGGCATCACTGCCGCTCAGTCGCGAATTTGCCTTCTGGTAGCGACTGAGATTTGCGAAATCCTGCGCAGGTATCGTTGCTGAGAAGCCCAAAACCCAGATCAGTATGAGCCCGCGTACTGAGGCCAGATAGCGCATCCACTTCCTAAGAACCGTGGGCATCTCTGAGAACACTCTTGAAACACTTCCCAACACGCAGTAACAAAAAGGCGGCCTTCAGCTCGAGCCAGGATGATAAGTATAGGCGGATCGCCAGAGCAATATCCCGTCGAAACAAGTCTAGCGTTCCGCCGGGGATATAGAGTCCGGACAGACCCGATACCCGGCCAAAACACCCTATTGACATATTTGCACAATTAAACAAATATGTGTCGATGACACCACAGCAAGAACTCGCGGGCCTGCTTAAGGCACTGGGGGAATACAACCGTCTTTCCCTGGTTTATCAGCTTTGCGACTGCAAGAGTCCGCAAAACGCGATGTGCTTGTGCGAGTGCTGCAGTGTCGACGCGTCCGTGACCTCGCGACATCTCAAAATTCTCGCCGACGAGGGAATCGTACACGTCGAAAAAAAGGGCCGGGAGCGAATCTACGAACTCAATCGAACCGAGGTGGCAAACAAGCTTCGAAAGCTTGCCGATGAGATCGAAGGTGTAGTTCCCGCTTAGTGGAAGTTCTATAAATCGATGAAAAGTGAGAGACCAAGCCATGACTGACGAAGACAACAAGTGCAAATGTGATTGCGGGTGCAAGAACAAAGAAGATTGCGCGGAAAAGGGATGTAAATGCTGCAAAGGCATCTGCTGCTGCTAGCTCTCGAGTCTCCATAAGCAGTATGAATCGCACGAATGCTTAACCTAGACACGGTAGATCTATGCACGAGCAAGACTGGCAAATCGTGTTCGGCATTTGTTGAAATAGCAGGTTGAATGAGCGGATTGAATAATCAGAGAAAGCGTCGCGCTCACTAAACTGGTCTAGAATGGAAGGTCGCAGCTTCGATGAAGCGCAGCGTCGCAGCGAAGCGTACTTCCATAAGGACCACTCAATGACCATTCGATCATCGGTAGCGCTCGCGCTCACCCTTGCGGCCCAGGCTGCATACGCCGATCCCCACGATGTCTTCGGTATTTTTGTAACGCAAGAAGGCGACTCTCACATCGAGATAGCCGACTGTGGCGATGGTTCACCTTGCGGAACGGTAGTGTGGATTGATCCGGACTCTCTCGAGGATGGAGTCCGTCCAGAGGACCTGAAAACCAAATCCACTGGAGAAGCGGTATTGGGATTAACCATGCTGTCCGACTTCGAGCGAGCCAAGAAAGACTGGCGCGGTGGAAAAATCTACAGCCCAAAAGTCGACAAAACCTACAGCTCGCGCCTAAAGCGATTGGATGACAATACTCTTGAGGTAAAGGGATGCATCGGCTTCTTCTGTCAGACACAGATCTGGATGCCCAAACCTTAATTCCTGCGCAGTGGATCGCTCGATGGCCGCCTGGGTTCGACGCGCGTGACATAGGCACGAACGTACAGCGGCAGGCGCCCTGAACGCTGTCTTGGTTTTTTTAGATTAGCATCTACGGGATGGACGCGAGCCATTGAACGACCGCCTGACCAATCTCCCTCGGCGAGTCTTCCTGAATGAAGTGTGCGCCAGCGACGGTGACCTCGGTCTGATTGGGCCAGCTGCGACAAAATTCTCGCTGTTCACCCACTAAAATAGACCCCGGTTCCGCGTTAATGAATAGCTTGGGCAGTGCATCTGACTCGGAGAAATACTCCGCGTAGCGACTGACAAGTTCAACCATTTCTGGTGGTTCGCCATCGATCGGAATCTGGCGCGGCCAGTTCAAAAGTGGTTGCCGGTCATCGGGGTTTGGGTACGGCGCACGATACTGAGCCATCTCCTCTTCGCTTAGATCCCGAAGCACCGCACTTGGCAACACGGCCTCGACGAACATGTTTCTTTCCAGTATCAACTCCTCACCGGCATCAGATCGAAACGCCTGAAAGATTCCCCGCGCACTCTCGGGCCAATCATC
>JBCCNK010000351.1:0-3401 GCA_039025875.1 Pseudomonadota bacterium
CAGACTTTGAAGCAGGAGCTATCCGGCAGCGAATCGGCTTGGAAGACCGTATCGAGAGCAGCCTGTTTACACTGACCCCGCACGCGCCAAATTACATTGCTTACTCGTTTATGGAAGAGGCCAATCAAACACCGTTTGCGTCGCTGGTGGATAGCGCCAACCCAGTAGAAGACCAGGAAGCGGTGTTTCAAATTAGCTTTAAAGCACCCATTGCGCAGAATCTTTTCTCTACGGATCTCGATCTCTACTTTGCTTACACGTCGAAATCTTGGTGGCAAATCGCAAACGACGATTTCTCAAGCCCGTTCAGAGAAACAAACTATCAACCGGAGTTCTTTCTTCGAAGCAATAAACAAAACCGCTTTTTAGGCGTACCTCTCGAAGGATGGTCACTGGGCTTTGTGCACGAATCCAACGGTCGAGAACAGGCTCTCTCGCGGAGCTGGAACCGCCTCGAAGCTCGCGCCGGTTTCCAATTGAGTCAAGATGTTTCCCTCTTCACCCGAGCGTGGTATCGACTGCCAGAGGATGAAGACGACGACGATAACCCCGGTATGTACAAATATAGGGGTTATGGTGATCTACGTGCGATATGGACGCCCAATCGAAGCACCTTTACGGCCATGCTCAACCCAGGAACGGAAAGTACGAACTTTGAGCTCACCTGGAGTCACCCGATCAATCGGGTGTTTCGCTGGTATGTGTCCTACTACGACGGCGCGGGCGAGAGCTTGATCGACTATGACTTTGAACTCCAGCGTTTTAGCCTAGGCGTGGCGCTCAACGACTTCTTGACCCGTTACTGACCGCGAAGGTAACGGAATTGCTCTTTTTTCGACGTTAGCGCTTGGCCACACCCAACTTATCCAGGCGCCAACGAAGCGTATCGATTCGGTCCTGGCCAAAAAAAGGCTCGCCGCGTACACCGAGAGTGGGCACACCCCAGTGCCCCAGCGCTTCCAGTTCTTGATGATTTTGTTCGATGCTCTCCTGGTGATCTCCCTGGTCGATCGCATCGTCCATGGCTTGGAGGTTTAGGCCAATGCTCGCCGCGGCGTTGCTGAGATGATCGCCTTGATCCCAGCCAGCAGTTCCTCCAAACACCAAGCGTGATACGGCGGCGGCAAATTCGATGCCTTTTCCTTGTCGCTGCGCTTCTACACCTAGCGATGAGAGTCGATAAATGTAGGGTTGCTCCTCAGCGACCTCCAGCGTTTCAAAGTCTTGAACGATCGGATCGGGATTGGGCCAGCTGAAGGGAAGGTTCAAATACTCCGCCCGTCGAATCGAGTCCATCACGATGTACATGGCCGGTTTGCGATTGTCTTTGTTAAAAAGCGTGGCTTTGGTTCGTATCGCTATGGGGTAGACAACACGGAGGCGTACATCTACTTCGTAGTCGGTCTGAAGTTTCAGGAGATCCGGTGTTACTAGGTAGGAGTAGGGGCTGCGGAATGACCAAAACACGTCAATGGGTTCGAGCACGATGCGTTTCCTGTTCGTTGTGATTATTCGTAGCAGTATGATGCCTGGCTGGACTCTCTCATACGAGAGTTGCGGGTATTAAGTTAGGGCTGATTTGGAGGGCAACAAGCTTGCTGAGTGTACTACTTCGCGTAGCCATCCCTGACCGAAGTAAAGAGTGATACCAAGTGCTTGCCCAAGGGCGTTGCGTAGGTTTCTGGTCGAACCAATAAAGCGCTTGCCCAAGTTACGGCCAGCGACACGGGAACTTCCACAAGACTTTTATCTGCGAGCTCTCGTCGAAAGACCGCTGAGGGTCCCGCACAAATGACGTCCGTATTCTTCGCTAGCTGCTTCAGCACGCTGTAGTTGTCCGAGCTGATTTTCACTTTGCTAAACACCGGATGGTCGTTCGGTTGTTGGACGGTGCCTTGCGCCTTCGGGGCGACCCACGAGTACTCAACAAGATCCGTTAGGCGGTAGTTCTTCCGCTTCAACAATGAATGCTCTGGGCGAACCACAGCGATGATGTCATCTTCGATCATCGGCAATGCCAAGATCTGTTCGCTGTTTTGATCTCGTGCCTGGAACGGCCCCACTACGACATCCAGTTCCGACCCATAGAGCATACGAAGAAGCGTTTCTTCACTTTCGGTCACAATCGACATACGTACATCACCGGTGGATTCAGCGAATGCTTTCAATACGTCGGGCAGCATAAGTTGTTCGATGATTGGCCCGACGCCAAGTCTGAGTTCACCGACATTGAGCTGGTTGATAAGCTCGATGTGGCGCTCAATCTCATTGATTTGCTCTCGCAAAGGCGTGGCTTTTCTGAGTATGTAGCGCGCTGTGGCCGTTGCTACTAGTCCTTTCGAATAGCGCTCAAATAACTGGACGCCCAGTATCTGCTCTAGCCTTGCTAGTTTCTTACTCAGCGTAGGTTGGGAAATGTTCAATCGTTGGCAGGCTCGAGAGATGCTTCCTTCTTCATCGACGGCCTTGATCAACTCAAGATCTTGAATGTCCATAGTTTTTCCAAAACGAGCTCACTGGGTATTGGCATCGAATCAAGGTATTCGATTTTTTTAGAGAATATACTAAATCTATTCATTTAATTTAATTGTCTTCGCCTGCTACCTTTTATGACAAAAGGACGGGATGACACGTATGACGTCTATCAAGCTTTGGGGAATAGGTACTCCGCGGAGTTTCCGGCCGATCTGGTTGGCGGAGGAACTCGGTGTCGCTTACGAGCTTCTTCCAATTGGACCAAGAACGGGAGAAACACAAACCGCCGAGTACACGCGGATGAACCGCAAGCAGAAAATTCCCTTTCTAGAAGATGGAGAAGTTCGCCTCTCCGAGAGTCTCGCAATATGTCGCTATTTGTTGGGGAAGTACGGAAACGGCTCCGTGTTGGCACCCGACACCCCCGCTTCGAAAGCCAAAGAAGATGAGTGGTGTTGCTATATCTACGGCGAGTTAGACGAGACCAGTCTCTACGTCATGCGGCGTCACGGTGAACTAGCCGAAATTTATGGTGCCAGTGAGCAAGTGGTTGCCTCGTGCCAGAGCTATTTGCAACGCCATTTGACGGTGCTTGATGAGCACCTTTCATCCCATGATTACCTAATGGAATCGATGTTCAGCTTGCCCGATCTCATGCTTATGTCTTGCTTGGATTGGGCGGAGTTCTACGGTGTGGATTTGCCCGCCAGCATCAAAAGGTATCAGCAACGAATCGCGTCGCGGCCGGCCTATGGCAAAGCGATGCAGATTAACTACGCAGAACTTTTAGGAGGGCTTGCCAGTGGGGCCGCTTAATGGATTGAAGGTTTTGGACCTGACTACAATGGTATCTGGACCGGTCGCGGCGATGATGCTTGCCGATCAGGGTGCGGACGTGATCAAAATCGAGCCACTTCACGGTGAAC
>JBCCNK010000352.1:0-3396 GCA_039025875.1 Pseudomonadota bacterium
CCGGGCGGGCCGACGGATGGGCTGATGACGAGTTACGGCCTATCGGTCCATCGTATTGACATGAGGGCCTGGGGCTTCGACACGGGTCCGGCCCTGCTCGTCGGACATCTTGGCGAGGCCTACGGCGTGCTAAGCCACGCCCTTTTTGATCCCGCTACCGGTGATGGGATTGCAACCATAATTACCGGTACGGCTGACGACCCGGCCAAGTCCGAACCGGGTCAC
Organism: Pseudomonadota bacterium; assembly: GCA_039025875.1. Lineage (GTDB taxonomy): Bacteria > Pseudomonadota > Gammaproteobacteria > Pseudomonadales > Halieaceae > Congregibacter. The sequence continues at coordinate 226 of JBCCNK010000352.1, forward strand.
AGCCCGCTTTATCGCGTAGAGGAGGAGGTCCTGCGCTGGTGGCTTACTCTGGGCGCCCGTCCCGGCAAGTCTGTATCGATTGCTACGCGACCAACGGACTCTCCGTAACTTGCCCGGGTATTCATTCGGCGCAGAGATCCGTCAACTGAGCCCGAGTCATTCGCGTGAGAGCTTCTGGGCTGAGTTCAATTTCCAGGCCTCTGCGACCCGCGCTCACAAATATACTTTCGTGGTTCTGCGCTGAGCGATCGATAAATGTGCTCAGGCGTTTGCGCTGGCCCAGGGGGCTCACTCCGCCAAGCACGTAACCCGTCGTTCGCTCAACGTCCGATGGTGTCGCCATAGCCGCTTTCTTTGCGCCGGCGGCTCGGGCGAGTCTCTTAGTACTGAGCCGGTGGCTCACAGGAATAATCCCCACAACCAGGTCGCTGCCGCCGCAGTCGGCAACGAGCGTCTTGAACACCCGATCAGCCGGCACCCCGAGCTTCTCGGCCGCCTCCAGGCCGAAGGAATCACTCGTAGGAACATGTTGATACTCATGCACCTTAAACGGTACGCCCGCTTTCTCGAGGGTTTTGATGGCTGGGGTCATGGGTGCAGCGGTCTATAACGAGATTCTGACTCAGCTAACAATAATTGGTCTGCTGAGGTCCACCCCAACGTGTCCAGCGTCGTGTATCAGCCTCATCACTGGTAATGGTGCTTGTACGGCAAAGCCCGCCAAGCCGGGATCGCGTACCACGGCACGGCCTGCTACTCTTTGTTGTCCCCCGCTGATGGATCAATGCCTTGATACTCCTCAACCTGCTCATCTTTGCTGGTGCCGTCGCGCTGCTGCTGCAGCTTGATGCGCGTGATTGGACACTGGGAAGGAGGGTCCTCACGGGTCTCATCGTAGGAACGCTTTTTGGCCTCGGTATGCAGCTTGGCTACGGCGAGGGCAGCCCGGTGATCAGCGGTTCGCTGGAGTGGATTAATGTCGTTGGCCGTGTCTATGTGAGCCTGCTTAAGGTTTTGATCACGCCGCTGGTCCTGGTTTCGATGATCGCGGCTGTATTGAAAGTCGATGAGCTGGCAACCCTGGGTAAAGTAGGTGGAACTGTGATCGGACTGCTTCTGACAACCACCGCCATCGCAGCGCTTCTGGGCGTGGTCGCCGCAGCCAGTTTTGGACTCAGTGCAGAGGGATTGATCGAAGGGGAGCGAGAAATCGCCCGGGCAACGAATATCGCCGGTAGGCAGGTGCGTCTCGCCGATCTCTCTGCGGCCGATATGCTGGTGAGCTTTTTCCCTTCGAATATCTTCCAGGATCTTGCCGGGCAGCGCAGCACTTCGATTATAGCGGTAGTGATCTTCGGAATACTTGTTGGCATTGCCGGCTTGCTCGCGACGCGCGACAACCCCGATCATGCCGACGCGTTTCGGCGCTTTACCGACGTTTCGCAGACCATCATTCACAAACTGGCGCGAATCATCATCGGGCTCACCCCCTATGGTGTTCTGGCTCTCATGACCAAGATGGCTGCGACCTCCAATGGAAGCGACATCCTCAATCTGCTCGGCTTTGTCGTTGCCTCTTATCTCGCGATCGGTGCCATGTTTGTGGTCCACGGAACACTGCTTGTGCTTGGGGGTGTCAACGTCGTTCAGTACTTCTCCCGAGTGTGGCCGGTGCTTGCATTTGCGTTTAGTTCGCGCAGTTCCGCCGCGGCGATTCCCCTAAGCGTGGAGACTCAAACGCAATCACTCGGCAACGACCCGACCGTTGCCAACGTAGCCGCCAGTTTGGGGGCAACCATCGGGCAGAATGGCTGTGCCGGCATTTATCCAGCCATGCTGGCCGTGATGGTCGCACCTACCGTGGGCGTTGATCCGCTGTCGCTCGACTTTCTCCTGACTCTCGTTGCTGTGATTGTGGTCTCGTCGTTTGGAGTAGCAGGCGTTGGCGGGGGTGCGACCTTCGCAGCCCTGATGGTGCTACCCGCCATGGGATTGCCGGTTGCGTTAGTGGCTCTGCTGATATCGATAGAACCGCTCATCGACATGGGCCGCACGGCATTGAATGTGAACGGCTCAATGACGGCGGGGACACTGACCTCGAAGTGGCTTGGTGTCTACAACCCACCCGATGAGCCCGTGAGAATCGGCGAGGCGGAGACTCTTTAGACCCCGCGTTCGCGTCTTGGAAGCAAGCTGACTGAATCGCAGGTTAGAAGCCCGGCAGCGCCGGGCCTCATGCTGATCGTGATGACGCTACAGACCCGACCCGTCATGTGAGTAGATCACCCAGATCTTTCGGTAGCCAGCGGTCTCCCAGATACCTGTCCATTCTTTGGGAATCGTGACTGCCTCCCCTGGGCCGATGACCATTTTGGTTCCATCCGCTGACGTCAGCGTGACGCTTCCTTCCAGAAAGTACATAAACTCGTCTACACCGTAGGGTTCCGTTATCTCTTCGCGCGATGGTCCTGCCTTGTACATGCCGGAGGCGAATTTGCCGTCGCTCGCCATGAGCGAGGTTACGTCCAGTACCGACCCATCTTCGCTCACCGTCGTGTCTGGACGGGAGAAGATATCGCCGGCTATCTCCGAGGTGCTCATTTTGTCGGGCTTGGGAATTGCCTTGGCGCCCTGGGCGTAAACACCGTGGCTTGCACCGCAACTGAAAACGGCAAGGGCAACTGCAAGAACCGCTGGCTGAAACAGGGAGTTCTTCATCGAACGTGCTCCTAGGTTGGGGTTAATGGACCTGCTGAATGTATGTTGCTCCGGGTCTGTCCTTTTGTCTGCGGATTGGTTTTACAGCGCAAAACCGATTACGAGATACGCGATGAACGATATCGAGGCGGCGATGAGCGCGTAGGGAATCTGCGTCCACGCATGCTGGAACGGCGTGCACCCACTCGCCTGTGCGGTGAGAACTGTCGCGTCCGAATAGAAGCAGGCGTGACTACCGAATGTGCTTGCAGATAAGGTCGCGCCGATCAGCAGGGTCATGTCAGTGCCCAGTTCCCGGCCCAACGTTGCCACAATGGGCATGGCGATAACAAAGACCCCCCAGTTTGAGCCAGTAAAGAACGACACAGCCGCCATGGTGACAAACATAGCCGCCGGTAGTAGTTCGGCGCTGAGCAAGGGGCTCAGGCCGTCGACAATATAGCTCGCAAGCCC
>JBCCNK010000353.1:0-3391 GCA_039025875.1 Pseudomonadota bacterium
CACTCTGGGGTCAACGGTGTACGAAAAATATCCCTGGGCGATCGATGCACCGCAACCCGCGGAGTCGCCCTTCGAATTGCTGCTGAATAACACGTGGCGGCCGACGATGAGCGTCACCGGCGCCGAAGGCCTGCCCGCACTGGTAAATGCCGGTAATGTGCAGTTGCCGCACAACAGCATCAAACTTTCGTTCCGCCTGCCGCCAACGGCGGATGCCGATGCGGCGGCTACCGCGGTCACTAACGCCCTGACGTCGGACCTACCGCCGCTGTGCACAGTCAGCTTCGATGCGGACTCAGCGGCCCCCGGATGGAGTGCACCGCCGACGGCTGAATGGCTGGAAGCGTCGATGCAACGCGCATCCCGGGCCTTCTTTAACAAACCGTCGATGTACATGGGCACCGGCGGCACGATCCCGTTCATGAGCATGCTCGGTGAAAAATTTCCGGATGCCCAGTTCCTCGTCACCGGACTGCTCGGCCCGAACTCCAACGCTCACGGCCCGAACGAGTTCTTGCACATCGACACCGGCAAGCGTCTGACCTCGTGTGTGGCGCAGGTTTTGAAAGACCACTTTGACGTCAAGTCAGGTATGCAAGCTGCAGCCTAGCCGACTCTCGGAGTAACTCAGACACTAACGAAGTAGCGCCATGACGAGCCTAAGGAATCCGTCGGCGCTACTCAGTTTCACTCTTCGGCGGCAGCCTCAGCGAGACCTGCGAATTCACGACACAGCTCATAGTTGTCGGCAACAAGCCATTTAGATCGGTCGACCGGCTCTTCAAGCATTTCCATGAAGTGCCTCGTTAGATTCTTGTCATAAAGCCAGCAGGCATGCGCCGCCATGTGGGTAATGTTCCACTGATCCGGATAATTGTCGACCAGCTCTATCATTGACTGTCGCAGGGTGCGCCGATCCGTCGTGTGGTGCGTAAAGTAGTAATTGCCGTCGCCGCCTCGTCCGGCCGCCCAGTATGCCCGGGCGACGATCTCGGTACCCCGCTCATCCCGGGTGTTTTCCAGCGCCAGCTTCACGAAATCAGCCAGCTCCTCATGTGAGCCGTACCATTTGGGTGAGAGAAATCCCGCGCCACGAAAGTAGATCGGATCGAAATTCGGGTATCTGTTCATTCCCTCGTACAAGACTGCCAGTGCCTCGGACTTCGATCCGCTCTTGCCGCGGTAGGCATGCACCAGCATTGGATAATATGACGGGTCAATCGAAGCTGCTTTCTTGTGCTCCACGAGCCAATCTCGCGCCTTCTTGGTGTACTGCTTGTAGCGGAACTCATCAAAGAACCCAACCGAACTTGCCCAACCCTCGCCACGATATGACCAGGCTCGACTCAAATAGACTTGCGCTTTTGCAATGTATGGAGCCGGTTCGGCTGGATTAAGCTGCTGCCAGGAGTCTATGAAGTCAAGGTGAGCCTGCCACTCTGAGTCGGCTGACGCGGACTCAGGCATGGCGGCATCAATACCCTGGTAGTAGAGCTCAAGTTTGAGTAAGCCCGACGATGTCCGCTCTCTGCCGACACGGTAGAGACCGGACAAACGCGTAAGCTCTCGATAGTCTTTAGCCATTAGCAGACTGGCGACGTTTTGACGTATTGCTTCTCGCTCCTCGACTTCTGAAGCCGGTAGTATTGTCGGCCCGGCCAAAATCAGAAGAACTATGACTCGCCTCATAGTGCACCTTCGTCGTATGAATTTTTAATGTCGGACAAGCGTTGCCGAATAACTGTTGGTACGTAGCCCATCTTCTGTTGGTAAAGTTTAGCAAGCGCTGATTCAGAAAAGGCACCTTGAATATTTCCCTGCTCGTCAATCAGCATCCAATCGCTCAAACTCTCAATGCCCACACGATAGCGGGCTGACGGATTAGCGAGCGGATAGACGGGTTCGCTGATAAGTGCAACGACCACACTTTCGATGTCTAAACGATGGACAACTGCCCACAGATGTTCCTTTCCGTCCTCCACGTTTTCCAACCTGACTTTTGCGTAGGCTTCAAGCTGCAGATTCTCCACACCCTGCCGGAATGTATCGAGAGACGCTCTCGCACGCTCTGCTGCTTCCAGGAGTAGTGGCTCGTCAGGAGACACATCGATAGGAGGGGGCTCTCCGGGAAAAAGTCGGCCCCAGCCAGCGGTGAACAGCGGGATGCCGAACAACCCCAGTAGGAGGTAAGTCAGGTCATCGGTTGTCATCCATGCCCAGACCGCAGCCGCTACGATGACAAGGCAAGCGAACGCAAGCAATGCGCCTACAGCTCGTGAAATCTCTTCTGTGAAACGTCCGACCACAGGCCTACCCCTAAAGACCGCTGATGGGCGCTAGCGGAGGCCGCAAGCACCTACAAAGACTGTGAGTCTAAACCGGAACAACAAGCCCTCCGGCAACGAAGGTGTCACACTTTTGCCTTGCTGCTTCTGCGGTTGATCGGTATCGCTACTGGCTGCGAGACAAGCTCGCTGGACTGAACCGGCATTAAACACTGTCTGCCAGGATTCGAACACCGACAAGAGTCGTCTCTCGCAGTAAAGCGAGATCACGTAGCAACGACTAGCCGGCGAACAGAATCATGACGCCGGCGGCCACTGCCGAGCCGATAACGCCGGCGACGTTGGGTCCCATGGCGTGCATTAACAGGATGTTTTGCGGATTCGCTTCGAGCCCCACCTTATTGGCAACGCGTGCGGCCATCGGCACCGCCGATACGCCGGCCGCGCCGATCAGTGGATTGATCGGTGTGGACGACAGGCGATTCATCAGCTTGCCCATCAAGACACCGCTGGCCGTGCCCACGGCAAAGGCCACCATGCCGAGCAGCAGGATGCCGAGCGTACTTGGCGCGAGAAACTCCTCGGCGCTGAGCTTGGAGCCCACCGCAAGCCCGAGGAAAATCGTCACAATGTTGATTAGCGCGTTTTGTGCGGTATCGGACAATCGTTCGACTACGCCGCATTCGCGCATCAGGTTGCCGAAGGCGAGCATGCCGAGCAACGGTGCGGCGGCAGGCAGCAGCAGGGCGACCAGCAACAACAGCATGATCGGGAACAGGATGCGTTCGAGCCGTGACACCTCACGCAGCTGCACCATCTTGATCTTGCGTTCCTTCTCGGTGGTGAGCAGCTTCATGATCGGCGGCTGGATCATCGGCACCAGCGCCATGTAAGAGTAAGCCGCAACCGCGATCGCCCCCAACAGGTCCGGCGCGAGCTGGCTGGCGACATAGATCGCTGTTGGGCCATCAGCGCCGCCGATGATGCCAATCGCGGCAGCCTCCTTCAGCGAGAAGTCCATCAATCCCATGTTGGTCAGCGCCAGCGCGCCGAGCAGCGTCGCAAATATCCCGAACTGCGCTGCCGCGCCAAGGAACAGGGTTCTC
>JBCCNK010000354.1:0-3387 GCA_039025875.1 Pseudomonadota bacterium
AAAAATCCAATATCTCGTCACCCCGGGTGTCGCGGTTTTCGTTGTCACGGTTGGGGGCTCTCCGGGCTCCGGCACGCGCTGCGTTTCTCTCGACAATCTGTAAACGCGACTCGATTCCGTGCGGGATCTCGTGGATACCGTGGAGTTTTTAAAAACCGTCGATGGTATCGATGCCGAGCGTGCGGGTGTGATGGGCGGGAGCTACGGCGGCTACATGGTAAACGCAGTATTGGGTTCCTATCCGGGGGTGTTTGCCGCGGGCGCATCTTTCGTTGGAGTGTCGGATTGGGTACGTGCGCTCGAAGAAGCCTCGCCTGCTCTGAAGGCCTCGGATCGGATCGAATATGGAGATATTCGCGAAGAACGCTGGCAGGAGTTCTATGCCGAGAACTCACCGATCAACAACGCCGATCGTATTAACGTGCCGCTCTTCGTCGAACACGGTGCCAACGACCCGCGGGATCCGGTCGGTGAGTCCGATCGCATTGTGCAGACCGTTCGCGATTTGGGCGGCGAAGTAACCTATCTGCGCTTCCCGGATGAGGGACATGGAATTGGTAAACAGGCCAATCGGGTGGCGTTCAATCGCGCACTCATGGCGTTTCTCGAGCAGCACTTGCAGGGCGAGGCGTCGTCGGTTCCAGACTAAGTTCGCGTCACTTCGTTGTCTTACCCTTGCGTCTCCAAAGACCTGATGGTGTGGCCCGTGAAACAGACTAATGGATGGTCTAAGTTGGGTCTGCGGTGGCAAAGCTGAGTGGGATGACGCTAACTCTGCATGAGGGCCCGAATTTGGCTACGAAGGCAAGTTGTTAGGGTTGCCATCCACAGATCGTACTCGTGGCTGTCAGTAATCGTGAAATGACCGACTTTTTTCCCGCGCCCGAAATCGTCAATACGCTAATTGGTGTATCGATCGCTGTTTGCCTGTTGGTGGCGATCGCCAATCTCATACTCGCGGTTCGTGGTATCAGCCGTGGGGCGACACTTGCATTTGCGATCGCTTTCATCGCGTGCGCGATTGCCTGGGCGATGTCGATCAAGTCTTTTGCGAGTGAGTATCAGTCTCCCTGGAGCGTCTTGCTGCTAAACATAGTCGCATCCACTGGCGCAGCCGGAATGTGGTGTGGAATCTGGTTGCGCGCCGGCTACTCTATAAACTGGTGGCTAGTTGGGGGGCTTACTGTTCTGTGGGTCTTTCCTACCGTCGGAATGTTCATTCCGGGTATGCACGCTTTGTCTCAGCTGCCGACGTCGATGCTGTCGATCGTGTTCGGAATCTCGCTGAGTATCTGGAGGATTGCTCGCAAGCGGGGCGCGATTAATGCAGGCGACTACGCGCTGCTGGCATTGCTCCTGCTACTCGTACCCGTAAACGGGACCGCCTTTCTCCTCGGGATCACGAGCGAATCAGAGGCCGCCGCGGGTACCGCATGGATCATCGCGTTAGGTTATACCCCCGTCATGTTCACCGGCATCGGTTTGTTCACATTGCTAGGATTCACCTTGGAGGCCATCGCCCGATCGGAGCGACAAGCCCAGATTGATAGTCTCACAGCTGTTTTCAACCGTCGGGCGTTCGATCGAGAACTCGACCTGGCGGTCGCACGTGCTACGCGTTTCCAGCGACCTCTTTGTCTAGTGCTCCTCGACGTCGACCACTTCAAAAAGATTAACGACTCCCACGGCCACCCAGCTGGAGATCGAGTACTGCAGTCGGTGGCACAAGTGCTCGACGAGCAGTCGCGACAGATTGATGTGGTCGCGCGAATCGGGGGCGAGGAATTTGCTGTTCTGTTGTCTGACACACCGTTAAGCGCAGGTGTGCAACTGGCGGAGCGTTATCGCCGTTCAATCGAAGAAAGCTCTCGCAATTTCTTCCCAATTAGCGCGAGCTTCGGTGTCGCGAGCCTTGCCTGTGTATCCGGCGGTGGTTCCGAGCTTCTTCGTGCTGCGGATCTCGCGCTTTACAACGCAAAGCGAGAAGGGCGCAATCGAGTGTGTGCAAGCAGCGACGTACCCGCGCATGCTTTGGTTACCGATTCTCTCAGTGCATCATCTGAGCAAATCAGCGCCATCGCAGATTGAGGCTCTGAGATCTGCCGCTCTAAACCTAGTCTTGCGGCTATCGGCTATCACGACCTGCAAAAGGGCACCTACCGAAAATTTCTGCTCTGCAAACCTCTCGAGAAGACCTTGCAAGGGTTTTCCGAAATGCGCGTGGCGATATTGGTGCTAGTCGCTTATACGTTTTTGGTTAAGTGCGATCATTTCAACGAAATCCTGTTCAAGTATTGTGCAGAGCTGCTCCGCACTGACTTCTACAGCGACGGCGCTGGCGCTCGCGATGAAGACCGGCTCGCTGCGCCAGCTTTGTGACGAAAAAAATTCGCGCGCTTCCGAGTAGCGTTTTTCGTTCTGCGCCATTGCCTGGGGATCGATATGCAGTGACGTGGGACGAGGAGTATCTCGGGTAGGGGCTTGGTCGGATGACAGAGCTGCGATGGGTTTGGTATGGCGTATCGACACGATGACGGATACGAAGCCGAACCGCTCCAGCTGAGTTCTAACGGCTGGCTCTAACCTCGGGTCGTCATCCAACTTGTCATCCAACTTGTCATCCAACAAAGTGCAATCCTGATGAGTGGGCGCATGTGCCGTTAGTGTGTCTGCGGCGACTCGATTCCAGGCGCCGGTTCGTGCTTCAGCCAGTCCCTGCGCCTCGTTCGAAGTTTCAGGCTTAAGTGCCGGGTATGCAACCGGTTCGGTTTGACCCTTACGAGGAACACCTTGATTTTGATCGCACGACACAAGGCTGACCGCCAGGCATGTGCACGCCAAGCGAGCCGAAACAGACAGCCATTCGTCTATCAAAAGCCCTGATCTCGCGCGGTTCCTATAGCCTGAAGAACGTCCAGTCGACCGAAACCGTAACGGTGATCCTGGCCAGACTCACCCAGTGCTTCGACCGACCCGGTGAGCAAATCCTGGATCAGGAAGGCCCGAGAATCATCTGCCACACTCGCTAGCCGATTAGTAGCGCTGAGCAACAACGCTATGGCACCGGAAACATGGGGAGTGGCCATCGAGGTGCCGTTAAACACTTCGTAGCCACCTCCCGGTACGCAGGACAGAACGGCGACCCCGGGTGCTGATATCTCTGGTTTGGAGTAGGTTATGGGCAGGTTGCTTGGAGGAATTACGCTGGATGTGCGCAGCTGCTGGGTACGACCGCCGCTGAAGCCGGCGACGACATCCTCTACATCGGTCGCACCCACTGCAAACGCGAACAAGTCACTTCCTGGCGCTCCGGTCGTTTGAGCTCCGTCGTTGCCAATCGCCGTGACGACCGGTACGCCAGCCAGCAGGCAATTGAGAATGGCTGTC
>JBCCNK010000355.1:0-3359 GCA_039025875.1 Pseudomonadota bacterium
CGGCCGAAAAGGCGCATCTTGAGGCGATCGAACGTGTCTTACCGCTCCACCGACGTTCAAAGCTTCTCCCATGCTGGCGGGCGGCTGGTTGGCTTATTGGGGCGCTACCTTCGCTCTTCGGGGCCGTGGCCGTGTACAATACGATAGATGCCGTAGAGAGCTTCGTTGATAAGCATTATCAGGAGCAAATCGATTATCTCGAGCATACATCACAATGCGAAGCATTACTCACATTGCTGAAGACATGCCAAGCGGACGAGATATCTCACCGAAACGAGGCTCGTCATTTAGCTAGCGGCCCACGAACAAGAGTAGAACTAGTCGTTACCGCGGTATGGACTTGGGTTGTTGGGGCAGGCTCAAAAGCCGCCGTTTCAATAGCGCGCGTCATTTAAGCGCTCGCAATCAACAGCCAGGAACGGTGGCGTTCGGGCAGTCGCCGATTAAATTCGTATCGGCCCTGCATCAACGAAACCGCCATGCGACGGGCTGCCACACATCCGATTAGTTAGCGTCTTCGTAACTATCCTAGTGAGCGATTAAGCAAAGGAGAGTTACATGACCGATCTTGTGCCTGTTTTGAACTTCGCGATCCTTGGCCTTGCCATTGCTTTTCTTTTGGTCGATTCGACGTACACGCGTCTAAACGATCAAGAGAACGACAACAGTTAAGGTGTACACCCGTGACTTGGACTATCGCAGACTTGTGCCAAATGCTTTCTCAGCAACTGGAACTGGTGAGTATCTACCGTGAGTTTGAGGAAGCGTCTTAGTGCTCGGAAAGGGGCCTTCGATGATTCAGTCTGGCTGATCTCGGAGGCTCCATTAATATCCGCCGCACCAACGCCATGCCGGCCTCGTACAGTATACGGCATATAATTTACACGGTTAGGTTAATGGAGTTGCTTCAAGGTCTACAACCCCCTCACTTGCTGCTGCTCGTTTATACCGCTGGCGTGTGCATTGTGGCTGTTTGGCTTATCGTCTGTCCTATTCGTAGGGGCCGCTCCGTTGATCATCTTAGCAACGAGAACTGCCAACGGATTATTATCCAAGCGCTCGGGCAGCGAAACAGCGAACTTGATCGACCCGATCCTTACTGCACGCGCGCTTACCGATTATCTCATTTGCACCAAAACCGTTGGGATCAACTCAACACAACGCGCTATCCAGCTTATGGGCTCAAGTGCATGGTTGGTCCGACCCTCGTTGTTGTCCTCGTTACACTTGCGCTAACTATTAGACCTGAAAGCCTAGGATCATATCTCGTGCACCTGCCCGTTACGCTCCTCGTATACATCAGTGTGGTGAAGGCCAGAGACGTTCTTTGGGCTAAGTTTCTTGCACATGATTCAGAATTACAGGAGCTGAGGGTCGCCTTATGGCGCATCCACGAAAAAGCAAACGAGCAGGGGTTTGACGATACTGGGTCATCAAGAGAGACAGCGGCGTAACTTGACGTATGGAATACATTATACGGATGGACACGTTCAGCATCAAATCATAGGCCTATACAGCATGTTGATGTTCAGAAGTCTTTTGCTACGAATTGAATGCATCAGGACAGACGTAAACGGATTGAAACCGTGCTGTAGCGTTCGCAGTAGCACACCACTTACAAGTCGGGGCGCGCAGTACCCTTCTGGCTTGCAGGGTGGTCGCGCCTTGTCGCGACACCGCAGTGCAAAGCGACTTGTAGGGAAGGGAAGCTGGTCCGCTCCGGCTTCCCGGGGAGGCCCCACACCCCCTTTCTTGGGGCCTCCCCACCCCAGCTCGAGACGTCGCGGCTCAGGGCTAGAGTGCAAGGTCGTTTGAGCATGACGCTGCTACTACGGCTTGCCCTCATTTGGCTGTCGCTCTTTGCGGTTTTTGGACCGATCTCTGTTTCTCGCGGCGAAGACACAGGCAGGCGCGCAGCTGTCGGAAAGGCTCCGTCTTTAGACATATATTCGGTGATGGGTCCCGAAGGACCATCAACCTGGCAAACTCTGGTAGACGAAGCGGTCGAGTACGACTTCGTGCTGTTGGGTGAAACGCACGACAATCCCACCCACCACCTTGTCCAGGCCGAGATCGTGCGCGAGCTCGTGTTTGCGGGGCGACGGCCCGCCATCGTGTGGGAGATGGTTCCTAGAGGAAAACAGACCATGTTCGATGCGTTTGCGGATTCGGGAGAAACCTACACCTCCAAACTGGGCGACTTGTTGTCCTGGTCGACGAGTGGTTGGCCAGCTTGGTCGCTGTACGAGCCGATCGCTGAGGAGGCGATTTCGGCGGGCCTGCCAATGGTGGCGGCTGATCTAGATCCGCATGTTTATCGCACGATCGCGACCGAAGGACCGAAGAGCTTGCCGCCTCGTTTACGCGATCGGCTGGGGCTCAGCGCTCCTCTGCCCGAAAACCTTGAAGCGGCTCTTCGCGACTTACTCCAAGAGTCACACTGTTCATCGCTCCCAGATCAGGCGGTAGACGCGATGATAAGTGTTCAGCGCGCACGCGATGGTGCGTTGGCCGATGCAATGATGGGCACAACTGCAGATGGCGCTGTTTTGATCGCGGGTCGCGGCCACGTTCGGACAGATTGGGCTGCGCCTAGAGTCCTCCGTGCGCGAGTTCCCGAAGCGCGCATTTTGTCTGTCGGCCTAATCGGCGCTGATCCCGGATCCACCGGTCGCTTTGATGTCAAGTATGAGGAATGGATGACAATGTACGACTTTGTCGTTGTGACCTCGAGCGTTACAGGCGTTGTGGACCCTTGCAACGTTCGCTAGTGAAGTACATTGAAATTTACTCCGTACTGCGATTATCTAGCCCCATTATGCTCGACCACTCTGAACTAGAATTTCCGACGCTGTGAGCTTGACCCCAGTCCTCGACCATTTGATACGAGAAAATTCCGGCTGATTTGCTCAGGACTGGCTGCCTGGCCCTGAACTCATCATCAGTGTCGCCAGCGCTTCACAGCAAATCGTGCTGTGTGGTCGATCGTCATCGTACTCGACCCGTCAAAGCTGTCCCTACCGAAAACCGGGTTCGACCTGACTGGCGCAACTTGAGTGTAGCGGCCAGCGTTACGGGATGCCGATATGGATTTCCAGCCTCGCCAATTTCGTAATCGCCCTGACCCGGCCGCCCGCTGAGCTGGTCGCAGAGAACACGGCACTGCGAGAACAACCGGGCGTCTTGAATAGACGCCGCAGTCACCCGGTCGCTCTCAGCCGCATCGACCGCATCTTCTTCGCCCTGCTCTATCGGTTATTCCCTGGCGTCTTAAGGTCGATCCAGATCGTGCGTCCGGAGACCGTCATCCGCTGGCATCGCATGGGCTTACGCGCACTCTGGCGATGGAAGTCCCACCC
>JBCCNK010000356.1:0-3352 GCA_039025875.1 Pseudomonadota bacterium
GGTCATCATTGACTTCTTTAAGCATGAAAGCCGCCACTAAAACAGTGAGGGGCTCGAGCATGGTTTTAAAGCCCTCAAGAATCGTCTCGGTCGTCTCGCGCAGGTCAAGAAGGCGCCGAACGAGAATGGCGGCGGCGGTCACGCCCAAGGCGACATAAACCCCGACTAGAAAATCGTTATCCGCATACACGGTCACCGCAACCAGACATGCCATCGGCAAAATAAAGAAACTCAGTCCGGCGAGCGTATCGTGCTTCGGCGCCAGCGAGCGATTGGCATCTTCGATGTACCGTGCTTCGGGGGGGACACATTGCCCCGTAGATTGTGCGCGGGCATCCGCGCGGGCCATAGCTCCAAGAGACGGAATCACACCGTAAATCACCAGTGGCACGATAACGGCAGCCAGCCACGGGTAGAACATGTAAGGGATCGCCGATATGTAAGTTCTCAGCCCCTCGCCTTCCGCCGCGAGATCGTTAGCTACTATCAGTCCGGCAAAAAAGGCGCCCCAGGTGGAGAAGGGAATAAGCACGCTGATGGGCGCAGCGGTGGAGTCGATCACATAGGCCAGCTTTTCTCTGGCGACCCGAAACTTATCGGTCACGTCACGCATGGCTGCCCCCGCCGCCAACGAGTTCAGGTAGTCGTCGACGAACAACGCGATACCCAGAGCCCAGGTCGCCATGAGCGCTCCCCGGGCATCCGACACACGATTAGAGATTGTTTCGGTGAATGAGCGTGTTGCTCCTATTCGCAGCAGCAGCGCGATTAAACTGCCCATCAAGCCGCAAACTAGGATGACCCACGCTACATCTGAGTCCGTAAGCACCGTCAGAGAAACCTCAGCAAGTGCCGGAACGAACTCACTACCATTGAGCATTACGAGCCCAACGATAACGCCGCTGAGCAAAGACTCGATCGGGCGGTGGGTCCATACGGCCAGCACGAAAACAAGCGCCGTCGGTAGCAGGCAGCTGGCCCCGAAGAGTTCGTCCGGACTCATTCAGAGGCTCCCTAGAAAACTGGTGTCTACGATGACGTCGACCTTGTCATTGCAATTCGTTGGTTTCAAATACTACGCTGAAGCGCGAAGTCTCATCGCAGAAGCGTCGCGCTGCTTGCGTAGCCCCCAGACGCTATCCGGATGATCTTATCGCCGCCTGTAGCGACTAGCTTCCGAATCGTCACGGACGCAGAAAAATGCTTCTTTGATGAGCAACGGCTAGGACCGCCATCGGCTACGTGTACTACATAGATCTAGGCAGGGTATTTTTGGTGAGTAAACCATTTCTGATCATTCAGCTACGACCCGAGAACGAAGTCGCCGATGAGGAGCTGCGCGCCCTTTTGGAGCACGGCGGCCTGGCAAGTGAAGAAGTCGTGCGCTTACGGGCAGAACGCGACGGAGTTCCCACTGTGGATCTAGATGCCTACGCGGGAATCATCGTGGGCGGGAGCCCGTTTGACGTAAGCACCCCCGATGAGGAGAAGTCCGAGATACAGAAACGCGTCGAAACCGACTTTCAGCTTCTGCTGACCGAAGTTGACGAACGGGATTTTCCGTTTCTCGGTTGCTGCTCCGGAAACGGCTTGCTCGGAGTCTACTGCGGTACTCAAATATCACGGCGATTTGGGGAGCCGGTTGGTCCTGCAGATATCTCGCTAACCGATGCCGGTAAGACTGACCCCCTTCTGGCGGGTCTACCTGATCGGTTCACGGTGCTTCTCGGTCATAAAGAAGCCTGCGATTCCATACCTCCTGGAGCCACACTGCTGGCCACAGGCGAACGCTGCCCGGTGCAGATGTTTAGGATCAAGACCAACATTTATGCCACTCAGTTTCATCCCGAGGGTGATGCTCAGGGCTTTACCGTGCGTATACATGCATATAAGCACCACGGGTATTTCCCTGAAGAGGACGCGCAGCGGCTGATCGAGGTCGTCTCTGCCCAGCCAGTACCCGAGAGCAACCAAATCCTGAAGCGGTTTGTCGAGCGTTATCGCCTAACGCCATGATTTCGTTAGTACTGATAGTGATACCTTAATCACGTTCAGAGGCTCCCTAATCGGCTGCAGTAAATTCTGAACCTCTGCAACTGCGCCTGTTAACCTTGGGCGGCCGATAGAGCGTCGCTGTCGATATACACCGTTTGGACACCTCCAACTATGGAAATGCCACTAGCTCGATTGCTGGAAGAAAATCGTTGGGACGAAATCGCCGACCACTTCAACCAACTTGGATTCGTGAAGCAACTCGGAGTGAGGGTGAGCTTTGATGGACCCGAGCAGCCACGCTGCGAACTTCGAGTGGTCGAGGACTATCACCTGGGTGGAATTGGTCAGGATTACATCAATGGAGCCGTAACGTCGGCCGTGATTGATCTCGCGCTCGGACTCACCGGGATCAGCAGCGCTTCGCTGGGGTATTTCGCCACCAAGAACATCCACATTGATTTCATAAAGCCGGTAGAAAGCGATGGATTCTACGTGCTGAGTAAGCCAACCCAGCGTGTGGGCAAGAACCAGTTCTGCGAGGCCACAATTTACAACTGGCGCGGCGAGGCCCGGGTGTTCGCAACCGGACTTGTACGAGTCGGTATTCGCGGCGGGAGGAAGTCCCGGTAGCAATAGAGAGCCGAACGCCAGACCCGCTGCCTGGTCTTTCTCCCGGTGAACTCTCTTTTCCCGAAGCAAGCGGTCCGAACACAGACTCAGCCAGAATTTGGTTCCACTGCGGTTCGAGGTAACCCGGCAGTCTGACCATTTGCCCGCAGCCTCTCAGCCAGTGCTCTTGGGCCGGGTCGCTCCCATAGCGCGTGATATCGAGGGTGCTCAAGTACCCATGCAGGATAGGGATTGGTTCCATAGAGGGGCGCCATAGCGCCGGCCCCGTAGAACAGATGACCCGCCTCCAGAGCCAGCTCAAGTGAGTCAAAAAACCGATCTTCATCCAGAACCCGCGCAAGAGTCGGGCCGATAAATCCCAGATATTCGATGATCAACTCTTGCGCGACGATTTCTCTGATAGCGGCGATGGCCGACGGACTTTCGCGATCGCTAAACCAAAGCTCGGCTAGCGGACCTACCAGGCGCGCGCTTGGTGGTACCTCATTGTCGGAGAGTCCTGCAATGAATGCCGCAAATTGTGTCAGGCGCGGTCCCCAGGTGTTCCGAAGCTGTTGATCACGGGTAAAGGTCGCGGTCGACGCGGCCATAAATACGAAGCCCTCCGCCAGACAGCTATCTACGTAGCACGATTCGAAGAATTCAAAGGCTTCCTCGAAATAGCCAACACTTCCCCGGTAGATCGATGCCATATTCCGGCCCGTAACGTTCAGAGGGTCCAGGCCAA
>JBCCNK010000357.1:0-3344 GCA_039025875.1 Pseudomonadota bacterium
GGGCTTCATTCCAAATCTGCAGGTTGCCGATGCGCCCCTTGAATGGCCAGCGGCCGTCTTTGGTGCTGCCCAGCACCGTTGGTTCCTCAAGATCGACTCGCTCGCTGGAAAAGTCCTGCTGTTCTGTCTCTGCAATGAGCCGCCCATTCCAAAACATTCGCATGGATGCACTTCTCCTCGAAGGGTATGCGATCGACGGCGCGAAGGAAGAGGCCAGAACCAGTTCACCCGACGAATCTGGACTTGCGGCACTCACCAGCTTTGTTCCATTGACTTCCCAAGCCCAGGCGTTATCGACTTTCTCCAGTGACCACAGCGCTCCCTGACTAGCGACGACCTCCCGCCGAGCTGCCACACTGGATTGATTTCGAGTCAGACATATAGCCATGGTGTGGGCACCGAACCCTGGGGCACGCTGAAAATTGTTGAGTGTCAGGGTTCTGAGACCATCATGATTTTTACGATCGGCTAACTGGACGTCTCGCTGAATTGCGGCCCATGCGTTATAGCGATCAGTCAAGAGCTCACGCTGTTCAGGCAGGTTCAGCTCTTTCAGTGGGCCGTTGGCGAGCGCACTGTGTAAAGTACCAGCGGGATGCAGCGTATCGACCACAAGGCGGTAACGGCCATCACCGCTCAGCGCCGACCAGGATCGATTATTTTGACTCCAGAAAAGTGCTTTGGGAGACACGCGGTCGTCATTCCCATCTCTTGCGAACAGATCCCGGCCTTCAACCGCCTTCGGAACCCGCGCTCTGGCCATGCCCGCCAGTGTGGGTAGCACGTCGAGATAACTTGCTACGTCTTTCCTGACCCGGCCCGGCCGCGAAATGTTGCCGGCAACGAACATCGGTACTCGCACACCGCCCTCGTAGTAAAACAGCTTTCCACCTGGCAAGGGATGGTTGCTGGCATAGTGGCGCGCGGTACCGCCGTTATCACTGGCAAACAGAATGATCGTTCGGTCTAGTTGCCCAGTCTCTTGCAGCGTCGTCACAAGGCGTTCTACCTGCCAGTCGAGGGTCTTCAACATTTGCTGATAGCGCTTAGCGGGTTCGGAATTCTCAGACTGGGTATATAGCGGTTCTAGGGGGGCGTGAGGAGCGTACCCCCAAAAACTCATGAACCAGGGCGTCGGTCGATCGGCGAGCGTCCTTAGATTGTCAGTTGCGTGCTCTACAAGAATTTTAGACAGGTGGCCCAGGTACTTCTCTCGCGAACCATTGTCGCGTTGTAGCCAGGGGTTCAGATAACTGGGGCGCCCCAGCGTTTTTTGGCCATCCGGAGTCTGCAGCAGGAACTGATTGAAAAAACCGAAGAATTCGTCATACCCCTGCTGGTTGGGCCAGGCAGACTGATCACGAAAGCCGACATGCCACTTGCCAATGTGGACGGTACGGTAGCCCGCATTCCGTAGCAGCTCAGGAAGGGTTTCGATTTCTGACGCGAGCCCATCACCAGCAGGTCGGAACCCCAGCCGGGCAGGTGGCTGCCCGGTCAGGAGACCTGCCCGTGTTGCAGCACAGCTGCTGTCGCTATAGAACCGGTCGAAGCGGATCCCGCTATTGGCTAGCTCATCAAGAAAAGGGGTGAATGATCGTTTGGCGCCTTCCCGCCGCTGGCTACCGCTTGATTGGGTGAAGCCGACATCATTGACTCCGAGATCGTCAGCAAGGATAAAGAGTAGGTTAGGTGGACGCGCACTGTCCCCAATAGGATGGGTATCGGATCTCCCGTCCTGCGCGAGCGGGAACGACATAACGACAACGGTGACGAGCAGCTTCGCCAGCGCCCGCAACTGCACCCGGTTAGCGAAACCGGCAGATGTCGCTAATAGTCGCAAACTCATTAAATCGGCTCTAACGACATGGCTCGCGGAGCATACCTGTGTACAGGCGGATCGGCACTCTTCCGGACCCAGCGGCACTGCAGGGCTGAACACACAAAACGGGGCGCGAAGTTAGTCAGCTGTGCGATCGCGCTCAATAAAACAAGGCATTCACGAATGTTGCACTGCCGGACGTACGTTCGCTTTTGCGACTGTAAGCCGGAGTCACGCGGGCTGAATATTGGCAACAAAGCGGGACCGGTAGTCGCTTGGCGAGGAGTTAAGCGCGCGCATGAATGAACGCCGCATTCGCTCTTCGTTATGAAAGCCACAAGCTTGTGCTACCGAAAACACTGATTGGTCCGATTCCTCCAGGAGTTTTCGAGCGGCTGAAACGCGTACGTTCTCCACAAACTTCGCTGGCGATAGCCCCAATTCATCTCCGAACTGCCGCGAGAAGCTCCTGCGGCTCATATGTGCCCGCTCAGCCAGTGCAGTGACACAGAGGTCTTTGTCCAGGTTCGTATTGATCCAGTCGACCAGAGAGGCAAACCGACTGTCAGCGGCGAGTGTTTGCAGTTCGAGTAGGTCGCTGAACTGGGACTGCCCACCCGGTCGCACCATGTACGTGACCAATCGCCGGGCGATCGATAGGGCGGTCCCTCGCCCCCAATCTGCCTCAACCATCGCTAACGCGAGGTCTATGCCAGCGGTGACGCCGGCCGATGTCCAGACTTCACCGTCGCGGACAAAGATCTCGTCTTCTCTCACCGTGAGGTTCGGATACTCGTGTGCCAGCAGGTCGCAACTATCCCAGTGCGTCACGACTTGTCTGCCATCGAGCAATCCGGCTTCAGCAAGTAAGAAGGCGCCGGAGCAAACCGCGGCCACCCGGCGACTTCTCTTGCTCATTTGTGCGACCGCTTCTATTACCCCTGGATCAGAGACCGCCCTCATCACACCGCGGCCGCCGACTACGACCAGTGTGTCGATCGCAGATTGGCGCGTAGCAGATCGCGCAAGTGCATCCACCTTGAGCAACGTGTCGGTTTCAGTCTTGCCCCCCGTAAGCGATATCACCTTGAGGGAGTAGGGTTTGCGCTCAACAGTCTGGCAGTCATTGGCATCGGAGAAGACCTGGAGCGGGCCGCTTAAATCAAGCAGCTTGATCCCGGGATAGATGAAGAAAACTACATTTCTTTTGCGCATACCCGTATGGCCCAAAACGAGGGCAAAATGACCTTTATGCCAAAGTTATAGCCGGTTACGGTTTCTCTTGCCAATCAGTTTGTCTGCGGCGTTGTAGAACGCTTGTGGTCCAACAGGATTGGCTAATTCAAATTTGATGCAGAGGGAAGACTGGTGCAGGACAAAGAAGATACGAACGACCGGGTGCCTCGGGAGCGACAAACGTGAGATCGGGCAGGGCGAGTGCCTCGCCCAAACCGATGATGTCGCGCGCTCCGGCCCCGCGCCCGTGTAGGAGCACGAGGCCGAACGTGGCGCTTGCGGGAGA
>JBCCNK010000358.1:0-3344 GCA_039025875.1 Pseudomonadota bacterium
ATGTGGGCCAGGGTTGTCTTACTGTAGCCGTGCTCGATGATGCAGTCGTGCAATGCACGAAAAATCACCCTGCGGCGCTGCGCATTCCGGCGGTTGCGCGGTGACGATGTTGTGTCGTCATCCCGCGCTGAACCTTGTACCAGGCTGTTGACCACAGGTTTCACTCGTTCAGTGTCACTCTCACAAGCTGTGCTGGTTAGGGTACAACCATGGCGCAAGCAATTGATTTGAACAACATTCAAACCTTTTCGTGAGATCCGCCGTAACAACAGGTAAAAATAACGGAAATGTCGAATGCCGCTCAAAGATCTGGTCCTTGTGATCACGGGCGCAGCCGTTGGTATTGGTGCGGGCACCGCCAAACTAGCAGCCGCTAAAGGCGCCAAAGTTGTTCTTTCCGATGTAAACCACGCGGTCGGGAGTGCTGTCGCTGACGAAATAGTAGCTGCTGGTGGCCAGGCCGCCTTCAAGCAATGTGACGTCACCGTCGATGCCGAGGTCGAGGCGCTGATGGCGTTTGCTGCCGAGACCTTCGGTGGCATTGATGTACTGCACAACAACGCCGGCATCCACGAAAGCATGCTGACGACTGAGCTCAGTCTGGAGAGCATGAGCCGGGAAACCTTCGAGAAGATAATCTCGGTCAACCTTACCGGCGCGTGGTTGTGTGCAAAATACGCCCTGCCCTTTCTGCGTAAAAGCGGCAATGCCTCAATCATCAACGCAGGTTCAACAAGCTCACTGACGGGTTATCCCCAATGCCAGGCCTACGGTGCGAGCAAAGGCGGAATCATGCAGTTGACCAAGATGTTGGCCGTCGACCTGGCCTCCGATGGCATCCGGGCTAACTGTTACTGCCCGGGATCTATCCACACCCAGATGGTCGATGAGTTTCTGAAGTCGGTGCCGGATCCCCAGGCGATGCTGAATACGATGACGATGACTCATCTGATCCCGCGTATGGGCCAGCCGGTGGATGTAGCTGAACTCGTATGCTTCCTGGCGAGCCCCGAGTCCAGCTTCGTCAACGGTGTGGTCTGGAACCTGGACGGAGGCTCGCTCGCCTGGCGCGGCACCCTGGACATTTTAGGAATGGAGCCGAACGGATGAGCCTTACCTGCGAAGACAAGCAATCAATCTCCGAACTCCTGTGTCGAGCCGCGTACGCTTACGACGAGCGAAAGCTCGACATGCTTGAAGCTTGTTTTAGCGAAAGCGCGACGTTCACGATCCAAATCGTAGACGCCGATCTTATCGGCCCCTTCGAAGGTCGGGATGCGGTAATGACGCTGTACCGGGACTCACTGGCGGCGCAGACGGACGTACGGCGCCATGTGATCTCCAATGTGTTTTTTGAGTCCGAGGGCGATACGCCAACGGTGTGTTCCAATCTCACCCTGTTCGCCACGGAAAACGGTGAATGCCGTCTGCTCTGCACCGGGGTCTATCGCGATACGTTGCAGCGGGTCGGCGATGCCTGGCTTCTGAATCGCCGGCACCTCGATTTGGATTCCGCTTACTAGTGTCCTGTCCCATTAGTTCGCATAACTTCAGCGTGTCAGCCAAGGCGTGTGGCAAGGTGCGCCCCGCCGGCAACACCCAAAGCATTCGCCACGCTCATGGGGTGGGCCCTGGCCGTAGCCCTTGGCAAGGGGCGCAACGCAGCCAGACGCCATGAACATCGGCAAAATTCCAGCGAAAACCGCTCGTCTCGCGCCAGATCGCGAGGCTGTGATTGACGTTCACAGCGGGCAACGTATCAGCTACGGAGAGTTCGACGAACGAATACGGCGTCTCGCTAATGGGCTCTTGGAGCACCTGGACCTGGCGAAGGGTGATCGCGTTGCGATTATTTCCAAGAACTGCGTCGAGTTCCTCGAAGTAATCTACGCATGCGCGCGCTGCGGCCTGATCGCGCAACCGCTCAACTGGCGGCTCGCAGAAGAAGAATTGGTACGCATACTCAAAGATGGCGAACCCCGCGTCCTGGTGTCATCCCAGGAATATGCGGATCTAGCTAGTGTCCTGGCTAAACAAGCATCAGTCGACAAACAACTCGTGTTTGGAGAGCAAAGTACTGACAGCTACGAGAGTCTGGTGCACAGAAGTGGCGCGCATGAGCCCGATCCGCTGGACTTAATCGGGGGTGACGACCCCACACTGATTCTCTATACCGGTGGCACAACGGGTCAGTCCAAGGGAGCGCTCCACTCCCATCACGGTCTGTTCATGGGCATGCTCAATCAAACAGTGGCCGAGCGTATTGTGCCCACTGACGTCTATATGCTG
Organism: Pseudomonadota bacterium; assembly: GCA_039025875.1. Classification (GTDB taxonomy): domain Bacteria; phylum Pseudomonadota; class Gammaproteobacteria; order Pseudomonadales; family Halieaceae; genus Congregibacter. The sequence goes on from JBCCNK010000358.1 coordinate 2,290, forward strand.
ACCGGGCAGATGTTCCACATACCGGTTGCCCTTGCCATGAATTATATGGCGCACGGCTGTCCTCTGGTGCTGATCAACTTCGATGCGACCCTGGCTCTTGAAGTCATTCAGCGAGAGCGCGTTACGGCGTTTCTCGGTGTTACCACCATGTTGAACTGGATGATGGCCGTGGAGAATTTTGAGAGCTATGACATCAGCAGTCTACGCAATATCCAGTATGGCGGTGGTCCCATGCCAAAGAGCGTCGTCGCCGCTGCTCTTGAGGCTTTTCCCTGCACCTTAATCCAGGGTTATGGCCAGACCGAAGGTATGACGATGAGCTTTTTGTCTCAGGAGGATCACGTCGAAGCAATGACCGGCCCGCACAGTCACCGGTTGTCCTCCTGTGGGCGAGAAGGGTTTGTGACCTCCATCAAGCTTGTAGGCGACGACGACGCAGAAGTGCCGAAAGATGGAAATACGCCCGGTGAAATCCTGGTTCGCTCCGAGGCCAATATGATTGGTTACTGGCGGCGGCCCGATCTGAACGAACAGATATTCAAGGACGGCTGGATGCGCACCGGCGACGTGGCGATGTGGGATGAAGATGGTTACGTTTTTATCGTCGACCGTGCCAAGGACATGATTATCTCGGGCGGGGAAAACATCTACAGCACCCAGGTCGAAGCCGCTTTGCACCAGCATCCTGCGGTTCTCGAGTCTGCGGTGTTCGGTATTCCTGACGACACCTGGGGTGAAGCGGTAAAGGCAGCGGTGGTCTTAAAGCCCGGTAAGAACGCCTCCGCGGAAGATATCATCGCAAAAGCAAGCGAGCAACTGGCCTCCTACCAGAAACCCAAGTCGATCGACTTTGTCGACGCCCTACCTAAAGCTCCCACGGGCAAGATACTCAAACGCGAGCTTCGCGACCCCTACTGGAAAGATCGCGAGCAGAACATATGACTTCTTTGCTGAACGAGCAGATCCTCGGAGCGATCGGCCGCAAGACCGAGCCCCAACGGGAGATCGTGACGCGCAGAGACATTCGTAAGTACGCGATAGCTACCGGGAACCGA
>JBCCNK010000359.1:0-3294 GCA_039025875.1 Pseudomonadota bacterium
CTGCAGATGAACGACATCGCGGATCGAAAGAGCAGCGGCTTCTCGCAGGGGCAACGCATGAAGATTGCGCTTGCTCAGGCCCTCGTGCATCGCCCGCCTAATCTGATCATGGATGAGCCAACTCGTGGTCTCGACGTCATGAGCACGAGAATGCTGAGGCGTCATCTGGCCAAACTTCGAGAGGCTGGCCACTGCATTTTGTTTTCGAGCCACGTGATGCAGGAAGTAGCCGCACTGTGTGATCGGATAGTGATAGTCGCAAAGGGACGACTTGCAGCGGCGGGCACCACCGAGGAATTGTGCGCGCTTGCAGGTGAAGCGCAGTTGGAAGACGCGTTTGTAAAGCTCATTGGGACCGATGAAGGGGTCGCCGCGTGAACCAGTTCCGCGCACTTCTGATCAAGGAGCTCAAGGAAGCGATTCGCGATCGACGCGCGTTCATGGCCGCCATGATCATGGCCGTGCTCGCACCCGTCCTGATTTATGTGAGTTCGGTTTTTGCGATAGAGGAAGCTGTCGAAAAGCCGGATGTGTACATTTATATCAGCGGCGCCGAGTCGGCTCCAGACCTCGTGGGGCGACTCGCCCAGGAGAACATCTTCTCTGCAACTGGTGCCCCCGACGACGATCTCAGGAAATGGAGTGATCGGAGGATCGAACTGTTGATACCCGATGACTACGCGGCCGACATGCGTAGCGGGCGTTCGATTGATCTGGTACTCCGTGCCGACATGAGCGATACCTCTCTGAGCTCGCCTCTACGCCGGATACGCAATGCGATCAACGATTACTCGCGGGGACTGGGAGTCAAACGAGTCCTGCTGCGCGGCATCGATATCAATCTGCTGCGTCCCATAACCGTTGAGGAGCAAGATCTCTCTGCTCCCAACAGCAGTGCGGCCTTTATCAATACGATGTTGTTGTTTTATCTATTGTTCGGTGCCTTCATCACTGGCTTATCGGTCGCGGTCGATACCAGTGCAGGTGAGCGCGAACGAAATGTGCTGGAGTTTCTTCTTTGCCAACCCGTGCCCACCTACCAGGTTGTCGCGGCGAAGCTGCTTACGGCCAGCTGCGTCGCCGTTATTGGCGTCGTACTCACGCTCGCGCTTACGTCAATTGCCGTGGGTTTCATTGATCTCAGCAAGGTCGGAGCGACGTTCAGTTTAAGTGCCGCTACGGTAGCGCTTCTGTTGCTGTTGTTGATTCCGCTGTGCCTCTTTGCCTCAAGTGTTCATCTGCTGCTCGCCTTTCAGGCAAAAACCTTCAAGGAGGCCCAGTCGATAGTGTCAATGGTCATAGTCGTGCCGGCCTTCATACCCTTTGCGCTGATGCTGATGGAAAACAAGCCCACCTATCTGCAATGGCTACCCATTTCTGGCCAGTATTTGTTGATGGAAGATCTGCTGAAGGGATTAAGCATAGAGCCTCTTTCGGTGATCGCGGTGACACTCACAACGGCTATGGCGACCTTCGGTCTGTTTGCGATTCTTGCGCGACGTTTGCAGTCGGAGAAGACAGTCCTCGCTTTAAGCTAGTCGCTGGCCAGGTTTTTGGGCTACCGGCTCTCCAGCAACGCCATCGCTGCTTCTTTAGCCGGATCACGTCGATCTCTGAACGCAGCAACCGTCATGGGAGCGGATATGTCCGGAGTTACGCCCAGACCGCTGTCGAAAGACGATACGTTAACGTAGTAACGAAAGAACGGAACCCGCGTTCTGACCCGGCTTTCCGGCAGAGTGAGGGTGAACTGTATGCCCGCCGTCGGCCCTTCGGCGCTGCCCCCGGTGGGTTCGCCGATGAACGTCGCGTTGTCCAATTCCTTCAGCATCGCAAGCAGCATAGTGCTGCCCGACGAATTCTCGGTGCTCGTGAGCACAATCAAGCGACCGGCGAACGCGTAGCGATCGGGGTTAATGCTCTGCAGATCTTCCGCGAAGATTCTGCGAGGTGAAAAGGTGCCGTCTTCATTCTCACGATAGCCGATGCGCGGCGGATCCAGGTGGGTTTTGTCCCAGGTCCAAAGGTGTTCGCGCACTCCATCCAGGTTCAGGGTCTTGGCACGCATGTCTTTGACGATTGGCAGCCGCTCGTCTGTGAGATGGGCGAGCAATCGGAACTGCGCATCGTTGGAGCCACCGCCATTTCGACGCAGATCGAGGATCAGGAAATCGCGCTTTTCTCTACGCAGGGCCTTGAAGATGGGGTCGTAGATCTTATCCGGCTTGACTGGATCCCGGTAATTCACGAAGGTATCGACTCGCAGGTAGGCACCACGATCGCCAAGACGCTCTAACTGGACAGCGTCCCTGAAGTTGGCCGCCCCGGCAATGCCATCGCCGAGTTCACGCCATTGTTGATAATTCAGACGCTCAACGCTCTCGGTGCGTGTTACACCGCTTGAGCTTTGTACTTCCAGCGTTGCGGTGGGCTCCACTTCCCAGAGTAACGCTCCGAAGTGGTCCACAGCGCCGCCCATGAACTCCCGAGACTCGGAAACACCACCCCGGCGTGACCATTCGGTGAAACCGTCGACCGGAATCAGCGGAGCCACTTCAGCCACGAGCTCAGACATCGGTCGGCCATCGACCGATAGGATCTCGTCCCCATAGTTAAGTGGTGAGTCTTTGCCAGCCTGGTAAACCAGCGCTCGATCTTCGATAAGCAGCCATCGGGCAGGCAGATAGAGCCTGGCTGTTTCGCGTTCCAGGCGTAAGTCGCGAGGCAGCTCCGCCTTGGTGTGATCGCAGCGAATGCCGACCAGAGTACGCTCAATGGCCAGATAAAAGTCGCCAACGGTCATGCCATTTTCAGCAATAGCGCGATCGACAACACCCGCCCAGCCGGCATCGAGGTCCGCCTTGCTTGCATATCTCGTGTAACCCGGGTGGAGGCGTTCGTAGACTTCTTTTGCCAGTGCTACGTCGCTTCGGACCTGGTTCGGCGTCAGTTCCCGGTCGGCTGGCCGAATCTGTGCTTCGACGATCGCCAGCGGGCTGAGAAATAGCAAACCCACCCACAGGCTGGGTCTTCGAAGCTTGTGCCAGAAGTGCACGTGGATTCTCTTCGTTCTTTCTAGTTGTTTTCTACTTGTTGTGTCGTTTGCCTACTCTCCGCCCTGGAACGCAGTCACAACCGGGACTCGCGCAGCACGCCAGGCAGGAAAGATTCCACCAATCAATCCGATAACCAGCGCCACCGCGATGCCATTGACGAACAATGCAGCGGTCAACTCAAAGGTAAAAACCACCTGAGTAAATCCGGCACCCAGCGTCGATGTACTGAAGCCGTCGA
>JBCCNK010000360.1:0-3171 GCA_039025875.1 Pseudomonadota bacterium
AAGAAGAGGAACGTAAAGACTGATGAAAAGGAAGATCGCTATGAGCAAAAAGAGAGCGGCAAAAGAGCGTAGAGAAATGCTTTTGCGAGGGTCGTGGACTGGATAGTCGTGGTGGGTGGATTCGACTGGGCCTTACAGGCAGTGACAGTTCTGGTCGAGTTTCCTCCTTAGCGGGCGTTCGTAGCTAAATCCGAAAACAGCCGTCATCGGCCAGGAGCGGAAATCTCAATTCAAACACAGGACATCTGCTTCCACCTCGAAGCGGCCTACCTGCTCGCGTGTGATCTAGAACGCTAATGATGGATTATCGATACTGTCGCAGATGGATCAGGCAGTGCTTGAGTTGCCTTTCCCGCCACGTGTCTGTCCATAAAACCAAGGATCAAGTCTGTCATGATTTTTTGAGTACGGTAGTAAGTGGCTGTGCTGTAGCCAAAGCCAATACTGAATGCCGGAGAGTAATACCCATCAGACGAAAACTGACTGTGCGTGGCCTCTGGGATCAGAAAATTGTAACTGTCACCGCTGTTCTGAACGGCAAGGAATTGATTTGGTGTGAATTTGTCGATGGCCCCTGCTGTCTTGTTACTACTGATAACTAAAAACGGCTTACCCAAGTCGGTTTCCATGATGCCTGGTCTTCCCGCAGGAAGTCCGTCTAGGTTAATTACGGCACGGCATATATCTTCGACGCGGCAAAGCTCGATAGCTGTTGCTCCTCCAATTGAGTATCCGGCGAAAGCTATTCGACTTTGATCAATATTTGCACCAACCACCGGCAAAGATCGCAGGTCATGTAAGACACTCAGTGTCTCAGCAACCCAATCAGATACCTGCTTGGTCGAGGGATCGGGCGCAGTTATGTAGTCGCTAATCAAGTCGAAGTACTCTTCATAGCTATCGACAGTGAAAGTTCGGTTCCATTGATCATTGAGTTCCAACTGCTGCGCGTAACTGAGGCTTGTGCGGCCATAGGCGTCGAAGTCGGCGTGAATCAGATCGCCGTTGGGATACCGAATTGCCGAACTGCTTAGCGGATGTCCAATACTAAAGGCTACATATCCATTGGATGCGAGACTCTCCAGTAAAACCCGGTTGTCCTCTGGATAGCTGCCTCCTCCGTGGTTATAGACGATAGTCGGGAGCTTCATGTCTATCACGCTGGATGAGATAGTAGCCCCCGTTACGGAGCTGCTCAGATTGTTCAAAACCCAATCTGGAATTGGTAAGTGGGCGTAGCGAGCCTTCAACCCAACGAGCAAATCGTCAAAGCCAACTCTCTCGCCCTCAGAGGCCTCTGTTGGGAACCAAATTTTGACCGGTATCAGTCGTTCATCAAGCCGGCTGGATGCCTGAATTTTAGGGCGAGTCATTTCATGGTAGTGCGCAACATAACCCACGTGGTATTTCCCATCGGGAGTAGCTGGCTGATATGCGGGGAATAAATATGAGAGGAAGCCGGTCGCAGAGATTAAGACGAGAGCGGCTGCCTGGATTAACTTAGCGGGCAAGCTGCGCATAGATGCGGAGAAGACGAGCAACATGCCAGACAAGCCTAGAAGATAGATTTGCCACAGGGGTGCGGCAATATAGGCCACGACGAAAACGATCGAAAGTGCTGCAGTCATGGCAAGTCGCCAGCGTTGCGAACGTGTTGAGCCACTAATCATCAGCCAAACGTTTGCAAGCAAGCAAGCTAGTACGGCGGCCGAAAATGTAATCATGCTTCATCACATCCTTAGTTTACTGCGCGAATGTACAGCGACGGGCGTTCTGGGTCGCCGTGCTTCCGTGCACTGAAATATTAGTTCGGGACGACCGTAGCACGTAGCTCAAAAATCAACGACTTCACTCCCCCTCATTAGGCCGAAGCAGTCGCTCTGACATCAGGATGTGAACGTCCGTATCGGGTCATTGAGGAATACTCGTGCGCTCGGATGTGGCCGTCCGCTCTGTATCAGAGAAGGTGCGGGCGAATTGGAAAAAGGGCTTGCACCGTCCCCAGGGGTCGGCTTTATAACTAGATTCGTCTATTGGATGGAGACCTCCTATCAGCAAGCTGTTGACCGCAAGCGAAGTTGGCAAATCAACTGGGCTCACTATCAAAGCACTTCGACTGTACGAGCGACACGGGTTGATTCACCCGGCACGCACACCCGCAGGTTGGCGAAGCTATGACGACAAAGCGATCGCGCGCCTGCAAAAGATACAGGTACTCAAGCGTATGGGTTTGCGTCTGGCTGAGATGCGCGATGTACTCAATGACGGCGTAGCGCTTCACCGCCTTCTGAGAGCGCAAGAGGTTGTACTAGCATCGCGGCAGTTGCAATTGACGAGCACACTTGCAGCCATTCGCCGAGCGTTACTTCAGCTTGAAAGTGGTGAGGCCCTTTCCTTGGACGACCTTATCAGTTTACTGAAGGAGACCCACGCAATGAATGAACAAAACTGGAGCGAAGCCGATAGGAAGCTAGCTGACAGACACTATTCTACATCGCAGCTTGAACAAATCGTCCAACACAAGCAGGCTGATCAGTTTGATGACGAAGTGGCGGATATCTGGGACAGCCTTATCCGCGATATTGATGCAGCGCAAGGAGAACCGCCAGATTCCCCGATCGCGCAGGAACTGGCTCGACGTTGGCGCGATGCATCGCTTGCCTTCCATGAGGGCGACGAAGCACTAATGGCAATCACCGAAAACTGGTATCGCGATGGATACGCTGATCCTGCCACCGCCGACTCTATGCCTTTTCCTCGCCACATCTGGGAGTTCGCTAGTTCGGCGGTCAGATGTATGCAAGACAACGAACAAAGGTAGGTGAAAGCACCAGCTTGTCGGCGTCGTTACGGGTGACGTAAGTGCGTTTGCCAACGTCTCTAGAGGGTCGTTGTAAGTCATTAGCTACGCTGCAGTGAGCGACGGCTTTGGGTCGATAGCACGCGTTAGGCGACCAAGCGCTGAGCGGCTGCTTTCTCGGTAGCAGTCACTAGGAAGCTATCACCTTAATAGCCTCCGTCGGCCACAAGCGGCCGTTTAAACGGCGCAATTCACCTTACCGATTCCAAACGATGCCAAAAGTCAGTATGGGCCGCCTCTTTCATCATTGCTTCGACCATCGTTACAAAGCCTTTGTTGAAGTAACCACTGCAAAGCGCCCAGAGTTCGAG
>JBCCNK010000361.1:0-3157 GCA_039025875.1 Pseudomonadota bacterium
CCCGATGGGAGGTTCAGCAGGTGGAATCCTGGTGGGACGTTCCATAACCGAGCGACCGGATTTATTCGGTGCTGCGGTGATTCAGGTTGGGATGCTCGACGCCATTCGCGCCGAAACGACGACCAACGGCGTGCCCAACATAAAGGAGTTTGGCACGGTCAGCGAGGAAGACGGCTTCCGCGGTCTACTCGCCATGAGTGCGTATCACAAAGTCGAGGATGGCGTTGCCTACCCCGCGACACTACTGACGCATGGTTTTAACGACCCACGGGTAAATCCGTGGATGTCGGGCAAAATGGCCGCGAGACTGCAGGCGGCGGGCAGCGATAATACGACGCTGCTGCGAATAGACTTTGAATCGGGGCACGGTATCGGCTCTACACGTGAACAAGTCCTCGCCCAGTACGCCGATATTTATGGCTTTCTCTTCGATCAGCTGCGACTGCGCAATGACTAACCAGGGGCTAGGCTCCGGTGCTCGGCTGTTGCTGGGTTACGCAGTGGATGCCACCGCCGTTCTCATAGATACGGTCAACCTCCAGCCCTATAACGCGTCGTCCCGGGTATAGTTCCGCAAGTCGTTCAATCGCCAGTGCGTCGGCCCTGCGGTCGCCAAACTGGGGCGTGAAGACCGCCCCGTTTGCCACATAGAAGTTGGCATACCCGGTGAACAGATCCGGACTTGTGTTGACCGGCTGAGTTGCACTGGGTACGTCAACCAATGTGAACGGTCTACCGCGTGCATCCTTCTCGCGTGTCAGGATCCGCTTCGATTGGAGCAGAACTTCACCCCACTCAGACTTATCGCCCGGGTAGCCCCCGGTCAGGATGAGTCCCGGGCGCACGAACCGAATAGAGCCATCGATGTGTCCATCCGTGATGTCCTTGCCCGATACTCCCGGAAGCCAGATTACTTTTTCAATGCCAAGAAGCCGCTTGAATTCCTGGTTCATCTGCTCCTGTGTGATTCCCGGATTCCGGTTGTCGTTCAGCCAGCAGCTGTCGGTTAGCAGCAGCGTACCTTCGCCATCGAATTCAATTCCTCCACCTTCGCCCACCAACTCTGTGGCTAGCCGGCTCGCGCCAAGCTCCGCCGCGACGCCCTCTGCTACCTGTTGGTCGAAATCGCGGGGATTCTGCTTTGCGCCCCAACCGTTAAAGTTAAGATCGATTGCAGCGAGCTCTCTGCGAGAGTTGGTGACAAACACGGGTCCCGAATCGCGCATCCACATATCGTTAGTTGGGATGGCCACCGGGGTGACGCCTGGTCCACAAAGCTCGTTTATTCGGGCAAAGGACTCGTCCGGAGCTGCCATGAACACTGGCTCAAAATCAGCGATCGCGCGCGCAAGGCGCGCGAGGTGTTCTTGCACGCCCTCGAAGTAGGCTCTCTCACCGTAAAGATTTTGCGTCGACGGCCATGCCATCCAGGTCGCGGCATGCGGTTCCTCCTCGGCAGGCGCTCGCCAGTACGGTTCTGCTTCGGCGTTCATGGATGCTTGGTCGCCTTGTGCTCGGGGAAGGTTGTACGTCAGCGCGGACCCAACAATACCTGCCAAAAAGTGTCGTCGCCGCATTTTACTCAACGCTCCGGATGCTGAATCCTTGCAGTCTCTTAGTTTGGCGATACTTTGGCGATAGTTTGGCAAAGGCCAGACACCGGTAGCCAATTGCGCCAGTATCAGTGAATCAGCCAGCGGGCGTCCGAAACAAGGCACATTCCTCCGAATCGTCTCAGCAAAGGGCGGACGCCCTCTACGATCTTGTCAAGAAGCATTTCGTCTTCCAGAGCGACGATAAAAACGCAGTTCTCATCGGTATCGGTTACGTCGTCGGCTCTTCGATAACCACGGTCGCCGCTTCCTCCAGCGTTTTGGAGCAACGTATAGTCCGGTGCGCCCGCGGCGCGAAGGGTCTCCTCAAGCCGCTCTGCCGCCGAGCGCTCGACGACTATTTCAATACGTTTGCATGGACGCATGCCAACCTCCTGATTTCTATTTACGCGCTCAAGGCGCGAATCAGATAGTGAAACAGCGGAATGCCGACAACAATGTTAAACGGGAAGGTCACTGCCAGAGCCATCGTCAGGTAAATCCCTGGGTTTGCACTCGGTAGCGCGAGGCGCATTGCCGCTGGCACGGCGATGTAGGAGGCGCTGGCTCCAAGTATGGTCAGCAGTAGGGCGTCACCCTCCGGAAGACCTGCAAGTAGCGCAATCAGCAGTGCCACGCTTCCATTCAGTAACGCAAAGGCTAGCGCCAGTACCACCATCGTCTTTGCGGAAACAGACCGCTCACCGGCTCGAGGATCGTAGATATCGCGTATGCGTCGTGCGGCTACCAGTCCCATATCGAGGAGAAACAGGCAGAGCATCCCGACGAAGGGATACTTGACCAGAGGTGCGAGCTGTTCCATGCCCGCTTCGCCATTGATCCAACCAATGAGCAGGCTGCCCAGAATCAACACTACAGACCCGTTTAAAAACGCTTCGCGCAAGAGTTGCTGGATTGTGGTTCTTTCGGCGGTCGTTTCCCTATCAGCGCCCACGTCGGGATCGCCGCCCGCACGGCGATACAGGAATAAGCCAACAACTATGGCCGGAGCCTCCATTAAGGCCATCGCGGCAACAAAGTGTCCACCCCAGCTGATGCCCACCGCATCGAGATAGTTGGTTGCCGTTACAAAAGTGACAGCACTAATCGATCCATAGGTCGCCGCGAGTGCAGCCGCATTAGCACTCGAGAAGAATCGGGTTACCAGGTAAAAAACATAGATTGGTACCAGCGCGGCGAGCAGGAGAGCCGCACCCAATGCTATGAGCACGTCGGAGCTGAACGGGCTTGCCGATAGAGCGACACCTCCCTTAAACCCAATCGCGAATAGAAGGTACAGCGAGATAGCTCGCGCCACGGGATTGGGAACATCCAGATCGGAACGAGCGAACGTGGCAAAAACACCCAAGAAAAAAAACAAGAGTGGCGGCGAGGTCAAGTTGGATAAAAAAGCACCGCTCATAGAAACTCGAAGCCGGCCGTTAGAGTTGAAATCATCGGTGTGAGACCAGGAACCGCGTGAGGGATAGCTGCGCCGATTCTAGCGGCGGGCATTGCTACAGGGCCGCTGAACTCGTCCACCGTATCTCTGGACGAGTTCAGCG
>JBCCNK010000362.1:0-3149 GCA_039025875.1 Pseudomonadota bacterium
GAATCAGTGATCGAACGGGTCCCAGCGGTGGGTCAAAGGAAGCACCACTGACCATCATCACTGATAGGTGCCGATCCACGCGTGATGCATCGGCCGGTGTCAGAGTTTCTTCTTCTGCCATGCTGATCAGCTGCTGTGCTGCACTCAAGCCCCCGGCGTGATTGGCAAGTACCCGCTCCGCCTCTGCGACGGTTGTCGCAAAGTCTGACACCAGCAACTCGAGGAGCACCTCGGCATCTGCTCGTTCTCGCGATAGCTCCCATTGCGCATCGATACCGAAGGCTAACAGGATACTCGCAGCAATCACGACGCCTTCGCGTAGCCAGCTAGGGACCAGCGTTCTTGCCTTTGTCATAGTTGAAACTTCCTGGACATGCTCTTTGGTTAGAGTGACCCTTACCTCACTTCAAAGGCTGGAAACCGACGGCGTAAGCTTGCCGACAGTCAAGTAAACTGACACCAAAATTTGAGCCCGCTGTTCTAGCAGTGGGCTCACTGAATCATCACTGACTCGGGTGTTACTTTAGTTGAGCAGGCAGTACACCATGGGTCGGTCTCGATATTGGAGCCACATGGCCGATGGATGATGGCATTCCAACCTTCCGGATTATCAACCAAATGGTCGATCGCCCACGTTCGCATGGCGAGGATTATAGGAAGTAAATCGATCCCCTCGGTTGAAATTCGGTAGGGCGCTTGTCGACCGGTTGTAGGACGTTCAAGTATTCCCTCAGCAACAAGACTCTTCAATCGCGCGCTCAGAACATTATGAGCAATGCCAAGTTTCGCCTGTGCCTCTCGAAACTTGAATTCCCGTTGTAGAGCGCTATAGATAATTAGCATCGACCATCGATCGCCAGCGACGTCCAGCACACTTGTTGCCGGGTCTTGTCGCGTCGAAACGGAATCCACACCCTTCATTCTCTTCCAAGCACGAACATTAGATGTTCCGGTGATAGTTTGGTCTAGGGGAACAATCGGTGGCCATAGCAGGTCTTCTGCTCGCACCTCCTCGCCACAACAGCGGCATGCCGCTCGGACGCTCAATGAATGCCCGCACGCTGCGTGCACAAGCGTTACGTCGCTCTTTAGCGACGTCCTGCGCCTGCCCCACTCGATCATGTGCAGGGCGATTGGGTATAGGTCGAAACCCCGCTGGGTCAACCGATACTCGTAGCGAGGGGGAGAATCCTGATAGGGCTCTCTCGAAAATAGCTTTGCTGTAACCAGGTGTTTCAGTCTTTCGCTGAGTCGCGCCTTAGGGATTTTTAACTGCTTTCGGAAGTCATCGAAGCGAGTCGCACCGAAAAAAGCCTCACGAGTAATAAGAAAGGTCCAGCCATCTCCTAGCGCATCCACTGCGGCTACATAGGGGTCGAGTGACTTTGGAGGCATGTTGTTGGCTTAACGCGGGTACGCGCCGATTATGCCGCCAAATTATTTGCTTGCAAATCGATACTTACTAAATGTATGGTCTCGTTATGAAAGCAATTGTCTGGGGCCATCTAAACTTTGCAAGCCGCTGAGTAAATAACGAGCTCTCGCGGAGGAGAGGTAAAACTGTGGGTACCGATCGTCAAGAGAAAGGAAGGGCGCTTGCCCAGAAGTATTTTGGTCGCGAGATATCTCCTGATCGAGAGAATGATCCGTTTTTCGCTCCCGCGCTGGAGCACCTATTCGGAGAGATTTGGGCACGAGAAGGTCTCAGTCTCCGCGACCGAGCACTGGTCACCGTAGCCTCCCTCATGGTGCTTGGTCGTGAACGGGAGTTCGGAATTCATCTGCATGGTGCGATGAATGTTGGCGTAACCGAGGTAGAGATTGAAGAAATGATTGTGCATCTTGGGTACTACGGAGGATTCCCTACAGCAGCGACAGGGAGAGAGGTCTTCAAGACCGTTCTGGAGATGCGCAAGGGGTCATAGCGGTGACCATCAATACAGTGGATCATGGCGAATGAGATTCAGGCTTCTTGGTTCAGTGCTCTCGCCCTTTGTGCGGAAGGTCAGAGTTACGCTTTTGGAGAAAGGCGTTGATTACGAACTCGAGCAGGTCGTGCCGTTCTTAGCACCCGATTCCTTTACAGAAATTAGTCCTTTGCGACGGGTTCCCGTACTTCTAGACAACACACGCGGGCCTCACTGGGCTCTACCCGACTCTTCGGCGATTTGTCAGTACCTGGAGAGAGAGAACAGTGCCCCCGCTTTGTATCCGAGTGATTCAGTTGGTTTCGCAAGGGCTCTGTGGATGGAGGAGTACGGGGACACGGAATTCTCCAATACGATCGGCCAAGGAATTTTTCGCCCTGCGGTAGTGGATCCGCTACTGGGGCAAGAAGCCGATAGGAAAGCTGCAGAGCGTGTCTTTAAAGAGGTATTACCAAGATATTTTCAATATCTCGAGAAGCAAATCGGATCTTCGGAATACTTCGTGGGCGCAAGCTTGACACTCGCAGATATTAGCATCGCCGTTCACTTTCAAAACCTAAAGCATGCCGGTTTCCACTTGGATGAGCTTGAGTATCCAGGTCTGGCCGCCTTCGTTGAGCGAACTTTGGCACGACCTAGTTTCCTAGCGTGCCGCCAGGAAGAGCGAAGTTTTCTTCGGGAACACAACTTCCAGATAGGAACCCAGAAGTGAATTCTTTTTATCCGGTATACGTTGCAACGGTTTGAGTGAGCTGTTTGAGTGACAGTTACCTCAATGCAGGGAATGAAAGATGGCATGGGAAGCTTGCCGATAGATAACCTATCGCGGAAGCTGAAACACCGCAGCATCTTTCGCGACGACCTCCTTATTACACACCCATTGTTAGCACGGCCTTGGTTGCGCGGTTGTAGCCACCGGTCGTAATTGCCGCTGAAAAAGCCAACGCCAGGCTTAGTCGTTGGCGAACATTACGCTCTCAAGCTCGTAGTAAATCCGAGCACTTCTCACCAATCATAATGCTCGCGGCGTTAGTGTTACCGTTCACTATTTTTGGCATGATCGAGGCGTCCGCTACCCTCAGCCCTTTCAATTTGTGCACGCGCAGCTCCGCGTCCACAACCGCCATAGCGTCTTTACCCATTTTGCAGGTTCCCACCGGGTGGTAAATCGTCTGCGTGTTTCCGCGAATGAATTCGCGGATATCATCGTCACTCGTGACA
>JBCCNK010000363.1:0-3130 GCA_039025875.1 Pseudomonadota bacterium
AAAAGAGTCGGCTATCGAACCTTTATGGCGGGCAAGTGGCACTTGGGCGGCAGCTTACTCAAGGAAAAGCTCGCATCAAGCGCGCTATGGCGCAAACTTCATCCTGATTGGGAACTCACCGAAGCCGAAATTGATGCGGACTACAATGCACTCCCGCTGCAACGCGGGTTTGATGAGTTTTTTGGTATGTTGTCGGGCGAGACACATCAATTTATTGTCCCAACAGACGCTGCGCCTAGTCCGATGCGCGGTACGACTCTGGATGACCATCGATACTACGAAGGGAATCGGCGGGCTAAACTGAAACCCATCAAAAGCTACTCAATCAGCGCTTACTCGGATGAACCTGCCGTGTATCCCTATCACCAGGCGAACGGGTTTACCACAGAAGCGTGGTACGCGCCTGACGGCACGACCGACCGGGCCATAGAGATGATTAGTCACGCTTTAGCCCATGAGCAGCCGTTTTTTCTGTATTTGTCGTACCAGTCTCCCCATAAACCTCTGCAGGCACCTGGGGAGTTGGTGGCGAAGTATGAGGACTACTATCGATCACCAACACTTGCATCGCTTAGGCGTGCGTTTAACCTTTCTCTGGAAAATCTGTTCCCGCTATCAGAAGCGATCGCGGGTACTCCATCAATAGTCCGGCGTCATTGGTACACGATCCCGAATGAGCAGCTTATCCAACGAGCTGTCCACGCCGCGATGACCGAAAACATGGATAGCAATATCGGTCGGGTGATTGAGCGCATCAAGGCCAGTGGTCAATGGGACAACACGTTTTTCGTTTTTCTGTCCGACAACGGTGCGGCCTGCGATGGTATGGAGCTTTTTAACAGTCCCTATCGCGGGTGCAAGGCATTGCTGTGGGAAGGCGGGATCAAGGTACCGTTAATCGTGAGTTGGCCTCAAGAGATTCCGCCCGGTACCGTAGCGCACGACGTCGGTTGGATTGGGGATTTGTTCACGACCAGCTTATCGATCGCTTCGGCAGAACACCCGGAGGAATTCCGAGGAACGCCCACGCCAGAACTCGAAGGTCGTGATCTTTACGTCATACTGACAGGGAGTGTTGCGCACGACGGAAGCCCGCCGAAGAAGAACGCGAACACGGATACAAGTTCACCAAGAACGCTGATGTTCAACGACCGCGGGCAACAGGCGGTTCGCAAAAACGAGTGGAAGCTGCTCGTTAATCCTGGCTGGTTCTCTCCAAACTCCACGCAGTCTTCCGAACCCCGCTATGAGTTGTACGACCTCTCGAAGGATCCTCTAGAGCGCAAGAATTTAGCCGTAGGAATGCCCGCGAAGGTTCGTGAGCTTTCCCGCGAGGCGGAGACGTGGCGTGACGAACAAGGAATCGTTGACTACGAGTTGCTTGTCCAACAAAACCCTTGAACCTGTTACTAAGTAGCACGGAGAGAGTAGGGGGGTAGGGGTCAGAACATACAGAGCAGAGCATATAGAGCAGAGCATATAGAGCAGGGAGTGCAGCGAGTAACGAGTCAACTGGTCAGATCATTGCCTGGTTTCCCGCGACGCGATAGTTGAAGGCCGACGACTTCGCTTGGGACGATATCGAGTTCAGGGACGTTATCACTTCTGGGTCTCAGCTTTTAGCGGTCGTCGAGATCACGCTGCCCTACGCCCGCCGCGACGTAATCACCCGTACCAGATTCAATGGTTTTTTCTACAACTGCATTTCTCTATTTCTTCCTCCCGCTGTTCCTCGCGGCATACGTGCTACTGCCGTGGAAGAACCTCACAGCATTAAGTTTCAGCCTGCTCTTTTTTGCCTGGGGTGAAGGTCTTTACCTGATACTGCTGCTCGCCGTGGTGTTGATGAATTATCTGATGGGGGCTGCAGTTCACAAGGCTGAAAAAGACAAGCTGCGGAGAATCATCGTGTCTGCTGGAGTGTCGCTTAACCTTGCGGTGCTTGCGTATTTCAAATACTGGGGCTTTTTGGTCAACGACGTTCTCACTTTGTCGCTTCCTGCCGAATCTCTGCCCATCCTTCCTCTGGGTATTTCGTTCTTCATCTTTCAATCGATTTCTTATCTGGTCGACGTGTACCGCCGAGAAGCCACACCCGCTCAAAGTGTTTATGACCTGGCGCTGTATATCGCGATGTTTCCACAGTTGATCGCGGGACCGATCGTGCGCTACGGAGACGTCGCCAGCGCACTTCGCCAGCGCGCGGTGAGCTTTTTTCCTGTGGTGAGAGGGCTTCAGCTGTTTGTAATGGGTCTGGCTTTCAAAGTACTGATCGCGAATCAGGTAGCGGTTGTCGCGGATGCAGCATTTGGTGCTCCAGCTGATCAGTTAGCGCCGTCGACCGCGTGGTTGGGAATTACTGCTTATACCTTGCAGATTTTCTTTGACTTTGCGGGCTATTCGCTGATGGCAATTGGTTTGGGTCGCGTTATGGGTTTCCGCTTCCCGCGCAACTTCAACTACCCGTACGTCTCCCGCTCGATCACAGAGTTTTGGCGTCGCTGGCACATGTCATTGTCGAGCTGGTTTCGTGACTACCTTTACATTCCTCTCGGTGGAAATCGCGCCGGTCCCGTTGCCACCTACCGCAACCTGTTCGTAGTCTTTCTACTGTGCGGATTGTGGCACGGTGCTGCCTGGAGCTTTATCGCCTGGGGACTGTTTCACGGATCGCTACTTGTTCTTGAGCGAGCAGGCCTGAATGGACTCCTGACCAAACTCCCAAGGGCGCTGGCACACCTGTACCTGCTGACTGCAGTCATGATCGGCTGGGTGCTCTTTCGGGCTGATACCTTAAGTCAAGCTTGGAGTTATCTGCAGGCGATGTTCAGGACCACAACATCCCTGACCGCAGTAGGTCCCTGGGAAATCATGAATCATCAGCAGGCCTGGGTGCTGGCACTGGCTGTGGTCTTTTGTTTCCCGGTGCTTGAACGTACGCGATGGCGGCAGTGGGACGAAAACAGTGTATCGACGGTGCCAACGAGTGCGCTCGTCGTTGATGTAACTGTCATTACTTTGCTTTTTACTTTGTGCAGCGTTGGTTTAGCAAGTCTTTGAGCGTCAATGTGCCGCCTTTATGCGTGCTTAGACCAGCTAGGACATCAGCAGCCTTAGGCGGTTTTTTTTC
>JBCCNK010000364.1:0-3074 GCA_039025875.1 Pseudomonadota bacterium
ATCGTCCTTATTTTACATATTGTGCTCTGAATGGGCATCACACCCCCGAGTTAAAGACGATATTGAATTTCTCCCAATCATCCTGCTCACAAAAAGTCAGGATACTGCTTGCGGAGAAAAACCTGGACTACACATCGCATGAGATAAACCTGAAGAACGGCGACCAGACTTCGCCTTGGTATCTCGGCATCAACTCTCGTGGGGTGGTACCGGTTCTTATTCACGATGGTGCGATCCACGTGGAAAGCAATGATCTCCTCGAATACATCGACGAACAGTTTCCCAGTGAGGGTTTTTCCTGGATTCCTACTGACACAGCTTCTCTGGCAACTGTTGACCAGTTGCTCGCTCTGGAGGATGAGCTCCATATCCATCTCCGCGTCATTACGATGGGCTTTCTTCTGCCTCGGGTGGTGGCTAGGAAAAGTGAAAAGGAACTGGAGGCCTACGCGAACAACGGGGTAGACGATCCCTATCGATCTAAACAGATTGAATGGTGGCGAAATTTTGGACGGCAAGGAATCACCGATGAGCAGGCAATGGAAGCGGTGTCTGCCTTCCACAGGGCCTTTAGCAAGCTCGACGAATTAGTGTCTGATCAAGTGTGGCTTCTCGGTGACAAGCCCTCGGTGCTAGATATCGCTTGGTTTATCACCCTGCACCGAGCCGACCTCGCCGGTTACCCGCTGATCGAACACCCAAACCTACACCGAGTCTATGGGCAAATGTGCTCGCGCCCTGCGTTTCAACAAGAGCTGAAGAAGGGCCCAGCGATCGTTCACTTCATTGGCCCGCTTTATCGTTTTATTAGAAAAACCCGCGGAACTACGCTGCGTTACTACTTCGACAGGTGGAAGAAATCGACAACTCGCTCTAGCAACGGCTCGGACGCGGCATCAGACGCAGGTGCAGCGAACAATCTTGTAGGTTCTCCACGGAATTCGCTATGAGTGAGAGCGATCTACAGACCGATGTCTTAATTGTTGGGGCCGGTCCCGCCGGTCTTGTAATGGCGCTATGCCTGGCAAAAAGAGGCGTGTCGTCGATTCTTATTGAGCGTCAGGAGGCGGTCAATCCTCATCCCAAAGCACATGAACTCAATACGCGCTCCCTAGAGATACTGGCCGAGCTAGGCCTTTCCGAGAGCGATCTGGCAAAAGAAGCATCTCCCGAGTCCGACGGCTGCAGAATCGCGTTTTGCGCGACGATCAATGAAGAATTCGGGGCGATCGACCTTTATAAAGATATAGAAGACCCCGGGAAGTATCAGCGCCATCTGGCGAGTAAAGTCCCCTACCTCAACATTTCCCAGACTGAAATCGAGCGGCTGCTGCATCAGCAAGCGAAGGCGAACACCCACGTCGACCTTCGCCTGGGTCATCAATGGGAATCGATGCAGCAGGACGATGCCTACATCGAATGCTCGGTACGGGACCGTCAGCGCGATGAACGCTATCACGTGCGATCTCGCTGGCTGATTGGCGCCGATGGTGCCGGCAGCCGCATTCGAAAAGCCCTGGGTATTCCGATGCTGGGACCGGAAAAAATTCAAGACTTCGTGAATGCTTACTTTGAGCTCAACCTGAGGGAGCACATCGAACGACCAGCGAAACTCTACTGGATTGCCGAGCCTTCCGCTTTCGGTACCTTCATCGCTCATCACATCGAAAAGCGTTGGGTCTATAACATTCCCATCTACGAACCCTGGGAGTCCGCGCAGGACTACGACAAAGTTACCTTAGCCGCCCGCATTAAGACGGCCCTCGACCTGAAGGAAGGTGAGGTTGATGTGAAATCAACCAGCATCTGGCGTATGACCGTTCAGGTTGCGGAACGATGGCGGGATGGACGTACCTTTCTCATCGGTGACGCTGCCCATCGCTTTCCGCCTACCGGTGGCTTGGGCATGAACTCGGGTATTGCTGATGCGCACAACCTCGCCTGGAAGCTCGCGCAAGTAATAGACGACATAAGCGGTCTTGAGCTTCTCGACAGCTATGAAGTCGAGCGAAAACCGGTGGCGGAGCGCAACGGAAAGGAAAGCCTGGAAAACTTTCACCGAATCTTCGAAGTATTCGAAAGACTCGGACTCCCCAAAAATGGGGCGGAACAAGCCGTCAGATTGCGCAAGGCTAAAATTCTTACGATCTTACCGTCGGCGCTCCGGGACAAGCTGTTTCAGCTAGCGGACAGTATTGTCCGCAAGAAAATCGCGAGAACGACTAAAGACCCCGAAAAGCTAGCGGCAGTACGCGCCAGCATTTTCGATCAGATACCGCATTTTGACCGGATAGGCCTAGACCTAGGCTATGTCTACTCGAGCGAGGCTGTGCTCAGCGTTGGAGAACAACCGGAAGAAACTGGGGTTAGCCACTATCGACCCAGCTGTGAGCCCGGAGCGCGTTTTCCTCACACCTGGCTGTATCCCGATAGTCAGGAACGGTCCTCGCACACCCTCTTGGATTACAGCCACTGGACCTTGCTTACCGTAGGGGATACTCCGCCAGAGCATCCACTTGCGCCTAGCAATCTCGATTCTGGCCGTGTTCGCCACATTGCGATAGACGAGCTTGAGATCCCGGAGAACGGGCGTAAAGCGCTCCTTGCCATTTGCGAGCTCACCGATTACGGGTTCGTATTGATTCGCCCTGATGGGCACGTTGCCCTTCGAATCGATCAAGGCAACTATCCACTTGAGCGATTTGCTAGCACTAAGCCAGACAACGCCGTCTCCGCCAAGCTGATGATGTTTGGCCTAGCTGAAGAGCGTTCAGCCCAGGCCGCACCGAGTCTGGCCTTATGAAAATCCGCGTTGCTGGAGTCGCTAGAAAGCTCGCCATCCTGACGGGAATGGTCTTGGCTTGCGTGTATCTAGCGTGGGCCACTTCCGAGGACCCGAAGTTCAATAAGGCGAGTTTTGAAAACGAGCCTCTAGATACAAGACTCGCTCCAATCGACCAAGCAGTGACCCTCGCCAGACACACCTTAGCCGATGGCAGCGTGGGTACCCTGTTGGTAGAACAATACGACGGGACGCGATTGGTGGGTGTTTACCTTCGGCAAATCGGTGGAAC
>JBCCNK010000365.1:0-3073 GCA_039025875.1 Pseudomonadota bacterium
ACGCCCTTTGATCCGGTTCTTATGTCCCTTGATGAGCGGCTTCAAGGCCCCGATAGGGAGCATTGGATGGGGACCGATCAGTACGGCCGGGACGTATTTAGCCGGGTATTGAGCGCAAGCGCTGTGAGCTTGCTAGTGAGTGCTGCCACGGTGTTTTTCGCTCTTTTACTTGGCGCTCCTGTCGGTGCGCTGTCTGCCTATTTGGGCGGTCGGTTCGATCAAGGCACGATGATGTTGACCGAGGCGCTTGTCGCGTTTCCCGCTCTGTTATTGGTATTGCTCTTTCTTTCCATTACCGGGCCTTCCATGTCGGCAGTGATCGCGGCGCTTGCGGTGGCATCCCTACCTACGGTGATTCGTGTGACCAGGGCCTCCGTACTATCCCTGCGAGAGCAGCAGTTTGTCGAGGCAGCGTGGATCGCCGGTTCTGGCCGTTTCTTTGTCTTGACCCGGCACCTTCTACCCAACTGCATTAGTCCCCTGTCGATCTTGGTGACCTCGATGTTTGCCACAGTGCTGTTGATTGAAAGTGCACTGAGCTTCCTTGGGCTCGGAGTGCCTGCACCGCAGGCGACGTGGGGCGCGCTGCTCGCCGACAGCCGGCAGTATCTGGCTGCGGCTCCCTGGCTCAGTTTCTATCCCGGGCTAGTGATTACGCTGGCTGTTGTTGGAGTAAACCTGCTCGGAGACGTGCTACGCGATGCTGCCGACCCGAAGTTCGTTCAAGCTGAAACCCGCGCCAGGAATTAGAACCGGCGCAAACGTAAGCAGGCGGGGGGAGATCGGTGAGTTTACAAACGAATAAGTCGGAGCTGATCACGGTCGATCGACTCTCCATCGGGTTTGGTGGCGACGGCCCGGAGGCAACAGTTCGCGAGGTGTCTCTCACGCTTCATTCCGGTCAGGTGAGCGCGCTAGTGGGTGAGTCGGGCTCTGGTAAGACCTTGCTCGCCAAGGCTTTACTAGGATTGTTGCCGCAAGCGGCAACAATCGTTGGTGGCTCGGCTCGGATACTTGGCCGGGATCTCTCAACGCTCACGTCGGAGCAGCACCGCCAGCTTCGAGGGAACGGCTTAGGCATCGTGCTGCAAGAACCGCTGACTTCTCTGAATCCGGCTCTGACCGTCGAGACGCAGCTTACGGAAGCGCTGATCAAGATGCAGGGCATGACGCGGCAAAGGGCTCGCGAAGACGCGGTCAGCATGCTCGAAAGAGTTGGCATTGAGAACGCGGGTAAGCGGCTCCAGGAGTATCCTCATCAATTCTCCGGAGGCATGCGCCAGCGCATCATGATCGCGGCTGTTGCCTTATTGAAGCCGAGGTTACTGATCGCTGACGAACCGACCACCGCAGTAGATGCGCAGGCACAGCGCGCGGTTATGGATCTCATGGTCGAGTTGGTTCGGGAGATGGATGCTGGTCTTTTGCTGATCACCCACGACCTAAGCGTCGTCGCCGATTACGCAGATCAGATACACGTCATGCAAAACGGGCAAATAGTTGAGCATGGGCCCTGTAAGAAAACACTGGCTCGACCTCGTCACGCGTATACCTTAAAGCTCCTCGAGTCGCTTCCAAAAGCCTTTTCGCAGGAGAAGCCAGATCGCGACTATGAGCCTCAGCTCGGCGCGCCGGTCGCAGCGATGCCTACAGCAATTCCCCTTCTCGGCGTACGCAATCTATCGGTTCGCTACCCAGTCAGGGCTAGCTTTCCCTGGCGGGCAAGGCGCTGGTGCACGGCGCTGCATCCGATGAATCTTGAGTTAGCTGAGGGAGAAGTCCTTGCGGTTGTGGGTGAATCCGGTTCTGGCAAAACGACTTTGGGCAGAGCGATCATGGGCCTCACCGAATGGGAGGGAGGTGAGATTTTCTTTCAAGGGGAGTCCTTGGCCCTGCGCCGTGGTAGAAGTCAAAACACGTTCGCTTCGCGCATTCAAATGGTGTTCCAAGACCCTTACTCCTCGTTGAATCCACGCTGGACGATCGCCGAAATCGTAGCCGAACCACTGCGCGGACTCGGACTGGCGAGAGAGGAAAAAACCAGTCGAATCAGTTCTGTGCTTCAGGCTTGTGGCTTAGGCGTAGAGTACCTGGATCGTTATCCCCACGAGTTGTCTGGCGGGCAGCGCCAACGAGCGGGTATCGCTCGAGCACTTGTGGTGGAGCCAAAACTCGTCATTGCTGATGAGCCGGTATCTGCGTTGGATCTCACCGTGCAGAGTCGAATTCTTGAACTTCTGCGCACACTGCAGCGGGAGCGAAATTTTTCGATGATTTTCATCTCTCACGACCTTGCCGTGGTGCAGGCGGTTGCGGACCGTATTGTCGTTATGCGCGAAGGGCGCATAGTTGAGCAAGGCTCCGTTTGCCAAGTGTTTGAGAGCGCCACTCATCCTTATACGCAGTCTCTACTCGATGCATCGCCGCAGCTATTCCAGGGCTCTGACGGCGCTTATCGCTTAGCGCCACGGCAATACGAGGGCCTGCCGCTACCCGAAGGGGTATGTGCGGCACCGCAAGCAAGCAATCGCGTAGCTAACCAGCTTGAGACGCTGAAGCTCGACCCAGGCCATTCGGTTCTGGTTGTGCCAAGCCAGATGGTAAAGGGGAGCGCCGGATTATAGGAAGAGCACGAGTCCTATCGAGGGTAGGCTTCCTCTCTGACTGAGTAGACCAAAGCCGATTCAGTTCAAATTTGCCCGTTCAATTCTTACCGGAATCGCACTCATGATCGGTATTCCACTACGCTTATCGAAGTTGCGATCGTTAAATGATAAACGACCGGTATTGCCACCGGCGTCGAGCGGGTCATCGCGTTCATTGGGATTGACGCCCCAAGCGTGCGGAACGGACAGGCAGCCGCGTCTCACATCTGCAGCCTCCACCGCCACGCAGGTTATGGTGGCTCGCGCTGACTCGATCTTGATAACGTCGCCAGCCAGCACGCCGACGTCTGACATATCGTCCGGGTGCATGTAGGCAGGATGGTTTGGCACACGCTTCCGTTGCGGTTTGTACTCGTGCCAGCTCGAATTGTAGACCTCTTTAAGCCGACGAGAAATTAGCCGGAAGG
>JBCCNK010000366.1:0-3029 GCA_039025875.1 Pseudomonadota bacterium
AGCGAGTGTGCGCGGAGTCGCCGCCCAGGTAGTGCCAGGCTCCGTCGCGCGTGCCCGGTGCATCGGCACCGGCAGCGTTTGCGAAAAGTGAAGTGGTTAGACACAGTCCGCTCAGTAGTGCCGTGGAGTGGGTCTTTAACATTATTAGTTTCTCCCAACATTTGGTGATCGGAAACAGGATCCCGACGAGCGCTGCAAGAGTAACACCACCATCGCTCAGGAATACATAGAGCTTTCGTGAGAAGGACTGACGGTGCCATCACAAAGCACAGCGCAGGTGGCTCGGGGGTTCGAGAACCCGCAACAGAACGACAGCAAGCGGGCCCAAGACCTCACTTACTCTTGGTGCGGAGCGGCTCGATTACTGCTGTAGGTGCACGCGAACGTAGTGATCTAGCCCGAGGATGCAAAAGCGGATCAGGGCGGACCATCTCACTGTAAAACTGTTGGTCGCTGGCGCAGTTTTCACCTGTACGGTCAGAGCGAATGGGTAACCGTTGTGTTTGCTACCTATTCGCCGCAGGGTTGAGCAATCGTTTCAGGATGTTTTCCACGACTCGCCTGCCCAGCTCGACGCCGGCAATCGCGTCGTAGCGGAAGTGAATACTCAGAAAGACTCGAGACTCGCCACATTGATCAGCTGCATCAGAAAACGCAGCAAATGACCGTGTCATCGGCTGCATCTCAATCTTGCCCGAAAAAGGGCCCGCCCTATCGACGAGTGGCGTGCGCATCGTAAAAGCGTAGTTCTTGCCAAACTCCGACTCCAGTATCGTCATGGCAGCAGCTCAGGCCGTGCCGTGCGCCGAGGGATACGAAGGAAACGCATAGGTGTGCTGATGAGTGTTGGTCCAGGTAGTTTCAGCGAGTGTTGCTTCGTTTCCAGCATTATCGGCCCAGCGTATGGCGGTGTAGGGTCGCCAGTGATTGAAGTGGAATTTATTGTTGAAGCTGGCGACATAAGCATCGAAGACGCTCATGTTCAAAAGGGCCAGCAGGCGAGCGGCATCAATTAGCTCGAGCGACTCCTGTTCGATCAGGTCGCGTGCGAGACGGTTGTGCGAGTTTTCTACAAAGTCTTTCCACCAAAGAGCCAGATGAGTCTGATCGGCTGAACGTCGCATACTTCGAAAGCGACCGATGGCCTTTACCTCATTGAACGCCAGGGTATACGCGTCGCTGTCTATCGCAGGCGGGGGAGTAACCCTAAACTGCTCGGCTTCCGAGAAGCCAAAACCCCTCGCCTGCGCCCATCCGGCGCCGAACACGAAACCCTCCGGTGTTTCGCTGTGTTCGTTGAATTCGGCGTGTACACCGGGAGCCATCGGATGCCAGTCGTATTCTGCGTCCTTGTCCGATCCATCACCCTGGCGCGACTCAATCACTGCTGTCGCAATTGCCACACCATGGCTCTTGGTGACCTTGGGGCGAGTTGACTCTGCGAGGAGTGCAAGTTGGTCGTCGCGCAACTTCTCAAGTCTCGCAGCGTGATCAGGGTAGAAGTAGGTCGCCACATTGTGTGCAGCGTGGATTGCCAAGGCGGTGTCCGTTTGGTTCTCGGCCGCCTTTTCGGGCACGTTCTCTAGGTCTGATTCAGAGAGCCTCCCAGGTTCACTGAAACTGCCCAGGATGCTGGTAAAGCGATGGTACTTCGTGTTCCGACTGTTCAGAGCATCATGCATCGCCAGATGGACCAGCGTGACAGTTCGGAGGCCTTTGAGGGTTGTAAAAGCGTCCTCAGAGTCCGCGATTTCCAGAACCACCGCATTCCATTCGGTTGCAATTTTCGCGCTGGCAGCCATGGCTGAATCAAGCCCGAGGCAGGCCAGCAGCCAGGTAAATACAAAGCGAAAAACACGAGACATGAGCAAGTCCTAACCTAACTGCAGAACCAAAGCAGGTCCAAACTACCTCTGGCGTAGGATTTCAACTACTCTCTAATCTGTAGTGATTTCAGGGAGCGGTGCTTGGCTGGCAACCAACAACACGGCGGCCGCTACGGCCAGTACTGTCCGCTCGCCCTCGCTGCCGAGCTGCTTTGTGAGCGCTGGACGCTGCTCGTTGTCAGCCGACTTCTCGATGGATGTCGGAGTTTCAATGAGATACACAGAGGGCTCCCGCGTATCTCACCCAGTCTCCTGACAAAACGCCTCCGGGAGCTAGAAGAGGCGGGCTTACTGACACGGCGAAAGCCGGGCGACAAGTCTCATTGCATCTATGAACCAACGGCAGCCACGTTGGAGCTGAATAATCTCGTTAACGGGCTTGCTGCGTGGGGGCAGCGTTGGGGGCGGGATATGATCAGCGACGACCTGGATCCGGCGTTTCTCGCCTGGAGCATGTCCTGTCGGCTCGATACAGATCGAATGCCCGACGGTCGCACGGTTGTTGAGTTTCAGTTCTCCGGCACCCCCGCAGAGCTCGCAGGCTTCTGGCTAGTCCACGAAGACGGCGATGTCGCTATGTGCCTGAAAGATCCCGGTGACGTACCCGATGTCATCGTTCAGAGTGACCTGCGCGTGTTCGTTGAATCGTGGCGTGGTTTTCGGGTGCTAAGGGACGAGATTGCAGCCGGGCGCATCAAGCTTCTCGGGTCACCAAAGCTGACTCATGCCTTTCCCGATTGGATACTGCTAAGTGCCTTGGCGAGCATTGAGCGCCCGGGTACGCATACAACAGAGCTGCCGCGGAGCTAGGCATGTGAGTCTCGGCAGAAGAACAGAACAGGCTGAAGCAACGAATTTGGGCCTGAGCTTTGCCAGTCTGAGTCAGGGCCAGAAAAGCTGGTGGTGTGCGCGCCGGACAGGGGGAACGCTCCAGAGCCAGTCCCTTGCTCCGTTCCCATCAATCGTCAAGAAAACGCAGTCCGAAGACGGGTTCAAATCTTAGCGAGCGCCTGCTCCAGATCAGAGATCAGATCGTCGATGTTCTCGAGGCCAACAGAAACGCGCATGTCTCCTGTTTTGATCCCCATCTCGGCAAGGCGCTCCGGGGGCTGTTCCTTGACGTAGCTGATTGCGGGAGCATAG
>JBCCNK010000367.1:0-3001 GCA_039025875.1 Pseudomonadota bacterium
TGATCGGGCGCTTGCTCAGGTGCCTGACGCTCGCTTCCAGGAGCGCGAACACCTGATCTCGCGCCTGAATCTGAAAGATGGCCTGAGCGTCTGTGACGTTTCGGCAGGCACCGGTTACCTCTCGGACGGTATCAATGATCACCTGCAAGGGCATGTAAGCATAACCTGCGTCGAAAACTCGCAGGCTTTCGTAGACCTTCTCAGGCCGAAGTACCGTACCGTCAGGTCTTCGCTGACCGGTATCGATGTCGCCGATTGCTCCTTTGATCGCGTGGGGACGCTCGCAGGTGTTCACCACCAGCAGGACAAAGTCGCGTTCTACCGAGAGGCACATCGTATCCTCCGGCCTGGAGGTCGATTAGTGATCGGTGACGTACTCGAAGGAAGCCCGCCCGCGCGGTTTCTAAACGGGCCTGTCGACATCTACAGCGATATTGGCCACGACGGTATGTTCTTGCGGGAACGCGAGATCAGCGCAGACCTTGAGCGTGCAGGATTCAGAGGTATGCAAGAGACGGTTGAGCACTACACTTGGCGCTTTCCCGACGAGCAGACTCTGATTGTGTATTGCAAGAATCTGTTTCGCATGACGAAAGCCACGCTGCAGCAGGTTTCGCGTGCTATTTCGGAACACTTGAAGGTGACCCACGACACAAATGGGTGTTGTCTGCATTGGCAGCTGCTGTATGCTTCAGCCGATAAGACCTAATCAGGCCTCGCCTTGCAGGCCATACTTGGTTACCTCGAAGCAATACCAGGCATTCCGGTGAGGCCGGTAGCGCCATCAGGCTCGGCACCACACACCGTGCTCGCGGTATCGGGTTTGAATTGAATGCGCTAAGTTGAGCGTTGAAGGATCTTCCCAGCCAGAGATTCCCGCGACGGTGCGAGCAGCCGAATCGATATCCTTAGGCTTGAGCCTGGAGTGTGATTATCTCCGTCTTGGCAAGAGTAAAGAATTATGTCTTCCCAGCAAAAAATATGTCTGCTTCAAGACTGGGTTATACCGGTCGCTATCCTAGTGGCAAGCAAGCAGGCGCTATAACTCTCTTCGTAAGTCCGGTGCACGAGCACGGTAACGAAACTAAGGATCGACACCGCCTGAGACAGCGCTCACGTGTGTTCAGCACTGTGCTGTATCTGTGATCACGTCCTAAAGCGTATACGCGCATGGCATCGCGCGGAGAACGAATCCGATGGCTGCACAGCTAAAGAAGACCAAAAGACTCTCTCCACCGGATGAGATTCAATGCCAGCTCCGTGCAAGCCGTCCCGATTACACAACACCGACGAGAGCTGACTTTCGCTTGACAGACCCGTCCGTTCCTCATCTGACCTATAACCGGCTACAAGAACAGCTCCAGCAGCTGGCAAGCGTGATTGAGGCCACCGAAGTTGCCATCTACGAATACCATGTTCCTGTAGGGACCGTTCTGGTCAACGAGCACTGGGCAAACATGATTGGGTACGCCCTATCGGAATTAGAACCGATCTCGATAGATAGCTTCATGCAACTCTTGCATCCGCAAGACCGAGTGTTAGTCGAAGACTCCCTTGAGCGCCACTTTCGCGGTGAAGCGAGAGACTATGAGTGTGAAGTACGTCTGCGCCACAAGAGTGGGCACTGGGTCTGGGTTCTGACCCGCGGCCGCGTAATGGACTGGAGTGAGAGCGGCGAGCCTCTACGAATGTTTGGCGTCCACTTGAATATCCAAAACCGCAAAGGGCAGGAAGAAGCGCTCAGGCGTATGCGCACACTGCTCGAAACTACCGGAAGGCTTGGCAATATCGGTGGCTGGCAACTGGATCTGCAGACGAATCGGCTGACCTGGACGGATCAGACAAAACACATCCACGGCGTGCCACTCGACTACGAGCCCACCCTGGAGGCCGCAATCGCTTTTTACGCACCTGAGGTTAGGGACACCGTCGGTGAGGCGGTTGATCTTGCGATGAAAACTGGCGCGCCTTGGCATCTGGAAGTCCCGTTAGTCCGAGTGGATGGCGCTCGAATCTGGGTGCACGCACAGGGGTATGCGGAGTTCGAAGATGGCGCACCAATTAGGCTCTTGGGCGTCTTTCAAGACATCACAGAGCGACGTGACCTGCTCCAATCAATCTCCGACAGCAAAGACCTGATGCACACAACACTTGCATCGATCGGCGATGGAGTGGCGACGACAGATGATCGGGGCCGACTGACATGGCTTAATCCCATCGCCGAGCAGCTGACAGGTTGGAACAACGAGCTGGCAAAGGGTCTGGCTATCAGTGACGTTTTTTATTGCGTCGATGAAAGTTCGGGGCAGCCCATAAACCAATCGATTGGCCCCTGCCTAACCGAGGAACGTACCACTACTCTCAGTACTGGGACGCTACTGGTTAGCCGGAACGGCCAAGAGCGAGCAGTAGAAGGTTCTGCCTCTCCCATCTGCAATGAGTCCGGCGACTTGCTTGGGGCCGTTTTGGTGTTCCGGGACGTCACCAAAGAGCGCGAAAGAACCGGCGAAATGCGTTATCGCGCCTCGCATGACTCGTTGACCGGCCTCACCAATCGAGTTGAATTTGAATCTCGCCTTCAGAAACTGATGGGCAACTTCGACAGCGACTCTGCCGAACATGGCGTGCTGTTTATAGACCTGGATCAATTTAAGGTAGTTAACGACACCTGCGGTCATTCAGCCGGTGATGAGCTGCTCAAGAAGCTAGCATCGTTGCTGAAAGGTGCGGTTCGAAGTAGAGATACTATAGCCCGCCTGGGGGGCGACGAGTTCGGACTTATTCTCGAGCGATGTCCAAAGGACCAATCCTTGCGAATCGCCGAGAAGATTTGTCAGAGTGTTCGTAACTTTCGATTTGTCCAGGGCAAGCAGCGTTTTCGTATCGGCGCCAGCATCGGTCTCGTGCAGGTCAACAACAGCTGGTCTGACATCGCTACTGTGCTGCAAGCCGCCGACACCGCCTGCTACGCCGCCAAGGCGGCCGGACGCGATCGTATCCA
>JBCCNK010000368.1:0-2874 GCA_039025875.1 Pseudomonadota bacterium
CCCGGATGATCCGCTGATTGTAGTTTCCAACCGTAGCGCCTATCGAACCGCTCACCCCAGAGAAGTCAGGCTTGGCCGTTACGATATTGATCACACCAGCCGACGCGTTCTTTCCAAACAGTGTGCTTTGTGGTCCGCGCAAGACCTCAACACGTTCGAGCTTAGGTAAGTCGGCAAGCGCACTGCCAACACGAGACCGGTACACGCCGTCTACAAATACACCGACCGAAGGTTCTATGCCGGCGTTGTTAGCGCCGTTCCCAAATCCCCTGATAATAAAGTCTGTTTGAGCACTTCCTTGGCGCTGAGTCACTTTTAGGCTGGGCACCAAGGTTTGCAGATCCTTGATGTCGAGCACCTGCGATTGCTCAATCGTCTCGGACGTCACCACCGAAACCGCGATAGGGACCTCCTGGAGCGTTTGCTGCCGTTTCGACGCCGTCACGATGACCTCTTCTAATGCTGTTGTCTGTGCCCAAGGTTGGGAGGCAACAGTCGCTAGAGCCACACCCGCGACGAGATGGAGTACAGTAAAGCCTTGATTCGATCGCATAAACACTTCCTTTTAATTATTGGTGTTTGACGTAATTAGCTCACTAACTATAATGTGCCAAACTATGCTCGTATTGCAAGACTTGCCTGATGAACAAATCCTCAAGAAGTTCGCGGATCGTTATCCCGATGTCCAAGTCGACAAAGTGATCCAGTTCTTGTCCTTACTCAGGATGAGCGACGACCTTGGATTAATGCTGGACAGTTTCTTAGCTCAGTACGATCTGCTGCAGGGGCGCTGGTGGGTCCTGATTCTTCTCATGCGGGAGGACGATTATCTGGCTAAGCCTTCGGATCTCGCAGAAAAAGCAGGGGTATCTCGAGCCACCATGACAGGGTTAATCGATGGGCTGCTCAAAGAAGGGCTTGTCAGCAGACGACCGTGCACGACAGATCGGCGTCAAGTTCTGATCGAGTTAACGGAAGCTGGCCAGGCGAAGCTCGACAGCGTTATGCCTGCCTACTACCAGCGCGTTAATGCGCTTATCGGAAGTCTTGGTAAAGACGCCGGGCGGCTGCTCGAGCTGTTGTCTGTTTTGCACAAGAATCGACACACATTTGATTAACACGAAGAAGGAAACACTCATGCTTAAAGGTGTTATGTTCGCCGCGGCTCTCTCAGCTGCTTCGTTATGGCTCGTTGCCTGTGAGTCGTCGAGTCACGACGCAACGGCCGTTGTCACCAAAGCCAACATCGCCTGGAATTCGGCGTTTAACCAGGGTGATGCCAAAAAGCTGGCTGGACTCTACACAGTCGACGCTACCGTTTCACCTGGAAACGGCGCACTTCTCAGGAGCAACCAGGAAATCGCAGCGCTCTTCGAGAGTTTCTTCGAAATGGGCCTAAGCAAACACGCAATTACGCCGATCGAAATATACCAACAGGGCGATTTGGCTACTCAGGTAAGCGAGTGGTCTGCCGTGTTAACAAACCAGAATGGCGATACCCAGAACGTTGGCGGAATTTTGACAAGCACGCTCGCACCGACTGGGGATGGATGGAAAGTTCGTTCGCATGTTTGGAACGCAGCTCCCTAGAACAGATAGGTGACGCAGGCTTACGATAGCCCAATATTCACTTACGCCGCTGAAGTGGTGTCTGCTTTGAATTTGAAGAAGCAATTTGTTCCGGTACATCGAGGT
Organism: Pseudomonadota bacterium; assembly: GCA_039025875.1. Classification (GTDB taxonomy): domain Bacteria; phylum Pseudomonadota; class Gammaproteobacteria; order Pseudomonadales; family Halieaceae; genus Congregibacter. The sequence continues at coordinate 1,696 of JBCCNK010000368.1, forward strand.
GTTTTACAACCGGAAACGCCGTCATAGCTAGTGTGGCAATATGAGTCCTGCTGACCATGAAACTAGGTCTGGCGGATCTTTCGAAACGGTCCGCTAAAACGGAGCAAGACTAGATGGCGGCTGTTTTGGGGCCTACCCAAAAATGTCCGCTAAGGAGAAAGCTCGACCAGAACTGACTCTGTGCGTCAGGTCGCGTCGGAACTATCACAGCTTGGGGTCTGACACCCACAAAAAACCCCTGGTCGGAGAAATCGATCAGGGGTTATTGGTCAACTACGCACCTGCGGTGCAGAGGTTGGGGTCAAATAGCGTTCAGCGGCTCGCTCTGTTTTTGAGCTTTCTCAACGTTGCCAGCTGAGCTGCGGCTTCTGCCAGCTGGGCAGATGCCCGGCCATAGTCGAACTCGCCGGACTGATTCGCGAGAGCCTGCTCCGCCTCTTTGCGTGCCGATTCGGCGGCGGCTTCGTCTACGGCTTCTGCCCGTATTGCGGTATCGGCGAGAATAGAAACGACGCCCGGCTGCACTTCCAGAAAACCGCCGGAAACGTAGTAAACCTCTTCGTCGCCATTTTGCAAAACAATGCGAACTGGCCCGGGGATTAACGAGGTCAGCAAGGGAGCGTGGCCGTAGTTAATACCCAACTCTCCCATCTCGCCTGTTGCGACCAGCGACTGCACCAGACCGGAGAAGATTTCCTCTTCGGCACTAACGATGTCGCAGTGAACGGTCATTGCCATTTTCTATTCCTAGCGCTGTTGCTATCAATCGGACCCTGACGCCTGCGGCTTAAAGGCTCTTTGCTTTCTCTACCGCTTCGTCGATGCTGCCCACCATGTAGAACGCCTGTTCTGGGAGCTCATCGTAGTCCCCTGCGAGGATTCCTTTGAAGCCGGCGATCGTATCTTTCAGAGATACGTACTTACCCGGTGAACCAGTGAAAACTTCCGCCACGTGGAAGGGCTGGGAAAGGAAGCGCTCGATCTTACGAGCACGATCTACGGTTTGCTTGTCTTCCTCGGAAAGCTCGTCCATGCCCAAAATGGCGATGATGTCTTTCAGTTCCTTGTAGCGTTGCAGTACGCCCTGCACGCCACGAGCGACTTCGTAGTGCTCATTACCAATAACCAGCGGGTCTAGCTGACGAGACGTGGAATCAAGCGGGTCTACTGCAGGGTAGA
>JBCCNK010000369.1:0-2813 GCA_039025875.1 Pseudomonadota bacterium
CCGGAAGCGCATAGAAACAGCGGCGAATCCCTCTACAAGTCTGAACCAGCGTCAAGGTATCACCCGCTACCAGCCCCATCGCCGCAGGAACCACCAGTTCACGCTCACGGTCGCGCGCTTTGAATGTGATTTGATGCACGCAGTTTTCTGCAGCGCAAATCTGTCTTACGTCGAGTACATCGACAGTCACTTCGAACTCATCAGCACCGGACACGGTGACTATCGCGAGGATAATCAGCGGCACGCCGCCTAAGACGAAGATAAAAAACACGATCGCGAGGGACTGTTTCATTTTGATCCGGTTAGACGTTTAGGCGCCGAGCTTGAGCAGGCTTAGTTCGCGCCGGTACCTTGCATGAGGGCCATCAACAAGGCGCGGTATTGGTGTTTGGTAGGAACCATCCCGAACCTTCGCTGATTCTTTAGCCCAGCTTAGCGCCATCGTCTATATCGCTATCGGGCACCGCGAGTACCACTTTGCCATCGGCACGGTAGAACCCGGTTACCAGACACTCAGACTGCATCGGACCTATCTGCTTTGGGGGAAAATTCACCACAGCCAACACCTGTTTACCCATTAACGAAGCTCGATCATACAGCTCCGTAATCTGCGCGCTCGACTTCTTAACGCCTAGCTCACTCCCAAAATCCACTCTGAGTTTGTAGGCGGGTTTTCGAGCTTCGGGAAAATCTTCGACGTCGACGATGGTACCGACCCTCAGTTCGACGCGCTCGAAGTCGTTCCAGTCAATGTATTCCACTCTATACACTCCCGTAGCTAAAGGATCTCAATGTACACCGCTGGGAGAGACTCGCCAGCAATAGTTCGATCCCAAACGCTGAGTGCAGAGCGAGCTCAGGCCATCGTACCTTTGGACCGATTTTATTGGGCTCTTAGCTACCGGTTACTCGCCTTAGGGTAAAGAAACAGAACGCACGCCAATACGGCGGCCCAAACGTTTGCTGCGTAGTCCGAATAATTTTTAAAGCGTTCCAAATCTACGCGGTCTCCGGCCTCCACAATGTATCCGTTCGCCATCAACCAATACTCCAGGTAGAACCAAAGCGGAGGAAACAAAACCCAAAAGAGCAAAGCGCCCTTCATAAAACCGGTGGGAACCTGCTCATCGCCTCGACTAAAAATATGAATGGTATAAATCGCGAACAGAATCAGGGCTCCCGATCCCGGCTGTACAATCAAGGCACTAAAGTCGTCGTACTCCATGACTACTTCCTCGCATGACCACCCAACCTGCTGGCTGGAGACCAAGGAAACGGCTGACCTAGGGTCATCACCGCACCTTTAAGCGTTTGCTTCAAACCTCTTTCTGCGGGGTCAGCAATTGAGAAAAAATGACTTAGGAGTCGCCAAACGCTGCCGCAAAGACCGTGCCCAGGACGACACCAACACTTGTCCCGATGCCGATACCAAAGCCGATATTGCCAACGAGCAGGCCTAACACCACGCCAAACCCCGTACCAATGCCTGCCCCAATTGGGATCGCGGCACCGAAGGGCTTTGAACTTTCTGGGTTCTCGTTAATTGGATCCTCCGACATGTCGATAGCGACGGCGCGTATTGCGGTAAGTCTCTAGGTACGATGTGTTGAAAACATCATCCGACAACGAGGTTTTTTGGCTGTACTCACTCCGGTTCCCAAGGAGAACATACATCGATGAGGCAACCGTTCGGGTCTTTAAGCAAAAATCGACGCTGCCCGTAAAACTCATTGCGAGGCTCCTGCAAGATGGGTAGCCCCATCGCGAGGGCAGTCTGATAAGTGGCATCAACATTTTTTACTACAAAGGTGACGTACATGCCCGTCGGAGCGTCCTGATACTCTTTGGGTACAAGCTCGTGGTCCCTCTGAATAATGCCATATTCAATTTCTGAGTCTTCGGGCGAGCAAAGCTGCACGTACCAATCGCTGTCGAATTTCACTTTGAAGCCAAGCAGATCCATATAGAACTGTTTGCTCTTCTGCAAATCGTCAGAGCATATATTCGTTAGTAATCTCATGGCTAATTAACGCCGCCAACAAGGGCGCGCAGTATGCGCGTCCCAATGCTTGGCCTTACTATGCGGCGGATTCTGCATCTGTGTCCCAGCCCGGAAAAACAAGCACCGCTGGATGACACTTGAGAACACGTGCCAAGGTCTTAGCGCGATCCACTCCGAGATTCACACGACCTCGCTCTATGGCGGAAACAGTAGACTGAGGCATACCGGCAAGGTCTGCGAGTTGGTTCTGGCTGAGCTCTTGAAGCTCACGAATAATACGAACCGATTCCCCGGGAGAGACCGACACACGGCGCTTCGCTTTACGAACTTCGCTCATCAAAATCTCCTTCTATAGTCGTGAGGCGTTACCTCTACTACAACGACCTCGAGTCGATCGCCATGAACTTTGTAGATAGCTCTATATTGTTGATTAAGGCGAGATGAACGATAACCCTTCCAATCCCCGCGAAGAGCCTCATCTCGAAAGCCTCGAATGAGCCTAAGTCCTTCCGGGCCAGAAATCTCAACAATGTCTTTCCACTTCTCGTAGCGCTTCTGCACTTCGAGTGGTGCTTTTGCAAGCTGTTTGTCTAGGCGCCTATGCTCGAAGATCGGCCACATAACGAAAATGGTATATACCTTATTAGATATGTCAAGGCACCAGCCGCATAACGCCAAGGTTTGGGGCGGGCCACGCAGTGGGCCGTTCCAGCCGAAGGCGATAACACCTTCTTGTTATGTGTCGTAGTTTTAATCACCACCCAACTCTTCTAGATGACGAGCACTCATTTCCGAGTTCAAACTGAGTATA
>JBCCNK010000370.1:0-2797 GCA_039025875.1 Pseudomonadota bacterium
GCCGAAGGCCAACTGGCTAAGACCGATCGCATCGACAGTGCGCTCATCGCCCGATGCGCCAAGGCTCTGCAGATCGAACCCCGTCCCTTACCCGATGAAAACGTCCAGAAAGTCAGAGACTTACTCGCGCGCAAGCGGCAACTCACGGAGCAGCATACGCAAGAACTCAATCGCGCCCATGAAGCATCAACACCGTTGCAGCGCTCCCACCAGAGGTCCATACGATTCCTAGAGCAAGAGATCGCCTGGGTCGATAAGCAGCTTGCCAAAGCGGTCGGCGCCGTCGAAGAGTGGCAAGCCACCTACGCGATCCTGAAGACCGTTCCCGGTATCGGTGATGGTGTTGCTTATACGCTTTTGGGTGAACTGCCTGAGTTGGGTCACCTCAATCATCGGCAAATTGCCGCACTCACCGGGTTGGCTCCCTTTAATCGGGACAGTGGTGCGTTCAGAGGTAAACGAAGAATCCGCGGAGGCAGAGCGCCCATTCGAACCATGCTGTACATGGCCATGCTCAGTGCGATTCAGCACAACCCCATCATGAAGGCGTTCTACGAAAAGCTAGTGGCCCAAGGAAAGCACAAGAAAGTCGCCATCACTGCGTGTATGCGAAAAATGATGGTCATACTCAATGCGATGATCCGGGATCAAAAGGAGTGGCAGATGGGATAAAAACATCGCTGCAGGCTTGATTTGGGATCACAGTCGCTTGTTAGGTGGCGGTTTGGATGGCGTCCAACTACTACCGCCATCGTCACTGATTTCGAATGATGCAGGGAGATCTAAGCAACGCTCGAACACTACTTCGACGACTTGCCCTGCAGTGAAATTTGCAGTGTCCGACGGAACAAACGTGTCAATTCCACGCGGTGACTTTCTTCCGCCACTGCATCTCGGAGCGCCAGAGTTAAACCGGCTAAACAAAGGAGCCTTAATGGCAAACAATTCGCTGGTCGCGAAGCGCGTGATTACAGTCGACTCTTCCTTATAGCGATGAAAGTGGCGCAGTCCATAGTCGCTTGGCCCATTCGCTGAACCAGGCCAAAAGTATATGTATCGATTCAGCTGCTCTATCAAGTATGGGAACTTCCATCCAGCACCTAGCTCAACATTCCCTTCGTGAAGGGGAGCTTGGTCTCTCAGTGAAACCGTATCGCTTCCGATTGAAATTTCAACAGACTCCTTCCTGTGCGCCGTGAGCATCGATGGCAGTCCAGCTGCATGAATCAGCATTTCAGAGGACCTAAATCCACCGGTTTCAAGAAGGAGGGTTAGATTACTTGAGCTTGTGAGGTGATAGAGGAATGGTCGCAGACTTTCAAACTTTGATCGGGCAAAGGACACGGAAAGCTACCTAACGCTTACAACTGCGGCGGCCATGGGCCGTCCGACAGCTTGTACTTGTTATGTGCCGACTCATCGGGCAGGCTTGGGCCTTTATTGGTAAGGACATCGCCATGAGTTTACCTGAGGTCGATTCGGTGCGCGTTGACGCGTTAGCGCTTCCAGAATTAGAAAGGGCTGCATTAGCACGCGACCTTGTAGCGAGCCTAGATGGCCCAGCGGAACCTAAAGTGTCAGAAGCGTGGGATATTGAGCTTTGCCGAAGAATCAATGAGATCGAGAGTGGTGAAGCCCAGTTTTTGGATTTGGAAGACGTGATGCGGAAGGCTCGTAACCGACTCATAAAAAACTGATGCCTAACATTCGCGTACTGGCACCAGCCGCACGCGAGCTGGAAGAAGCTGCTGCTTGGTACGAAGCCGAGCAAAGCGGACTCGGCGCTGGACTTTTAGACGAGTTTGAACGCGTTGCTGAACTTCTGAGCGAGGACTCACCACCCCTCGTACCCATTCCTGGAAGGGCTGGGAAAATCGGAGCAAAGCGTATTCTATTGCACAGATTTCCCTTCTCAGTGGTCGTTCTCGTCGAAAAAGACGAAGTTGTCATTTTAGCAGTCGCCCATCAGTCACGACGTCCGGGGTACTGGGTAGAGCGCATAGGCACTTAACGCCCACGGTTGGGGCGGCTGACCGCGCAGCGGTTAGGCGTCCCAACCAACCCGTGTTTGTTAGTCGGCCTCTCTGTGCCATAGCTCCCTGAGCGCATCGTCTAAGATCTCATTTGATGCTGAAGTAGCGATAACGCAGTTTTGACGATCGCGTATAACCTTGGCAAATACTGGGTCGTAGGAAATCGGATTTCGTAAACTAAATGAAATAAATCTCGTTTTCTCTATCGTAATATCTTCTGTGATTTCTTCATCTTCCAGATTCACCTTGTCAAAAAACTGCTGATAGTTGCACATGTTATCCATGTAGATATCTATATGAAGCTCAGAATTTACACAGAAAGCATATGCTTTCAAGTCGTAGCCTTCGTGAGGCGCGACAAGAGTACAGCTCCCTGGGGGCGAGAATTTCCTGTCAAATATGACCACTTCCATAGCGAGAGCAGAGCTCGACAACAAAGTCAGGGCGGCGAGGGTTAGCAACTTCATGTCGAAAGCCGACTAACGCCCTGGGCAGCGGGCGACCAGACGGGTGCGAAGCACACGGTTGGGCGTCCGGCGACCGTAGGGAGCGTACTGCCCCAGCTTGTTAAGTGGCGTCCACAGCATGGAGTAACTCAAGGTATATATCCCTCCAATTAGCCTTCCCTTTGGGTCTAATACCAACGTGCCCCTCACTTTCTGCCCAAACCCGCTTTAACACGCCGCCCGCAAATTCATTCTCTGTAAGATAAACAAGAAACTTACGAAGCTCTTTTCGCTCAGACGAAGGCAAGTCCTCGGCAA
>JBCCNK010000371.1:0-2792 GCA_039025875.1 Pseudomonadota bacterium
CAGATCGGCAGTTCCGTTTTTGACGACGGCACGGGTACGAACTCGGGTTCCTGCCATGAGATTTGCTTATAAGCCGGCGTTCGCGTATCGGTGCTGCGCTGCAGTTCGCGGCTTGCGAGATCGAACACGGCGGCCTGCGCCGGCGTGTATGTACCTGAGTACTGCAGCAGCAGCTGAGTCTCATCGGGACTGACCTGAAAGCTCTCGATGCCATTCAGTGTGGTGAGTTGCTCGAGGCTACCGGTTTCCATATCGAGCAAGTCCACATCGTACTTTGTGGGGTGTTCCCGATTCGTCAGTAGCCAGGCAGTCTCAGCGCTGCGGCTGAAATGGACATCCACAACTTCAAAGGCGCCTTTCGTGAGTTGACGCACCCTCCCCTGGGCGCTGACAGTGTAGAGGTGCCCGTAGCCGGACTCTTCTGATAGGAGCCAGGCGGTGTCGGTCTGCGGAACCCAGCCAATCGCAGTGAATTGATAGGGATTGATCCACGCCGGATCGGACTGACGGTGGATCTCCTCACTCGCGGTGCGTGGCGCATCAATGCGCAAAGTCCAGCGGTCTTTGTTGTCGATACTTCGTACCTGTACCAGAGCCAACGGTTGCGCGGGGTGCCAACTCACCTGCTCTATGGTGACAGGCCGAGGATCGTCACTGTCATGCACATCCAAATCCTGCGCTTTCTTAAGCTCCGCGAGCGGATCGTCGCCGATGCCCTTCAGGTCAGTCAGATCGATTTCGTGCCTTTCGCGTTGCTGCAGATCCAGCAACCAGAGTTGTTCGGGTCGGGGGGGATCTAGCCCAACAAGTGTTCGCACATTTTCGATATCGACATAACCGCTGCGCGCCACATAACTGGGCATCCGATCAGATTTGCCGTTACTTGCACCAATGTCCTCCCCCCGAACAACAGCCAGGAGATAGCGGCCGTCAGTCGAGAGTGAGCTCGCAACCAGTTCCTTTCCTTTTCCCAGATACCAGGGGACGGGCCCCGCATGCGGAGCCGTCACCGCGTTCTTAACTGCTTCTTTGTGCTTCTCCTCATCGTGCTGACGCTCGCGTTCAAGAGTCGCGAATAAACGAAGTTGCTCTTGCTCGAGAGCACTCTTGCCCATCGCATGCGGAGCATCCGCGAAGCGCAAATCGGTTAGAGGGTAGGCAACGGAGTCTGTACCAAGGCTCACTTGCCACCATTGACCTCCGCTAAGAAACTGGAGCTCCGACTCGTCAGCCGAGAACTGTAGGTCGCTGATAGGTGAAGGCCCGGTGTAAAGCCTCGTCGATAGCGACGCCCCTGTCTCTGCGGTAAACGATTGTTGGTCACGCCGCAGAAACAGTGCGTTGCCGATAGTACTCGCCAGCATCTTTCCGTCGCGACTCAAACGCTGCTGCTCACCGTTGCCTCGAGTCAGCTCTGCCGCAGATAGAGGTCCCGCAACCTGACCGTTCGCTTCGAGGACGTACACATCGCGAACGCTCGACTCAGCTCGTTTCACCCGATACGCAATCTGACCACCATCACCTCGCCACCAGGCAGCTTCAACCGGCGGGCCTATCCAGTCTGGGTGTCGCATGATCTGCTTGAGATCGAGTGCCGCCGTGGCCATCGGCGGGCCACCTAGCGGTGCAAGGAGCGCTAATAACAGACTCGCCTTTCTTACAAACGCACAGCGAAAGCGCGATCTCCCAAATGATGGGTTTCGGCTTTCCGTAAAGTCATGAGTGATGGTCACTAGGGTACTCCGCTTGTAGGGCTAAACACGATGCAAGCTTTTCTATGCAGTTTGAAATTGCTGGTAGGAGCAGCAAAGGAATGGACTACTCGCAGCTTTATTTGATGATAGTAGCAGCGCAGCCGAGTGGAGGCTGGGGCCTCTTAGTACTCACAATCCGCGCGGCCATCCCCGAACAACTGGCGGCTTCTGGTTGTTGACTGAAACCAAACTTGGAGAGCTAAAAAAGAGCGGTTCCAGGAGAAGTGGCATACAATGAAGCCGACGGCCGATCAGCGGGCTTCGGATAAGCCAGCAGATCCAGGGGCGAAGACCCAGCGAAATTGAGAGGGGAAGGTTATGAAAGGCAAACAGAACAAGCAGAGAAACGATTTGGTCAGTTCCGCACCACGTTTCGCTATGGCGATGGTGGCGGGTGTGGCGATTGCTTGCGCATCGCCGGTCTTTGCGGGCACCGCGGTAATCGAGAGCGGCGGTGACCAGATGACCTATGAATACAGCAAGAATGCGCTACGAATGGGAACGCCGGGGAGCGATAACTACTTCCTCATACGCGACGACAATATGTACTCGGTCTCCTACGAGGGCGGTCAGCCGATGGTGATCGACGCCGGGTCGATGATGAAAGCTCTTGGGCCGGCCCTAAAACAGTACGCGTCAAGCGAGATGACCGCCGAGCTTGTGAGCATGAAGAAAACCGGTAAAAAGGAAACAGTCGCCGGATTACGCGGAGACGTCTATACCGTAACGGTTCGCAACGAATCCGGTGAAAACGAAACCCATGAGGTTGTGCTCTCTACCGACAAGCGCGCCCGAGAGTTCACCGATGCTATGTTCCTGATGACCTCGCTCAGCGCAACACTCGGAGGAGAGCAGGCCGAGAGCCAGATGAACGACATTAAAAGCCGTCTGGACCGATTGAATTCCGGCTTCCTCCGGTTTGGAGACGATATGGTCCTCGCCAGCATTGATGGGAAGAGGGTGCCCGCGGAGCGTTTTGAGTTACCTGCCGAACCCATGGATCTCGGAGGCCTCGGGGCGATGCTCGGCAACATGGGC
>JBCCNK010000372.1:0-2653 GCA_039025875.1 Pseudomonadota bacterium
AGCGGTGAAGAAGATCGCTGCCACGGTCCAGATTATGCCAAAAACCACCTGCGACCAGTTCTTCTCGCGTGGGGGATGCGCGTGATCCTGTTGAGGTAGCATGATGCGCTTAACCTATCGACCGAATAACTTCAAAGACTCTGTATCTCCCTACGAAATGCGTCGCAGTCAACGCAGCGGGCACTTGATGAGTTTTCACCCATCGAATCTTGCGTATAATGCGCGGCTCCGTGGTAATCAAGCTCACGATGTCGAGAAAGTCGATTTCGCTTCTCATCGACATCGACATAGACATCAACATTGGTGCGAGCGATCATTCCACGTACTCGGGGCGTAGCGCAGTCTGGTAGCGCACCACACTGGGGGTGTGGTGGTCGTCGGTTCAAATCCGGCCGCCCCGACCATTCAAAATTTCGCTGTTCTCCGCCCTCCGTGGCGCCCCCCGTTATTGATGAAGAGCCTCCCTGGTGAAGAGCCGAAGAGCCTCATCGTCTAGTTCATCGTTGTTTATTGTCGCCTAACCTCGAATATCGGATCCGGTCCGGGCATGATGCAACTCAACGATAACTACAAGGTGCAGGTTGAAATCTATGTCCGAACCCGTCGATGTGTTCTGGTCTTTTCGAAGTCCGTATTCCTATCTCGTAACGCCCGATCTACTAAAGCTTAAGCAGGATTACGATGTTGATGTGCACCTTCGTGTGGTGTTTCCCATCGCCATTCGCACAAAAACAACTTTATTCAACAAGGATAATCGTAAACCCGCGATGTACATCGTGATGGATTCGATTCGTCGTGCGGAGTACCTGGGATTGCCGTTTACTTGGCCCAACCCCGATCCAATCGTTCAGAATTTCGAGACGCTTGAGGTCGCCGATGAGCAGCCGTACATCTATCGACTGTCGGCTCTTGGTGTAGAGGCACAGCGCCAGGAAAAGGGCGTCGAGTTTGCTGCCGCTGTTTCTCGTCTGATCTTTGGGGGTACAGCGCAATGGAATGAGGGCGATCATCTGCGAGATGCAGCCGGTAGCCTAGGTTTGGACCTGGCTGCCATGGAAGCGGCTATCGTAAATGGCGATCATTTGCAGAGCATTGAGCAAAATCACGAAGAACTGGAGAAAATTGGCCACTGGGGAGTGCCGACCATGGCCGTTCGCGGTGAACCCTTTTTCGGGCAGGATCGCATCGACACGCTACGCTGGCGGCTGGATAAGCTTGGGGTTGCGCGCCGCTGAGTTGTAAGCCGGCGTATTGGCGGGGCGTTGAGTCCTCACGAAGGCACCCATCACTCTCCGGGCAGCCAGCAGTATCACCAAGGTGCTACGCCATCGGTTGCTCTGAGTGTCTATTCGCAGCTTACCCTGTGTATTCGTCACACTCTGCGCGTACACTTCGCACTCTCCGGCGCCTTGTGAGCGTCGTCGCACTGGTCTCAGGCTGGTTCCAAGCCGGATTCAAGACCGTTTCAGGACACACTCGGGAGATATAAATGTTGAACAGCTTACGGCTCTTTGTCTCAGCACTTGCGATGCTGACCCTTTTCAGTACGACCACTGCGCAAGCGGGCGATACCCTTGACCGGGTTGTGAAGAACAAGACATTGGTCATCGGAATCTCCGGTGACCAGCCACCCATGAATATGCTCAATCGCCAGGGCGAACTCATGGGCTACGACGTGGATCTCGCGAAGGCTATGGCGAGCGCCATGTACGTAAAGCCCGAGTTTTCACAAATGCCTTTTGGGAGTCTCACGAAGGCCCTGAAAGATGGAAAAGTTGATCTGGTAATTTCTGGGATGGCGATTACTGCTGACCGATCACGCTCGGCGTCGTTCGCCGGGCCTTACCTGATGGGCGGAAAGTCCATTCTTGCCAAACGAACTGCGCTCGACGAAATCGCCTCTGCCGGTATCGGTATGGCCAAAGTGAAACTTGCTGCACTACAAAACTCCACCAGCGCGACATTCGTTCGTGAAGCGGCCCCAAAGGCGACCCTGGTGGAGGTTGAGAACTACGACGAGGCGATCAAGATGGTGTCGGATGGCGACGTCGCTGCCATGGTCGCGGATGCCCCTGTGTGCAAGCTGCAGGTACTGCGAAACCCCGACGCTGGTCTGGTTACGCTTGAGAAGCCTCTCACCGTCGAGCCTTATGGTATTGCCGTGTCGTCGGACGATCCCGAGTTTCTGAACCTGGTTCAGAACTTCCTTCGAACCTATGAAGGTACGGGACTCCTGGGACGACTGCGGCAGAAGTGGCTCGAAAACAGTTCCTGGATTGCGGCGCTGCCGTAACCTGATCGCCCCGGGCCTGGCGTAAGGCCCGGGGCTCGGCTCCACCTTTTTCCAGACGCATGAATGACATCAAGCTGTTCGAGCTTGGGCCGACTCGCTCAGGCAGGGTCCGCTGGACTCTGCGGGAGGCAGGGTTGGAGTACGAGTCGTTGGGAAACAGCATTGAGGTGTTCAAGAGTGATGAGCTGCGCAGGGTACATCCGCTTGGCAAGCTACCTGCTGCGATCATCAACGGCCGTCCGCTCTTTGAATCCAGCGCAATTGTCACCGCTGTCGCGGACCTCGTACCGGAGCGAAAACTTATCGCCAGGCCAGGTACCTGGTCTCGCTACTTGCATTATCAGTGGGTGAGCTTTGCAC
>JBCCNK010000373.1:0-2537 GCA_039025875.1 Pseudomonadota bacterium
ACAAGCCTGTGACGAGTCGGCGCAGCGACGCCATCGCGGCCGCGTTCGATGCCGCAGCTACTAGCGACGCCGTAGGCCACCTGGTCGATGACCCGATCGTTACCGGGTTTGGGGACTAGGTATTTGGGCTAGGGCTCGCGCGCTTGTCCCGGCAGAGTATCCACGACGCGCGTGCGGCGGAGCCTTCGTGGTTGTGGTGGCGGTAGCCCGCCGTCGCCACTCTGTGCCCGCAGAGGCGAGACGACGCCCGAAAGTTGTTCGAGGTACTCACACCACCCCAGACCTACTGGTAAGCTACGCGGTGGTGCGAGCTGATTGAGCTCAGAAGTAAAATCGATATCCGGGAACAAGGCCGCCAGCACGCTTTCGAGGCGCTGGCGAACGGCAGGAATCGCGATGCGATTGCGCTCTCCCCAACTCACCCGGTAGTCATCGCAGAACGCATCGCCGGGCGGTAGCGGTGTAAAGGCAACATCGCGATAAGTATCAAAGTGGACCGCCATCATGAACTCCTCCACCAGCATGGCGAGATCCTCGTAGTTAGTGGAATAAGAGTAAAGGTCATTGGCTCGGTCACCGCCGAACAGTAAGCCGATTTCACTGGCCGAGTAGGAGGCCTCCCGAGCGCTGGGCTCCGCTCCTAAAAACAAGACACCGGCGACGCCTTTGAGCTCCGTGGCCAGCAGCGGGGCGTCCACAACGAATTCGTCCGACACATCAGCAAAATTCTGTTGGAAGGGAGCTGCAAAGGGGCTCAGCTCAGGAATACGGCTACTCGGTATGGCCGCGTTAGCGTGAGCGAGTTCGTGAAACAGTAGAGAGGCAACCCAAGGGAGGATCTGTTCTAGGTTTCGCGATCCCTGCGCATCGACGTCATACGCGGTTCTGCCCACGCTCACCCCATCTTTCACAAAACGCCACAGGTCAGAGAAGTTCACTCGGCTTCTGAACTCGCCGCGGAAGTCTTCTTCGAGAGAGATGGTTTCAAACTCTTCTGCCGTCAGCCAAAGAAAGTCCGGATCCAAATAGATCGCGTTGGTCACCCGTGTGAAATAGGATGGGCGGATTGTGTCTCCAATGGCAATCGCGGTAATCGACTGCATCATAGTCAGCAGAATGGGCGGCATCTCGCTGAGCACCTGCTCGAAACGATCCGCCATCCACTCGTGAGAGACAACGACACGCTCCATCACGTCGTTCACGGTCGCCTGAGACGTCGTTTGCCCCAGTACGGGCATAAATTCCATTGGGCAGAGTTCGGCCACATACACGGGTGACATGCAGGAAAGCAGATCAGGCGCGTACAGGCCATCGGGCCGCGCAGGCGACCAGGGGGCGCGATCCACAAGTTGTTCCCCGTCGAGGGCCGATGCATCTGCACCCCAGTCGAACATTACATCCCGCCGCATTCGCTCAATCAGGAACGCCTCACCACGAAAATCGTCGGCATACGCAATCGCCGACCAGGCCACCAGATCCTCATGATCGACGACACCGTCGCTGTTAACGTCGCGCGTCACTCGCATCGCCGCCTCGTCGATGGCATCGGCCAATTGCTGATCGTCCAACCGATCGAGGTCGGGTAGTAGGTATTGGTACACCGCCTCCGAAAGCGCCGATACGCGGCTGATGCCTTTTAGCTGCGCACCGGTGAAGAGTCCGTGCCAAGTGCCTGCCACGGGTTCCCCAGACTCATCGAGGACGCCATCAAGATCGACGTCCCAGTCGTTGCCGCCACGAACCGTTACCAGGTAGAAAGTGTCGTTGTCGAATTGGTCCTTGGGTATATCAACCGCACCCATAAACCCGAGCCGCACGGACTCCTCAAGTCCCGGCCATTTGTCCTCAGTGAATAGCGCGCGCGTTCTATCCAAGGAGTAGGAGCGACCGTTCTCTAGCAGCGGTTGACCCCCGCGCAACGGCTCGATGGTAACGACCGCGTCGGTGACCGGGCCGTGAAGCTCGATGTAAAGGCAACCGGGCAGCAGCAGAAAGCTGACCAGAAACAAAAGCCGCGTTGTTGTACGCTGCAACAGCTCGATTCTCCTACTCATCTGAATCTCTTTACCTCTTTGTAGAACGACACGTTGTACAGGCCGAACAGCAGTTGCTATCAACCTCACAACGTAAATAGTCACCGTACGCCACGTCAGGATTACGACTGGAGTTGCTCACTCAGCGTCCGGAATCGGGTTTGGAAGTTCTCGAGCGCAATCCTCATGGGATTCGGCCCCATGCTGATGCGAGCGACACCACAACCTTTTAGAACATCAAGGTTGTCTCCGAAACTCAGCGCATTCACGGGCAGAGAGACTTCAGCAACAACACGCTCCAATAGCGCAGGATCGCTCAGCGCCGGGACAAAGAAGCAATCCGCGCCCGCCTCGGCATAGGCCTGGCCCCGTTCGATGGCCGCGGGAAGAAGATCGCTGTGCTCCGCCGCCGAACTTGCTTTCAAAAACAGATCGGTTCGGGCATTGATGACCAGCGGAATCCCCGCCTTATCAGCTGCACGCCGGACCGCCCGCAGTCGATTC
>JBCCNK010000374.1:0-2501 GCA_039025875.1 Pseudomonadota bacterium
CCTGATACACGCCCGTCTGCATCGCAACCTGCAGGCTGGGCATCGCCGGCACATACATGTCAATGCTTAGTGGACCTAGCGATACCAGGATAGCCAGAAAGATAAGAACGCTACGATTTCCAGTCCCGGCCGCGTCATTTTCGTTTTCAACGGCATTCATAAGTACTTCCGCATCGCGGTCGCCACATCAATTCGAGCGATCCGTTGCCTCGATAAAGCAAGCTAATACGGGCGTTTGCATCCGATGGTTTCTCTACAGGTTTCTTAGGCCGCTACACAGAACGTTGGAAGTGACCGAGACCACGTGCTCAGCGAGTGTTTCGGTTAGTCGTTTTTGAAGGAGACTTTTAACGTTCTCCGAAGGTTTCGTTGTAGCTTGCCTGCGGTTAGAGTCGCTCCATGATGCGAGTGATACGCCTCCTTGCACTGGCTACTGGTGCGAGCCTGCTCGTCGGAGCACTTTTCTTGGACGACGGCCGAGTGTCCGCTCTCGATGAGCTGAGACCAGACCCGGCTACCCGAGTTCAGACCGACCGCGGCCCGGTTGTGGGCGCCACAGTCGAATTCGGCACTCGGGTCTGGCTCGGTATCCCTTACGCCGCCACGACCGCAGGCGAAGCCCGGTGGAAGGCGCCGCAGCCGCCTCCTTCTTGGTCGAGTGATCTTGAGGCGATCAGGTTCGGTCCGGTGTGTCCGCAGTTTGCGAGTCGTCTTGACGCTGATGAGCAACCCGGCACCCTCATCGGGGACGAAGACTGCCTGTCGATCAACGTGTTTGCTCCTGGAAATCTACCCTCCTCCAGCAAGCTTCCGGTGATGGTGTTCGTTCACGGAGGGGGAAACACCATCGGCTCTTCTGCGTCCTACGATGCCACGCAGTTCGCCCAGGAACAGGGCATCGTTATCGTCACGTTTAACTATCGTCTCGGGGTGCTCGGTTGGTTTTCACATCGAATCATCCGCGAGAGTGCCGATGGCGAGTACGAGGCGTCCGGCAACTTTGCGCTACTGGATATGGTCCGTGCCCTCACCTGGGTGCGCGACAACATTTCGACCTTCGGAGGTGACTCCGGTCGTGTCACTCTGTTTGGTGAATCAGCCGGGGGAAGGAACATCTTTGGGCTGCTTGCCTCACCGCTGGCGACCGGACTGTTTCACGGAGCCATCATTCAGAGCGGTTTTCCCGGTACGTTCTCTAAACAACGAGCGGAGAGCCCGGCAAGTAACCCAAGTCCAGGTCACCCCAACAGTTCTTACGAGCTGCTTCTACGCTGGCTACGACGCTCGCCTGAGCAGGCCGAGGGCGAACTGACAGAGCTCATTGCCCGGCTGCCCGCCGAGGAACTGATGAGCTATCTACGTGGCCGATCTGCTGCCGACCTGCTGAAACCACTCGCGACGAAAAGCGGAATGTACCCGGCGCCTGCTCTGTTTCGGGATGGCGTAGTTATTCCTGCTCAGCCTCTGCCGGATGTGTTTGCAGCAGGGGACGAATGGAACCGAGTCCCCCTGGTTCTCGGGAGCAACCGCGATGAGCAAAAACTCTTTCTGATTCTATCGGAGCGTTTTACTAAACGGCGGTTTGGGGTTTTTCCGACGCCGCGTGACAGGGAAACCTACGCGCGTGTCAGTCGCTACCACAGCGGCGCCTGGAAAGCGGCAGGCGTCGATCTGCCACTGCAATCCATGAGTACCACTTCCAATTCGCCACCGCTATTTGCCTATCGCTTTGACTGGGACGACATGCGGGAAATGTGGCTTGTCGATCTTCCCGAGGTTCTCGGTGCGGCTCATGCCCTGGAACTGGATTTTCTTTTCAAGCCAATATTTGCACCCCATATTCCTGGTGTTTTCCATCGCGGGAACCGTGAATCGCGGGAGTTGCTGGCGAGAAGTATGCGCGACTACTGGGCCGGGTTTGCCTATCACGGCGACCCCGGAGGCGGCCGCAGTGGTACACGAACCACCTGGCCACGCTGGCGTGCTGCCGAACCCTGGCTGTTGCAATTGGATTCGACACCCGATGGGCGCCTGAACGCAGAGCGATACTGGTTATCGAATGATTCAATCAAAGCTGAGTTACTGGAGGATGACTACCTGGGCCAGCGACTCAAATGCGCGCTGTATGTCGACATATTCCTCAATAACAACGGGTTGAGTGAGCTGTTCACTGCTAGGGAGTACCGCGCCCTAGGGTGCTCGCCGTTCCCGCCCTGGTCGCTTGCCGGAGAGTCGAGGTGATCAGGTGCTGTCGATTACATGGCCAGACGCCAAGTTAGCAGGCTAGGTCGTACGTCCCAGATCAAACACCCCGGATCAAACATCTAAGTCAGATGATCGAGAGGAAGGTCCGTTCGCTGAATTACCTTTCGAAGGACAAAGCTTGAATGTACGTCGGTGACGCCTTCAATCCGTGTCAGTCGCCCCAGTAGAAATCGCTCGTAGTAGTCCATATCCGGAATGACGGCCTTTACAAGGTAGTCTGCGTTCTGACCGGTAAC
>JBCCNK010000375.1:0-2434 GCA_039025875.1 Pseudomonadota bacterium
CGAGAACGGGCAACGACGACCCGGTCTGTTCTTCGCGTTATGGGGCACCGCATCAAAGCTCGCCTATGCGCTTGCAGTAGGCATGATTTTCCCGGTGCTGGACGCGATCGGGTTCGACGCAACGAGTACCCAGAATCTTCCAGAAGATATCCGGATTCTAGCAATCCTGTACGCTGCCCCCAGCCTGCTGTTCAAGGGCATTGCCATCGCGCTGATGTGGAGCTTTCCTCTGGATGAGGCGGAACACGCGCGTATACGACAGTTGCTGGCCGAGCGAGAGTCTTCAGTCGATAGCACTCCCTAAGTCGAAGGACGACAATGGAGTGCCGCAATCCCTCTAGCAAAATCAGATCTAGCGAAGATCGCCATAACAGTGTGTACTAGCTGACAAGATCCATCGAGCACGTGCGAAGAGGAACGGGCTTTTGATCAGTAAAAAAATCGGCAATTGCCTCATCGGACTCATCGGTTCCATTCGCGAAGTGACTGAGCAGTTCTTAGCCCGAGTTCCAAAAGCTTGAATCAGAGATCACTGTGAATGCCGACGCAAGGGTAGAAGCAGATGGAGGGCTGCAGCCACTGTCCTACGGTTTACTTGTGAGTAAGCTTCGTGGCCTTTGCTGTGCATTGGTTCTTTGTTGTTTTCCTCTTTCAGCTTTTTCCTTCGAGAGTGTTCCCACTTCATCCGTAGCCTTGTGGATTGAAAGAGACGGTAAGCGAGAAGTTCCAGAAAACCCTCTCCCACCGGCTAACGAATTGTGGGAATCGAGTTCCACCAGTAGCGTGAGCGGATCCAACAATTCCGTTGTTTGGCTACGGATCGAAGTTCCCGAATTACCACTCCATTCCCCCGAACGGGTCCTGGTAATAGGTCCGGCCTATCTAGACCATGCGGTGCTCTACCGTTCTGGTGGGTCCGGCCCAGAACTGGATCAAGCGATTGTCTCAGGCGATGCGGTTCCCTTTTCGGAAAAACCGTACAAACACCGCCTGCATGTTTTTCCTCTCGGTTCTGAGGCTGGGGTTTACTACTTGCGTTCTTCCTCCAGCGGAGTTTTGCGCGTTGATTGGTCGATCCAGGCGGAAGGGGAATTTCTCGACCAAGATCGGAATACGGACTTGGTGTATGCAATCCTGCTCGGTGTTCTGGCGGCGATGATTTTGTTCAATATTGGCGTGCTGGCCGGAATAGGAGATCTCACCTATCTATATTACGTGGCCTATCACATTAGCGCCGCCGTAGTCATCGCCTCTCTGTCAGGTTATGCGGCGCAGCATTTATGGCCTTTCGCGAGCAACTCAACGAACTACGTCAACCCGGTCGCACTCACCGTCATGTGCCTAACCGGTATTCCTTTTGTCAGCTCGTTTATTGGAGTGGCGGAACATCTTCCGAAACTGGCAAGACAAATGCGGCAGGTCTACCTAGCTACCGCAGCACTCATGGCGCCAGCGTTTTTCCTGCCTTACTACATCGGCACTATGTTCATCTATGCAGGGATCGCCCTAACCTTAGGTTCAATCACGCATATGATAGTGGCGGCTCTGAAGGCGCGCGTGAGCACAGCTCGATACATTGCGCTGCCGTTCTTGCTGAGCATCTGCCCTGGCGCTTTAGGGGCGCTTTTTTACCAGTTTGGCGCGCTTCCGGAAAACTTCTTCTTTTCGCACCTTTTAGAAGTCACAACGGCGCTAGAAACTCTTCTTCTGTCGCTGTTCATGGCTTATCGAATCAAGGTTTCAGAACGGGAGAAACTAGTTGCGCAAGCGGAAACTCTGGCGCTTGAGAGAGATTTTAATCAGCGCATGCTGACAAAGCAGGAAGAGGATCGCTCGCGTATCGCGCGGGAACTGCATGACTCAGTTGGTCCCAACCTTTCCGCTCTTAGTATCCACTTGCAGTCCATGGCCAATGCAGCCGATCACAAGCAACCGATGATGAGTCCAGACGATGCTCTGTTGCTGCTGCGGGAAAGCATCGGTGAGGTTCGTCAGCTCTCCCACACCTTACACCCGAGCCAGTTAGATCGTCTTAGTCTGGCAAACGCAATAGAAGTTTACTGCCGTCAATTTCAGACAGAGGGAGGGCTAGAGTTTCGCTTTGATCTCTTGGTGGAGGAGCATGAAATCGACGAGGAGAAAAAGATACATCTGTACAGAATTGTTCAAGAAGCGGTACACAACGTGGTAGTGCACGCCCAAGCCACACTTTGCTCTCTCTCCCTGGAACGAGTCGACGGTCGCATTGTGCTGACAGTTCAGGATGACGGCTGTGGTTTCGAAGAAGCAGTTACCAAGAATCTCGGGCTCGGAATGACTTCGATGTCTAATCGGGCTGATGTGATCAATGCTAAATTTACCCTAGCGTCAAAGCTTACCGAGGGCACCAAAATTACCGTAGAGTTAGAAGCGGCAACAGCATGACTAAAGCCAC
>JBCCNK010000376.1:0-2318 GCA_039025875.1 Pseudomonadota bacterium
CCGGATAATCACGGTATCGAAGTTCTCACGAGAGACGATTGAAGAGCACTTCTCAATTCCGGCAAGCAACATCGATGTTATTCCGCTAGGGGTAGATGAAAAGTGGTTTGCCGAACCGTCCCCGGCG
Organism: Pseudomonadota bacterium; assembly: GCA_039025875.1. Taxonomy (GTDB): domain Bacteria; phylum Pseudomonadota; class Gammaproteobacteria; order Pseudomonadales; family Halieaceae; genus Congregibacter. Next base: position 128 of record JBCCNK010000376.1, read on the forward strand.
CTACTGGCCGAAGTCGCCAGCAGATATGGATTGCCTCCGAGCTATCTACTTTTTGTCGGGACATTACAGCCGCGCAAGAATCTTGAAGGGCTGATCCGGGCGCACGAAGCCATTCCATCGATACTACGAGAGGCATATCCGCTGCTAATTGTTGGTCGAGTCGGGTGGGGCGTCGATGCTCTTAAACGGAGGTTAAGTTCGAACTCACTGACTCACGTGCGCTGGCTGGAATACGTGGATGGCGCGGACTTACCCGCTATTGTCGCCTTGGCTCGAGCCCTGGTGCTTCCGTCCCTCGCCGAGGGCTTTGGACTACCGGTTCTTGAGGCATTTGCCGCTGGCACCGCCGTCATTGCCTCAAACACCACGTCCATCCCCGAGGTCGCTGGTAGCGCCGCGCTACTCGTGGACCCGACGAGCGAGGATGAGATTGCCGGGGCTCTCCAGAGTGTTACGGAAGACGATGCACTGATAGAAGATCTGGAGCAAAGGGGACGCAAACGTGCTCGATTGTTCACCTGGGATAAGACTGCTGAGCTGAGCGTTGAGGCATATCGAAAACTAATCTGAATGCTCGTGTCTGGCGTTCGAGCTGCGGTGCCTGTCGTTCTCGCCGGACGTATACGCCCCTATCCAGATAGGTTCAGCGGTCTATGCATCGAGATCGGGCCCAGATTACGTTTCGCGGGCGGCTGACTATTCACTTGTGGTTTTGTACTGAGTCATAACTTCAGTGGCCCCGCCAACCAAACGCAGGCGCCCATTCTCTATCCAGGCCACGCGGTCACACAAACGCTCTAGCTGATTTTCGTTGTGTGATACTAGAACGACGGTCTGCGCTCCCTCGAGGTGCCGCTGCATAGCCGAAGCTGCCTTGGCACGAAACTGCCGATCGCCCACGGCCAGCACCTCGTCAATCAACAACACATCTACGCGCGTCTGCAACGCAGTCGCAAAACCCAGCCGCGCTCGCATGCCCGCAGAGTAGGTCTTGACGGGCTCGTTATAGGACCTCCCTAGCTCAGCAAACTCGTTGACAGGCTCTAGACATCCGTGAGCTTCTGCCCTCGTTGCTCCCTGGAGAAGCGCCGACAGAAGAACATTGTCGCGTCCGGTGAGCTGATCCTGAAACCCGAGTCCCAGTGATAAGAGGCTGCATTTCACGCCTGAGCGGCGCCATACCTGACCCTGATTGGGCTCAAGAATACCTGCCATGAGCCGAAGAAGGGTTGTTTTTCCAGCGCCGTTTCGGCCGATCACGCCGAGCGTTTGTCCGCGATACACACTTAGGGATACATCATCCAGCACTCGATGTTCACCCTGCTCATAGTTGGAGCGACGAGCGCGGTAACTGTGCGAAACACGCCTTAGCTCCAGAAGCGCCTTGCGATCACTATCGCTCATGAAGTAATGGCTCGCAAGGCGAGGTAGCGACTCAATCGATGCATGCTCCACGCGATCAAAACACAGGCAGTCGCGCTCGCTGCACCCAGCAACACCAGGTGCGCGGCTTCCGGCGCGACGGATTTCATCAGGACCTGACGATAGGAATCTAGGAGAAACGCTATCGGATTCACCAAAAACAGCAGTTCCGTCGCACCAGGATCCAGTGCCCTCGGATCCCAAAATACACCGGAGCTGAAAAGCAGAAATACCATAGCGAGAGAAACAAGCATGGCAATGTCCTCGGCTATGCACACCATCACGGACGCTGCCATGGCACAGGCAGCGATGAGCAGGTAATTCACCACTACTATGAGGGGTAACCACAGCCATTGCGAACTGATGCTGTGACCGCTGCCAACAAGGAACACAAAGAGTAGAGCGAACACTGCGAGTTGCTTGTACATGCTCTGCTGAATAGACGCGATGGGGAAGAGGGCCTTGGGCAAGTCAATCTTTCCTATCAGTCCCTTCGCCGCGAGGATACTTCGCGAAGCATGTACGACCGACTTTGAAAACCACACGAATGTGAGCTTGCCGCACATCAGGAAGGCGAGGAAATCGGCTCTGGGGCTGCCCAGAAGCACGTCAAAAACCCGGAAAAAAACTGCCACGTACAGCAAAGGCTCGAGCACCCACCACAGATAACCGAGGTAGAACCGAGACGCATCGGCTTTTAACGCCATGCGGGCCATTTCATCGGCTAAAATGCAAAACCGGCGAATTCTCATTGACTACAAGTCCTGCA
>JBCCNK010000377.1:0-2292 GCA_039025875.1 Pseudomonadota bacterium
AAAGGAAGGGCTCCAGGCCTTACTGGACCGGGAGCCTGGTTTTGAGCTTGAGATCGAGGATGGGGTCACACTGATACGCATGATTGCATCTGCCGAGCTTCACCGCGATCACGTTGACCTTGGACACGAGCTTGCAACGTTTCTTCGGCGATTTCAGGACCAAGCCTTCGTGGAGGCCATTGAGGCCGAATTCGAAGGCTGCCCAGAACGCAAGCGCACATTAATGATCGAGGTGCTGGCGTATCAGGAACCCGGCGCCGCCGCGATCGTGTTGCATCGGCTCATCGATCGCTTCGGATGCCCCCGACTCTATCCGAGAGTGTTCTCCAAGCTTAACAAGCATACCGAACACGTACGCGAGTACATCGTGACCTTTCTCCAGCAACCGGGCGAGCACATTGCCGACGCTACGAACCTCGTGCGATTGGCGGTAGAGCGCGGGCATCTCGACCCGGCAGAGCTCAATGTCTGCAGTGGCCACCTGGAGCGCGCGTGCGCGCAGGCGCTGACCCGTGCGATGGAGCTGCAGCCAATCGTTGCCGGGCATTGGCAGCGCAATCAGGAGTACTTCTACCTGCGCACGCAGCTTGGTGCCTGGATTGATCTGATTGGCATCGTCCCCGCGTGCCGCCTTGGGGTTCTCGATCCAGCAATGGACCTCGAAGATCCGCTGCTATCGTTGTTTCTCGTTGCCGCGCTGCTGGAGCGAGGACTGTCGCCACCAACCCAGCTTATCGAGCGCTGCGCGTCTTCCTACGAAACCCTTCCTCGGCTGTACGGGGAATTGTCGGGTAGAGATCAACTGGACCTGCTGCCTGAAGAGTTTGTTTCCTTTGAGCGGTTTGCCGCTGCAGAAATGGTTGCGTGGCTTATGTATCCGTCAGAACTCGGTGAGGAGCCTGAGCGCATCGAGCTTGGAGCAACCCTAGCGTCGACGACGGATGACGGTGAACCTCAGCAGTGGTGTGTCTGGCGTGTGTATGTGTCTGAAGAAGAGAGTATCGGCAGTGTTTCGGGACCGTACGGTCGCGCGGCTCTCGAATCACCGACGCCGGCCACAGTCTGCGCAGAACACGTGTTTTCAAACTTCACCGCCTGGGACGAGGTGCCACCGGAGCAACATCTGGAAGACGTGTTGGAAACGCTCGATGGCTGGCAAGTCAATCGGCTGTGCTGATGAGGTGGCGCTCGGAGATTTCTGACGGTCGCCGGCGGAGTCTGAACGGTCAACCAGTGTTGAAAACCAGAGTCCTGACGTTCGAGCGGTTGAGGCTAGCAGGTAATCGATCAACCCTTTGCGGCAGTCTGCAAATCCGTGCTTAACCAATCTCTGTATCTCCTATAAAGGCGCGAAATGAGGCACCGATTGCAGCTGGTTCTTGGGCTTGGGATTCCATGCATGTGGTTATTCGCGCTTTCCTTTGGTCAGAGCCATGTAAGGGCGTTAAACGGGTCTTGGAGTATGAACAGCACAGAGCTGCCGAGTACGCTGTTTAGCCTGCTTGATGCCGAACTAGCGGCGTTCGATTACCAAGCGGAGCAAAGCCCAAAGTATGGAGGCGCCGCAGACTTTTGCCGCCATTATCAAGCGTGGACTCTGGCTGGGGCCAGAGTCGATCAGAAACGGTTGAGCGTTACCACCGAGTGCAAGGGGCGGCGAATATGGGTACACCACGTTGCTTACAACGATTTCTGGACTGAAGAGCAGCTCGATCACTACTACCTGTTGCGCGATGAGATCTTTCCAGAACTCATGGGTCTTCCCGCGTCGGAACTAAATGTCTTGACCGAGGGTCATCCTGCGAGGGGTGTCCCTATCGAAGAACTCGATAAGTTTTCGAGGGAAGAGCTAAGTGCGTTTCTCAAAAGGCGGCTGGAACGTTGGAAAGGTGGGGAGCTGTTAGGCACGTCGGAACAGCGCAACCAGCGAAGACTGCGACAGCTGCGACGCTTCGCTCGGGGATATGGCGTGCCGATGGCTCTTGGTTCCCTCGTATTTTTGACCATCTGGCGTCTGACCCGGCGTGTCCCGATGACTGTGAAGGTCAGACGGCTACTGTTCGTTGCGGTCGGCACGCTTGTCTTTACACCTGTACCGATTCCATTTCAGGGCTGGACGACTCTAGGGTACGTAACCATGACGGGACTAGTTTTCGTTCTTCTTCCGATGTATTTGATCGAATTCGCCTATGTTCTATCTCTTCCTCTTTCTGCGGTCATTCTTTTTCGACTGCTTTCGTTGAGGTTGATCACGGACCCTAACCAGCCTGGCGCTACGTGAGGACATCGCTT
>JBCCNK010000378.1:0-2162 GCA_039025875.1 Pseudomonadota bacterium
CACGTTGCGTGCGGCGCTTCCCTTCGCCGTCGGTGACCGGGTCACCAATGAGGAACTTGAGGAAGCTGAGCGCATCTTGCGCCGCACCCGGTTCCTGTATGACGCGCGTTTGATCGTTCAAAAGCGCTGCGCTGATGGCATCGGCCTGGCTGTAATCGTTCGCGACGTTTGGACGTTAACGCCAAGTTTGGGTTTTGCTCGTGCCGGCGGAGACAACCAGACCGATTTCGGAATCACCGAAACCAACCTTCTGGGCTTGGGAAAGGCGCTCTCCTTAAGCTACCAATCGGACCAGGATAGAGCCGGGCTTCAGTTTTCCTACTCAGATCCAAACATCGCAGGCACTCGATGGACCGCAAATCTGACCGCTACGAGCAATGATGATGGCGACGTTTTCGGGGCCCGCGTTGAACGCCCATTCTTCGCTCTTGATACCACATGGGCTACCGGTGCTGCGATCTCGTCTGTCACTCGGGAGCAGCCTCTTGAGTTTCTCAGTGAAACGCTCTTCGATATAGATGTCGAGCGTCAGACAGCGGACGCTTTTATCGGGACTTCTCACGGCCGCGTGCAGGGATGGGTAGATCGCTTCAGCCTTGGTTTTGCTTTCGACGATGAGCGTTACGTATTCCCTCTCGACTTTCCTGGTGACCAGCTTGTTGAGCGGCGCTTCGCCTACCCATTCGTGAGCTGGCAACGCATAGAAGATCGTTTCGTGCGCGGTGAGAACCTGCAACGCGTGGAACGTACTGAGGACTTGAGTCTTGGCTTGCGCACCACTGTGCGGGTGGGCTGGTCCACCGATGTCTTCGGCGGCGATGGGAGCACGCTGCTTTACTCGGCTGGCGCATCGAAACGCTGGTACCTGACCGAATCCCAGCTACTTGGTTTTAGCGCGGGCTTAAGCGGTCGCTATGATCTGGATTCGGGGCAGGGCACCGAAGACTTTGTATCCAGAGCAGAGCTCGACTACCTGTTACGTTCAAATTCGCGCATCGGGCTGTACGCGCGCCTGCGCCTGAACTTTACCCGAGACCTGGATCCGGAATCGCAACTCACCCTGGGTGGTGACACTGACTTACGTGGTTATCCCAGTCGCTACCAGCCAGGAGATCGCAGTTATCTTGCGACGCTAGAACAGCGCTACTATTCCGATTGGTCTCCTTTTGATCTGTTTCGTGTCGGTTTCGCTGCCTTCGTCGATGTCGGTCGGGCATGGTTTGGCGAAACTGCCCCCGAGTGGGTGCCCGAACGCAGCGGAGATCACTTTGGGATACTCTCCAATGTCGGCCTTGGTCTGCGACTCGAGTCAATAAGAACACGACGCGACCGTGTGCTGCACATAGACCTCGCACATCCGCTCGTTGACGGTCCCGGCGTCGATAGCTTTCAGCTTGTCTTAACGGCTAAACGCTCTTTATAGGGCATAGTTTCCATCGTTACATTGGAAACACGCTCCCGGTGAACCCATGAGGGCAGTGCTCGAATCCAGCTGGTGTCGGCGTCGCGCCACGGAGCGTTGATTAATCCGTTGCAGCAGCGAAGCTACGTGCGAGAGTTGTGCAAGCTTTGCGCCAAGGCGTCCCCGGCTTTATTTTTGCGCGCGACTAGTTGCCACGAAGGCCGTCCAGTGCCTCGCGCAGATTACCAGTCTCGAGGTATGCCGGGGATGTTCTTCGGCGAGCAGGACGGTTCGATGGTGGATACACTGCAACCAGCGTATTGGGCGTGGCTACGAGCACAGAAAAACTGTCTAGAAACAACACTACTGCTTCCTGATTGTCCGCGGTACTCACACGACTGTTGCCCCGTAGCGCAGTGCCGTTGTGGCGCCGCGAAGCCATTACGATTCTAGGTCGAAGAGACCGGAATTCGGTTTGCCATTGGGGTCCTGCAGGTCCATAAACCGCGGCCTCTCCAAACACTACCGCTATGACGCCATCCGACAGTAGCTCACTTCGGAGCCTCAGTTTGCGATCAACCCAGGCCAGTACCTGTGAGCGCAACCCGGTCCGTGCCAAAGCCCTGGATGTACGAACAGAATCCCGTAGCGCCTGCTGTTCTGCTCGGGCGAGGTCTAGCTCATCCGCATCGATCGCCGTGGATGCAGACATGCTCGGGTCGGCTGCCAGGGCCCGCGAGCGGGTCGCCGCCGCCTGCCG